>JANOEH010000198.1:0-15459 GCA_031413115.1 Candidatus Eiseniibacteriota bacterium | reverse complement strand
GAACCGGGCGCGGGGAGTCAGCAGTCACGGACGGGTCCTCCCTGGACGAAGGCGGCCCGGAGCGACCTGCGCCGCTCCGGGCCGGGGGTCGATCGGTCGCCGCTCAGTTCCCGAGCAGCAGGGTCTTGCCGCGCAGGCGTGCGGCGCCGGCGACGAGTTCGTAGAAGTAGACGCCGGCCGGAGCGCGCACGCCGCGTTCGTCGTCGCCGTCCCACGTCGCCTGGTAGCGGCCCGGGGGCACGACCCGATCGACAAGCGTGCGGACCACCCGGCCCTTCACGTCGTACAGCTTGATGCTCGCGCGCACGGTCGCGTCACCGTCCCCGGGCACGCCGAACGCGATCGTCGTCCGATCGCCGGCCCGCACCGGGTTGGGGAAGCTCTTGCCGAGGAACGCCAGCGCCGGCGCGTCGTTCGTGGCCATCGCCGCGAACGGACCGTAGCCGACGAAGCCCGTGCCCGGCGCCTCGGGACGACGCACCAGCAGGTAGCGATACGCCACCCCCGGCAGCGCCGAGACGTCGACGTAGTCGAGGAGCGCGCCCGGCGTGCCCGCCAGCGCGTCGCCGCTGATGCGGGCGAAGTCGGCGGGAAGCGCGTTCGCGATCGCGCCCGTCGGGCCGTCCCCCGCAGCGCGGAAGAGGTCGTACGAGCCGGCCGCATCGACCGCCTGCGGCAGGACGAACGTGAGCGCGAGGCCGGCGTTCGGCGCGTCAGCCGCGGCAAAGGCCACCCCCTGTGCAGCGACGATGATCGCCGCGCCGACGCGGCCCTGGTGCGTGTTGTCGTGGCGCCACATCGCCCAATCGGGCGCGCCGTTGGGGTTGAACGCGCCCGGGTAGTCCCAGACGTACACGTTCTTGTCCCAGCCGCAGAGCACGATCTCGGTCAACCCGTCGTGGTCGATGTCCCACACCAGCGGCGTGCCGCGGATCTCACCGTTGACGCGGATCGGGAAGCCCGCCATCAGCGTGCCGTCGTTGTCGAATGCGTAGAGGTTTCCATCCTCGCCGCCGATGAGCACCTCGTTCTGCCCGTCGCCGTCGATGTCGGCGACCACCGGCGACGACTCCGACGCCAGCGACGGGTACGAGTAGCGCACGTTCGTCCACGCCGGGATCAGCGCGCCGTTGCCCTTGTACACCCTGACCAGGCCGTTCTGCGTGTTGATCACGATGTCGCGCTGCCCGTCGCCGTCCATGTCGGCGAGCGCCGGGGTGGACGACTTGGAGTTGCCGCTGGTGGACAGGCCCGTGATCGGGAAGCCCACCTGGCTCGTCCCGTTCGGGTTGACGACCCACAGCTTGCCGCCGGTCGAGACGACGGCGATCTCGACCTGGCCGTCGCCGTCGATGTCGCCCACGGAGGCCGAGCCCGAGCCGCCGGCGAACATGTTCACCGGGAAGCCAGCGACGCTCGTGCTGTCGCCCTTCCATGCGTTGATCAGGCCGTCGGCCGTCACCATGATGATGTCGAGGCGGCCGTCGTTGTCGAGGTCCGCCAGCGCCGGGCTCGCGTAGTTGAACGTCGAGGTCCCGAGCGTCCTGAACACGCCGATCGTCCCGGGATTCGCATCGCCGTCGATCACCTCGGTGCCATCCGAGTCGTAGGCGAAGAACTTGGCGTCGTTGCTTGCGAACACGATCTCCTGCTGCGGGTCGGCGTCGATGTTGCCCACCGCCGCCGTCGACCACGAGCTCGAGCCCACGGTCACCGGGAAGCCCGGAAAGTTCGAGCCGTCGGCGCGGAAGACGTACAGCTTCTTGTCATCCCAGGTCGGCGCCACGATCTCCCATGTCCCGTCGTTGTCGAGGTCGCAGATCGTCGGCCCCGCCGCGTAGTACGAGCCGAGCGTCGTGAAGTCGCCGCTCGTGCGCGCGGTGCCGTCGGCGTCACGCACCGGCGTGCCGTCGGCGTGCCACGCCCACAGCACGTTCGAGCCGACGACGATCTCGTACGACGAGTCGCTCGAGTTGTCGATGTTTCCGATCGCCGGTGACGACGGCATGCTGCGCTCGGTCACCAGCGGGAAGCCGGCCGCCAGCGGCGGATTCGTCGACGCCGAAGCCGCGGCCGAGAGGCCCGATTCATTGCCCGAGGAGTCGACGGCCGAGATCTGGTAGTAGAACCGGCTCAACGACGGCAGGTTCTCATCGACGTACACCGCGGTGCGATCGGTCGGAATCGCGTTGAGCTGCGTGTACGGTCCGGCCAGCAGGCTCGAGCGATGGATGTTGTAGCCCCTCAGGTCGGCGCTCGCCGACTTCTTCCAGACCAGCGTGATCGACGACGCCGCACCGGTGCCGACCAGCCCCGTGACACCACCCGGGACGATCATGTCCAGCTCCTGAACGAAGCGCACGCCGTACGCGTCCGTCACCGTGAGCGTGAAGCGCGGGTCCGGCGCCGAGGCGTTGGTGACGCGGAACGCCGTCGAGGTCGCGGTCGCGTTCGGTGCGATGTCGCCGAACGAAGCGGCCGCCAGGCCGATACTCACGCCGGGCGTGCTGCTCGCCAGCGTCGCGTTCACCGCCCGGGCGGTGCCCGTCGTGATGTTGCGCAGGCGAACCCGCAGGTCGACGGTCTCGCCGACGTCGAGGCGGGCGTTGCTGTTGCCCGCCGTGCCGCCCGTGCCGTTGTCGACCACCTGGTTCGAGAAGTGGACCAGGTTCGGACCGCGGATCGGCAGGCGGAAGGAGTCGACCCAGTGCGCCGCCCCCGCGAAGATGTCGAGCTGGAACAGGGCCTCCGTGCCGTCGGGTGCGTTCTCGGCGACCTGCACCCGGAACGGCGTGCCCGGCACGGTGAGTCCGGAAGAGATCGTGCCGTACGAGGTCGCAGCATCGACCACCGTGACGTACGGGCTGGCCGACGACAGGCTGGCCGTCACCGTGCCGGCGGTGGCCCCGCCGGAGTTCGTGATCGGCAGGGTCCAGTCGATGAGCTCCCCGGCGTCGGCGGCGCCGTCGGCGGCGCCGATCGTTCCGCCGATGGCGTCGTCATCGACCAGGCGATTGGCGGCCTTCTGCACCAGGACTGTGCCGCCCGTCGTGGTGAAAGTCACCGTGCCTTCATACACCCGGGTACCCGACGCGCTGATGGTGAGGAAAGCGGGACCGGTCGTCTCGGGCCGCACGTGCAGCGTCGCGTTGCCTGCGGCGTCGGTCTCGACCACCTCGTACTCCTCGCCCGCCTTGAGCAGGCAGACGCGCGCGGTGTCGACCGGACTACCCAGGGCCTCGACGTGGACCGTGAACGTGGTCTCGGCCAGGGACACTGTCGCCGGCGCCGTGACGGCAAGCGCGGGCGGCTTCCGCCAGTAGATCGGCATCGTCGGGTCGCCGAGCAGTTCGAGTGTGAACTGCGTCCAGCGGTGAGTATTGTCGTAGAACGCCAGGCCGATGAACGGAAACTTCTGGCGGGCGAACGCCTCGCCGACCGTCTCCACCTTGTCCTGGAAGACCAGGCTGTAGAACTCGTCCTGGTAGCTGCGCCCCGTGACCGGGAAGTCCTCGCGGGTCGAGCCGATGTTG
This sequence comes from Candidatus Eiseniibacteriota bacterium, assembly GCA_031413115.1. Lineage (GTDB taxonomy): Bacteria > Eisenbacteria > RBG-16-71-46 > RBG-16-71-46 > DASYSL01 > JANPEF01. The sequence continues at coordinate 11,926 of JANOEH010000198.1, read as the reverse complement.
GCCACCGCGCCGCCGTTCGGGTTGAGAATGAACGCCTCGCCGAGCGACGCGAAATCGATCGCATTCGAAGTGCAGTTGATCGAGTAGAGGACCCACAGTCGGTTGCCGTTGGTCAGCTGGTCGGCGTCGGGATTGGTGATCGCCGCATCCCCGACCGACATCGAGTTGCGATAGCCGTGACCGACGTGGTGCAAGAAGCCCCAGCCGCGCTCGAGCGTGTCGAGCAGCGCAGCGCGGGTCAGCCGGAGGGCACCGAGCGATTCGAACGGCAGGTAGTTCTCGTACATGCGCCGAATCTGCATCTCGGGCGAGACGCGATTGATCGCCGACTCGCAATCCTGCGCACCGTCGAGAGAGATACTGGCCGGCGGCACCCAGTCCTGCGGGAAAAGCACTTCGCCCGCGAGCACGATGCGATCCTCGTAGTCACCGACCGGCGTCCGGCTGTACTGCAGCACCTTGTCGACGAACGTCTTGGCCTGGAAGGCGGTGGTGACCGGCGCGCGGCCGACGTAGACCTCGGGCAGCAGGTTCGTTCCGTCGCCCGGGTTGGCCAGCTCGACGTAGGCCTCGCCGAACAGCGAGTCGCCGTCGGCGTTCCAGTTGCCGTCGAGATCCGAATAGTAGAGGTCGGTCGGGATGTACGCGCCGCCGAAGAACGTGGTGCGCCCGTAACGCGGCGGGATCACGTCGGTGTCGCCGCCGAGCAGGACGTGCGTGATCCCCCACTGCTCGTAGGCCTCGCGCACGAAGCGCCGCAGGCGATCCTGCAGGTCGAAGCCGTACGGATAGTTCGCCTGGATGAACTCGACGGTGCGCACGACCGTCGGCACGCCGGTGCGCGTGCGCCAGTCGGCCAGCCGCTGCATCTCGGCCTGCATGGCGGCGTTGGTGATGATGAGGTACTGGACGGCGCTGCCTTCGACGCTCGGCACGACGCTGGGCGCGAAGCCGCCGCCGCCCGAGGCGAGCTTGCGATCGTTCACCGACTCGATCCGCGCGGCGCTGCCGGCGGCGGGACGAAGCGCCTCGGCGCCCCGACCAAAGCGTGCGCCGACGGACGCGAACTCGGCTTCCCACTCGGCGACGACGCGGCGGCGCACCAGGCGGTCGGCGGAGAAGTCCGACGCGGTGTGCACGTGCACGGTGATCGAGCTCGCCACCTCGATAGCACCCGAGGCGGGGCGCACCCGCACCGGCTGCAGCGCGACGGTCGCCAGATTGCGACCGCGCAGGCCACCGCCGGGACCGCGCAGGCCGGCCTCGAGCGGGAACCAGGCATCGGCGGCGTAGAGCGCGGCGTCGGCGGCGACGACCGAGACGGGAAGCCCGGGCGAGAATGCCGCCGCGGTGCGCATCCGACCGGCGCCGATCGAGACCGGGAGCCAGTTAGCCACCTCGAACGTGACGCTCTCGACCCGCTCGCCCTCGCCGAGTTCGATGAAGGCGGGCACGGCCGGGAACTCGGGCCGCCCCGGCGATCCCATGGGCACGCCGCCGGCAATGCTCACGCGAACCCCGTCCACGGAGCGCTCGATCCCGACATCGTGGGGCGAGAAGGTGAAGGTGCGCACGACATCGGCGGACACCGGCGTCGCCAGAGAACAGGCGACGGCGGCGGCGATGGTCGAGCCGATCCGGATTCCGAGTGCAAGGCGGGGGAGAAGGCGAACGCGCGGGTGCGTGGACGGAAGCATCGGGCTCTCCTGCGGGCTCTGAGTCGGTCGGTACCGTGCGGATCGTCGGATCGAGATGACGCGATGGCGCTTTCGAAGCCGGAGGGCGGCGGTTTCGAATGTTCAGATCGAAAAACGGTCGAGGGACGGGGCGATCGAGGGAGCGATCACACGCGCGAAGTCTAAGGGAGTCAACGATTTCCTGTCAAGGACGGCGAGACCGAAAGACGCCGGATTGAACCCAGGTCGAGCCCCTCGCGGGGGTGGAAACGAACCCCCGAGAGCTCCCGGCGAAAAACCACGGTCTCACCCACCCGGGCGAGCGGAACCAGCGGCAGATCGCCCGCCAGGAGCGTCCCCACGCGATCGCGGAGGGCCCCCCGGGCCACCGGATCGGCCTCCCGCAGGCCGCGCAGGAGCAGGCTGTCGAGCTCGGGCCCGGGCCGGTAGCGCGCCCAGCTCCCCCCCCACCCGGACTCCAGACCGCGGTTCAGGTAGAGCGCCGCCAACTCGTCGATGCCGTCGTGGGACGGGGCCTGCCAGGGCAGGATCGTGGCCTCGGCCCCCCGTCGGATCGCCGCCTCGCGGCTCCAGCGATCGCGCGGCAGGGGGACGGTCTCGAGTTGCACCGCACCCCGCGCGAGGGCGGGCGCCAGGGCCTCGAGCCCGGCCGCCGTCGCGCTCCCCCGGGGCACGGCCACGGGGAGGCGGATGCCGGTGAAGTATCGCGCCGCCTCGAGCGACACCCGGGCGCGGTCCGGATCGTAGCCGGGTGCCTCGGCCGCGCCCGGCGTGGCCTCCGAGGTGAATGCGCGCCACGGCATCACCCACGGGCCCAGCACCTCGGACAGGCGCGCGCGGTTGAGGGCCAGCGCGACCCCGCGTCGCGCCTCGCGGCGCGCGGTGGGCGCGACCTCGGCATTGAGTGCGAGGTGCCAGACTTGCGGCGGGTCCGCCTGCGCCTCGACATGCCCGAACGTGTCGGTGCGCAGCAGCCGGTCGCGGAACTCGAGCGGCGGCGGGCACAACAGATCGATGCGACCGCTCTCCAGCCCGAGCAGCGCGCGGCGCGCCGGCAGGCCGGTGAGGACGCGAATCGTGTCGAGCGTGCCGGCACGCAACCGGCGCGCGTCGGCGGCGGCAAGGCCGGCGCCCCACGCCGGATCGCGCACGAACACGTACGCCCCCACGGCGCGCTCGAGGCGATACGGGCCGTTCGTCTCCACGATCGCGCTGTCGCGCAGGGGGAGCGCGTAGCGCGGTTGCGCCAGCTTCTCGAGCAGGAACGGATCGGGCCACGCCAGGCGCAGGACGAGCGTGCGCGCATCGGGCGCCTCGACGCCGAGCGGCGGCGCGCGGCGGGTTCCCTGCTGGAGCGCACCGGCGAGCGCGACAAACTGCGGCGCGCCGGGCGAGCGCAGCGCGCCTGCGCGGAACAGCCGGACGAGGCCGCGCGCGAAGTCCTCGGCGCCGATCGCCGCCCCGCCCGCGTTGCGCAGGCCCGGACGCAGCTCGAAGCGGACCGTGCGCCCGCCGTCGGAGACCTGCCAGCGCTCGGCGCACGCGGGAACGACGCGCCCCGAGTCGTCGAAGGCGACCAGGCCTTCGTAGACGAGTCGCAGGTACGGAGTCTGCTCGGGATCCCATGCAAACGCGGGATCGAAGGTGGCGAACGAGTCGCGCAGCGCAAGCGTGATCGTGCCGCCCGCGCCGGACTCGGCGGGCGCGCGCCCGCAACCGATCGCCGCGACGGCGAGCGCGACGGCAATCGCGCAGGTCGCGACGAGGGCGGCATCCATGCGGCGCATCATGGGCGCACTGTAGCAGCGGTCCCGGGCGTCTGCTAGCGTCCGCCCGTGAGCCCGATCGAATCCACCACAACCGCCGCCGCCGACGAACTCCTCGCCGACCTCAACGACGCCCAGCGCGCCGCGGTCACCTTCGGCGACGGCGCGCAGCTCGTCCTCGCCGGCGCCGGCACCGGGAAGACGCGCGTGCTCACCCGCCGGATCGCCTGGCTGATCGCCTCGCGTCGCGCGCGCCCGGCCGAGATCCTCGCCCTCACCTTCACCGAGAAGGCCGCGCAGGAGATGGAGGAGCGCGTCGATCAACTGGTGCCGTTCGGGTATGCCGACGCCACGCTCGCCACGTTCCACGCTTTCGGCCGCCGCCTGCTCGACGAGTTCGGCATGCTGCTCGGCCTGCCGGGCGACGTGCGTGTCCTGACCGAGGCCGAGTCCGTCGTGTTCCTGCGCGAGCGCCTGTGGCAACTGCCGCTGGCGCACCTGCGCCCGCTCGGCGACCCGACGCGCCACCTCCGCGAGATGGTGAAGCACTTCGGACGGCTCGCCGACGAGGACGTCTCCCCCGCGGTCTACGCCGCCTACGCCGCCGCCGAGGCGATTGCAGCGGAGCAGACGAAGGACGAATCCCGCGCCGAGCGCGCCGCGCTGTGGGCCGAGCTCGCCGCGGTGTACGCGAAGTCGCGCGAGCTGCTCGCCGCGGCCGGGCTGGTCGACTTCGCGGGACTGCTTACCGGGTCCCTGCGCCTGGTGCGCGAGCATCCGGCGGTGCGCGAGGAATTGCGTCGCCGCTATCGCTGGATCCTGGTCGACGAGTTCCAGGACACCAACACCGCGCAGTTCGCGCTGGTGCGCGCCCTTGCCGGCGAGCAGCCGAACCTCACCGTGGTCGGCGACGACGACCAGAGCATCTATCGTTTCCGCGGTGCGGCGATCTCGAACATCCTCGGCTTTCGCGATGCCTATCCCGACGCGACGACGACGGTGCTGACCGCGAACTACCGCTCGACGCGCTTGATCCTCGACGCGGCCTACCGGCTGATCCGCCACAACGATCCCGAGCGCCTCGAGGTCAGGGCCGGCGTCGACAAGCGCCTCGTCGCCGCGGGCGCCATGCCCGAGGGCCCGTCGGTCGAGGACTTTGCCTTCGACACGCCCGCGGCCGAGGCCGACGCGCTGGCCGAGCGGATCGCCGCCGCGGTCGCCTCCGGGCGGCGCGCACTCGGCGACCATGCCGTGCTCGTGCGCCGCCACGCCGCCGCACTGCCGGTCGCCCAGGCGCTCGCCGCCCTCGGGGTGCCCTGCCGAGTTGCCGGCGGCGGCGGCCTGTTCGAGCGCGCCGAGGTCGAGGCATGCCTCGACGCGCTCGCGCTGCTGGCCGACCCGGGCGACGATCGCGCGTTCTGGTTCACCGCCACGAGCCCGCTGTACGGAGCGCCGCCGCTCGACCTGGCGCGTCTGTCGGGTCGTGCCCGCCGCCGCCACCGCGGGCTCGAGGACGAAGCCCGCACGCTGCTCGCCGCGCGAGCGCGCGGCGAAGTCGACGACGGGGACGATGAATCGCCTTGGAGCGCGGCCACCGACGAGGCGCTCCGTGCCCTCGTCGCTCATCTCGACGAGCTGCGCACCTTCGCCCTGCGCCACGGCACGGGCGAGACGCTGTATCGCCTTCTGCACGTCACTGGTCTCCTGCCCCGCCTCGCCGCCGCCGGCACCGCCGAGGCCGACGAGCAGGTGCGCAACCTCGCGCGTCTGTTCGACGTGGTCCGCGGCTACGCCGCGCTGGCCGAGCGCGATCGTGTTCCCGACTTCGTGCGCCACCTGGCGCTGGTACGCGCCGCCGGCGAGAACCCGCGCGCCGCCGAGGCCGACCTCGACGACGACGCGGTGCACATCCTCACCGTCCACAAGGCGAAGGGGCTCGAATTCCCGGTCGTGTTCCTGGTCGGCCTCGAGGCGAACCACTTCCCGGGCGTGAACCGCCGCGAGCCGCTGCCCTTTCCCGACGCGCTCCTGCCCGCCGGGCCGCCCGTCGGCGATGTCCACCGGGCGGAGGAGCGCCGCCTGTTCTACGTCGCGATGACACGCGCCCGCGAGGAACTGTGGCTGTCGAGTGCGCGCAACCATGGCGGGCCGCGGCGCTGGAAGACCTCGCCCTTCGTGCTCGAGGCGCTCGACCGGCCGCTGGCCGACCCGACCGCCGCGCGCTCGGCCGCACTCGACGCGGTGCGCCGTCACCAGGCGCGACCGGCCGCGCTCGCCGTCGAGCTGGCGCCGCTGCCCACGGATGCGCGACTCGTGCTGTCGCATCGCCAGATCGACGACTACCGGACCTGCCCGCTCAAGTACAAGTTTGCGCACGTGCTCGCGGTGCCGCTGCTGCCGCACCACTCGGTCGGCTACGGGCTGGCGCTGCACAACGCGATTCGTGACTTCTACGTGCACCGCCGCGAGGGCTGGCCGCTCGACGAGGAGGGTCTCGTCCGCCTGTTCCAACGCTCGTGGACCGGCGAAGGCTTCATCACCCGCGAGCACGAGGAGGAGCGTCGACGCCAGGGCGAGGCCGCGATCCGCGCGTTCTATCAGCGCGAGCTGGCGCAGCCGTCGTCCCCCGCTGCGGTCGAGGCGCCGTTCGAGCTCACGCTCGGGAACACGGTCGTGCGCGGGCGCTTCGACCGCGTCGACGTGCGTGGCGAAGGCGCCGTCATCGTCGACTTCAAGTCGAGCGCCGTCACCGCGCAGGACGTGGCCGACGAGCGCGCGGCAAAGAGCCTGCAGCTCAAGCTCTACGCGCTGGCCTGGGCCGCCACGGCCGCGCCCCCGGTCGCGGTCGAGCTGCACTACGTCGCGACCGGCGTCGTCGGCCGCGCCGCCTCGGGCGTCGAGGACCGCGCAGCGGCGGTCGATGCCGTGGCCGCGGCGGCGACGGGGATTCGCGCCCGGGAGTTCGCCCCCACGCCGTCGTACGGCGCCTGCGGCTACTGCGCCTACAATGCGATCTGCCCGTCGCGCGCGCGGGGCTCGTTCTGACCCGCGCCGCCGAAGGGCCGGCCGTCCCGGCCGCGTGGCTCGACGACGCCGTGGCCATCGCCCGCGACGCCGGTGCGCTGCTGCGCGACGGCTTCGGCAGGGGCGGCGCGATCGAGCTCAAGGGCGCGATCGACCTGGTCACCGCCTACGACCGCGCCAGCGAAGCGCTCATCCTCGAGGCGCTCCGCCGTCGCTTCCCCGGACACGCCGTGCTCGCCGAGGAGTCGGGCAGCACGGCCGGCGACGCTTCGCCCTATCGCTGGGTGGTCGATCCGCTCGACGGCACGACGAACTTCGCGCACGGGTTGCCGTTCTTCTGCGTCTCGATCGGGCTTGAGGCCCACGGGCGTCGAGCCCTCGGCGTCCTCTACGACCCCATGCGCGACGAGTGCTTCGCCGCCCGCGCCGGAGGGGGCGCCACGCTCAACGGCACGCCGATCACCGTCAGCCCGGCGCTCACGCTCGACCGCGCCCTCGGCGGCACCGGCTTTCCCTACGACGTGATGGATCACCCCGCGGAGACGCTGCGCTGGTTCGCGCCGCTGTTGCCGCGCCTGCGCGGCGTGCGCCGGCTGGGCTCGGCGGCGCTCGACCTCGCCTACGTCGCATGCGGCCGGCTCGACCTGTTCTGGGAGGCAAAGCTGCACGCCTGGGACGTCGCGGCCGGGATCCTGATCGTCGAGGAGGCGGGCGGGCGCGTCACGGACTTCGCGGGCGGAGCGGTCGGCGTCGACCCGGTCCAGACCGCCGCATCGAACGGCCACGTGCACGACGCACTGCTGGCGGTGCTCGCGGAGGCCGCGCAGTCCCCCTAACGCACCAGCTCGAAGTCGAGCCCGCGCACCGTGCGGAAACCGGTGAGCGAATCGACGACCGCGACCTCGATGCGGTACGGCCCCGGCGCCTGTTCCGCCAGGTTCGCGGTCACGTACTGGAAGCGCGCCCGCCCCTCGACGGCGTCGCTGCGCTCGACGCTCACGATCGGATCATTGCGCCGCGGGTTCACCGCCTTGAGGAAGAACGGCCGGCCGTCCTTGCGGGTCGAGCGGATCTCGTATTCGAACATGAAGCGCGATCTCCCGGCGGCGTCGGTCACCAGGTTGTAGATCTCGAAGTAGACGCCGAACGGCTGGTCGCGCGCCACGCGGCGCTGGGGGTCGGGCACGATCGTACCGTCGAGCTTGGCAAACGGATCGTCGGGAGGACCCTCGCCGCGCGCACAGGCAAGTTCCAGGTCCGACAACTCGATCCGGCCCGGAACGTTCGGCGGCACGCGCACCTGCAGGCGCCACGCGCCGGCGGCGCCGCGGATCGAGTCGTTGGCCGCGATGCCGACGACGTAGTCCCCCGCCGGCAGGTCGAAATTGAACTGCGCCACCTGCACCGAATCACTGCGGCACCACGCGTAGCGCTTGGTGTGCGCCCGCGCCACCTCCTCGAACGTCACATCGCGCAGCACGACGGCATCCAGGGACAACAGGTTCGCCGCCTCGCCGCCGAGCACCGCGACGTACAGCTCGAGCCGACCCTGCGGCCCCCCGCCGCCGCCCATGAGCATCGCGGGCGCCGTCGAGGTTCGCGGATCGAAGCCCGCGACGCGGCGAAACAGCGCTGCCTGCACGACGCCCTCGAGCCGGATGCGATTGGGCAGCACGGTGCGGAACGTACCGCGCCCGGCGGTGGTCGTGCTGCCCTCGGCAATGCGCCGATCGAGGGAATCCGGCCGCGGCGAGAAGTCGATCTCCGACTCCTGCGACCACGGCACGTCGTAGCGCTGGTTCAGGTACTGCTCCTCGAACAGCACGCCGAAGCCGAGTGCGCGGTAGTGCCAGATCAGCCGGTTCATCGTCATCGGCTGGTAGGACAGCGGGCCGGCCGTCGTGTTCGGCGGGTTGTAGTCGGTCGAGTCGGGCGGCCCGTAGCGCACGAAGAAGTTGCCGCGCACGTCCCACGAGCGGAACTTCGCGTCGTAGAACAGGAAGTAGGCGAGCGCGCCGCGCGACAGGAACTCGAGCTGGAGCTCGTTCCACGACGTCGTCAGGTCGGGGTCGCGACTCTTCCAAAACGTGGCCAGGAAGCGGCTTCGCGCGCCGGAGTCGGTGAGCCGTCCGTAGGCGGCCGTGTCTTCGACCGTCGCCGCCGGCGTGATGTCGAGCAGGTGGTCGCGGATCGGGCCGGCGAGCAGCGGCAACGCGGCGCGAAACACCGAGTCGGCGGCGGCGGGCCACCCCAGCCCGTACGAGCCCGCTCCCTCGAGCAGGTACGCCTCGCCGCGCTGCAGCGTCGTGAGCGAACGGGCCTTGCTGCGCACCTCGCGTCCGGCCGCGACCGCGCCGGCGGCGTCGCCGTCGAGCAGGGCGAGCACGCCGAGACCGAGCCACGGTTCCGGTTCGGTGGGCCCGCGCCGTGCCGCGTCCTGCCAGTAGCGACGCGCGGCCTCGAGCGAACCGGGGCGCTGAAACTTGAGCCAGTCGCGCAGCGCGAGGCGGCCGAGGCGCGTGTAAGCCGGCCCGCTCGCGGCGTCGTTGGCCAGCGCGGCGCGTAGCTGGCGGCGCGCCAGCGTAAGGTAGTTCTGGCGCGTGTACAGGTCGGCAAGCGCGATGCGGAGGTCGATGTCCCGCGGCGACAGGTTGACGGCGTGCTCGAGCACGCGCCGGGCGCGAATGCGGTCCTCGACGGTGTCACGGGCCATGAGGCTGAGCCCATAGGTCCGCCACGCGACGGGGTTGCCCGGGGCGGCGAGGGCGGCCCGGCGGAGGACCTCGACGTCATCCGAGCGTGGTCGCGGCGGCGAAAGGGCGACCTGGGCGACGGCGGTCCCCCGATCGGCCGGAAGCGCAACGGCGAGCGGGCCCAGCGCAAGCAGGACCACGAGCAGGAGGCGGCGTGCGCGGGCGATCACGCCGCGAGTATGGAGGGCGCCCGGAGGGCGGTCAAATGAGGCTTGGCGCGCCGGCACCCGCCCCGGTACAGTGCGCGGGACCCGGTGTCCCGAATTGTCGTCCGTCCGGTGCCCGCCCCAGGCGGCCGCCCCACGAGGAGAGCCTGATGACCGCGTACAAGATGCGGCTCCGCCGCAAGAAGGCGAAGCAGACGCAGAAGAAGCTGAAGGACAAGGCCAAGGCCCGCAAGAAGGCCGGCCAGAAGCGCCGCTAGGCTCCGGCCGACGGTCGCGAGCCGGTCCCTGCAGGCGCGTCGCGGGCGGTTCGCTCGTCCCCCGACGTCGCCCAGGCGGCCAGCCCCAGGATCAGCGCACCCCGGGCCGCCTCGGTCGCCAGCGACGAGAGCTGCCCCCCCGGCCCCGCCATCAACAATCCCGCCAGCACCAGCGTCGCGCCGACCAGCCGCGCCAGCGCGAAGCCCTCGGCACACCCCTGCCGCACCCACCAGGCCGCGACCAGTTGGGTTGCCCCGAGGGCGACGAGTGCCGTCCCCAGGTTCGCCCACAGCTGGCGCAGCGCGTCGTCGGCGAGTCCGTGCCGCGCGGCCCGGCCGACCGCGCTCCAATCCGGGATCGCCCCCGCCATGAAGGCGCTCACGCCCCGCCAGTCGAAGACCGCCCACAGTCCGCCCAGCGCGTCGCCGAGACCCGAGCCCGCCAGCACGAGCGCAAGCAGCGAACTGCGGCGCAGCACCGTGCGGCCGGCGCTCATGGCCGGCGCGCGAGGACGATGCGGTCGAAGCGCGTCGGCGACTCGCTGCGCACCGCGAACGTGACCGTCGCGGGGGCCGCGAGGTCGTAGAACGAGAGGATCATGCGCGCTCGCGGCGGGCGCGACAGCGGGATCTCCTGGATGCGATCGGGCGCGCCGTAGGTCGCGAGCGCACGCTCCGGTGCATCGTCGACGCTCAAGCCGCCGGGCAGCGTGCCGGTGAACTTCGCGCCCCCCTCGTCGGCGGTGCCGGTGAGGAACGACACGGAGACGATCGCGCCCTCCTCGGCGACGAGCCACACGCCGCGGTCGGGATACTGGAAGCCGATGGGGCGCTCGTCCTTGGTCAGAACGTGCGAGGCGGGGCCGAGCCGGCGCTCGACCTCCTCGACCGGCAGGCCGAGCGGAACCGGTGCGAGCTCGAGAAAACCCTCGATCGGGCGGGCGGACACGCGGGCCTCAGGCGCCGAGAGCGCGGCGCAGGAACTCCTGCACGCGCTTTCCGTCGGCCCGTCCCTTGACCTGCTCCATGACGATCTTCATCACGGCGCCGGCCTGCTTCATGTCGGTCGCGCCGGTCTGTGCGACGGCGGCAGCGACCAGCGCAACGATTTCCTCGTCGGGCGCCTCGGCCGGCAGGTAGACCTGCGCGATGACCAGCTCCTTCTCGGCCTGGCCCGCCAGGTCCTCGCGGCCGGCGCCGCGAGCCGCCTCGATCGACTCCTTGAGGCGCTTGGCATGACCGCGCACGAGCCCCACGACGACCTCGTCCGGAACCTCGGTCACGCCGGTGCCCTTCTTCTTCTCCAGCAGGATCTGGCCGCGGATCATGCGGATCACGGAGAGCTTCAGCTCGTCCTTGGCCCGCATGGCGTCCTTCATGTCGTCGGTGAGGCGTTGTTCCAGGCTCATGGATCCTCCGCGTGGGTGCGGCCCGCAAGACGACGGGGACCGGTCGCGTGCGCGTCCGGTCCCCGCAGAGCTCGCCCTGCCTGGCGCGCAAGGCGCGCCAGCGCAGTAGCTAGGCCGCCTTCTGCTCCCCGGCGCGGGTCACGCCGCCGGTCGAGATGCGCATGCCGTAGAACGAGCGATAGACGAAGAACAGCGCGATGAGCGCGAGCACGACGCCGATCGGGCGCGTCACGCCGGGGTTGTGCACGCCCATCTCGACGGCCAGGACGCCGAACAGCGTGGTGAACTTGATGATCGGGTTGAGCGCCACCGAAGACGTGTCCTTGAACGGGTCGCCCACGGTGTCGCCGACGATGGTCGCGTCGTGCAGCGGGGTGCCCTTCTCGTTGAGCTCGACCTCGACGATCTTCTTCGCGTTGTCCCACGCGCCGCCGGCGTTGGCCATGAACATGGCCTGGTACAGCCCGAAGATCGCGATCGAGATCAGGTAGGCGACGAAGAAGATCGGGTCGAAGAACGCGTACGCCAGCGTCAGGCAGAAGATCACGATGAAGATGTTGAACATGCCGGCCTGCGCGTACTTCGTGCAGATCTCGACCACCTTCTTCGAGTCCTCGATCGACGCGGCCTCGCGGTCGAGCCTGATGTTCTGCTTGATGAACTCGACCGCGCGATACGCGCCCGTGGTCACGGCCTGGATCGAGGCGCCGCAGAACCAGTAGATCGTCGCCCCGCCCATGATCAGGCCGAGCAGCACGCGCGGCTCGAGCAGGTCGAGCGAGAAGTCCGGCATGTCCTTCTGCAGCAGCAGGATGATCGAGAAGATCATCGTCGTCGCGCCGATCACGGCCGT
>JANOEH010000197.1:0-5372 GCA_031413115.1 Candidatus Eiseniibacteriota bacterium | reverse complement strand
GCTTCGAGGCCGTCGCGCTCGGCGACGGTCAGTTCATCGTCCCAGGCGCGGCCGAACAGGTCTTCTGCGCGTTCACAAGCGGTCATTCGAGGGCTTCCCGTCGATACGTGGGCTCGAGCTTGCGCTTGAGCATGAGACGCGCGCGGTTGATGCGTGAACGAACCGTGCCGCCCGGAATCTTGAGGATCTGGCTGATCTCCTCGTACGCCAATCCATCGATGTCGCGCAGCACAAGCGCGACCCGGTACCGCTCGGGCAGCGTCGCGATGGCCGCGCCGACGACGCCCGAAAGCTGCTCGCGCTCGAGGTCGATCTCCTTGTTCGCCTTGGGATCCGCGAACTGCATGGAGGCGTCCTGCAGGTTCTCCTGCATCTCGTCGAGACTCGTCCAGTTCTTGCGCCGCTTGCGGCGGCGGATCTCGTTCTTGGCCAGGTTGGCTGCGATGGTGAACAGCCAGGTCGAGAACTTCGATCCCGTCCGGTAGTTCCTGCGATGCAGGTGAACCCGAACGAACACTTCCTGGGCCAGGTCCTCCGACACGATGCGATCGTTCAGCAGGCGACTGACGAGGCGCATGACACGCGACTGGTAACGCCGCACGAGTTCCGTGAACGCCTTCGTGTCGTCCGTCGCCGCCTTCGCCATCAGGTCCTCGTCCGACAAGGACAGGACCGGGGCGGGCGGGTCGGGCCGTGGATCAGGCGTCATGGCCGGCCTTGTCGGAGCGTGGTACTCCCCCGTCCCGCAAGGGGTTCCCGCCGAATTGACGGACCCGCCGGCTCAGCGGACCTCCTTGAGCCGGCGGGTCAGGTCATCGCTCGTGGGATCAAGCTGTAACCCCTTTTCGTACTGTGACTTGGCATCGGCGGTCCGACCCAGGGCGCGGTACACGTCGCCGAGATGGGCATGGATTTCGGGGTGCCCGCCGGACAGTTCGAGGGCCTTTTCGAGCTGGGTCTTGGCCTCCTCGAGCCGGCCCTGGCGGTAATAGAGCCAGCCCAGCGAGTCGATGTAATGCGGGTTCCGGGGGTCGGCTGCGATCGCTCCCTGGATCAGGGGCTCGGCCTCGGCCAGCTTCACGTTGGCATCGGCGAACAGGTAGCCGAGGAAGTTCAGGTACTCCGGGTTCTTCGGATCGATCGCCAGCGCCTTGCGCGCGGCCGCCTCGGCAGAAGTGATGTCCTTCTGCCGCTCGTGCGCAAACGCCAGCTCGAGCCACAGCGCACCCTCCCGCGGCGCGAGCTTGAGCGCGCCGTTGAGCTCGGCCTCGGCCTCGTCGTAACGATGCGTGCGCGAGTACGAGCGCGCGACCGCGACGTGCGCCGACAGCGAGTCGGGCCGCACCTTCACCGCCGTCGCGTAGCGCTTGTCGGCCTCGGACACGCCCATGCCATCGGCCTCCTTGGCCGCCCACGCCTCGGCGGCGAGCAGCCACACGCGGAAGTCGCCTGGCGCTTCCTTGGTCAGCGCGTCGGCCTGCTTTCGCGCCTCGCCCTCCTTGCCGGTGAACGCGAGCACGTTGATCGCCAGCGCGCCGGCCTCGATGTCACCGGGATTGCCGCTGCGCAGCGTGCGCGCGATCGCGGCGGCCTCCTCGTTCTTCCCCTCCTGCATGTCGAGTGCGATGAGCAAGCGGGCCACGTCGAGGTCGCGAGGCTGGTCGCGCAGCACGAGCTGGGCCTCGCGGCGCACGCCCACGCGGTCGTCCATGCGCGCGTAGACCTGGAGCAGTTGCCGGCGCACGCGCATGTCCGCCGGGAACTGCCGCAGATGCGCCTCGTAGGCGCGCGCCGCATCGGGGTAGCGCTCCTGGCGCTCGGCGATCCAGCCGCGCGTCGCGGCGACCCCTGGCAGACGCGGCGCCACGTCTTCCACCTGGTCGAGCAGGCTGTCGGCCGCGCCGTAGTGGCCCAGCCGCGCCTCCTGCCCGGCCAACCGCCATGCGGTCTCGATATCGGTCGGCGCGATCGCCCAGGCGCGGCGCAACGCCTCGGCCGCGCCCTCCTCGTCGCCGGTCTCCTCGCGGGCGCGGCCCAGGCCGAGCCACGCGGCGGCCTGCGTCGAGTCCTCGCGGGTGGCGCGCTCGAACTCGTTGAGCGATTCGCGGACCAGGCCCATCGAGGCGAGCGCGTTCCCTGCGAGCAGGCGCGCCCGCCCGGTCGTGTCGCCGAGTGCGGTCGCGCGCCGCGCGAAGTCGAGCGTCGCCGAGGGATTGTGGGCCTGCAATGACAAGTCGGCGAGCTTGACGGCCAGGTCGGGGGCGGACGGATCGAACGCAAACGCACGGCCGACCTCTTCGATGGCGCCGGCAAGGTCGCCCTCGTTCTCGAGCATCAGGCCCTGCAGGTAATGACGGAGCGAGGCTTCCTGCGCGGCGGCGGCGATGGCGCGCGGCTCGGGTGCAGCGGACTTGGAGCGTGTCTGCGCGTTGGCCGCCGGCGAGGTGGCGGCGAGCGCGAGGGCGAATACGATCGCGGGCGCGACCGGCTGGAATCGGGCGTGGGAAGTCATTGCATTCACTCTAGCACGAGGCCGGGTTCGACCTGTCTACGTGCGTCGGGGGTCGAGCAGGTCGCGCAGGGCGTCGCCTACCAGGTTGAACCCCAGCACGGCGAGGAACACCGCGACCCCGGGCGCGGTCAGCACCCACGGGGCCACGAGGACCAGTTCGCGACCCTGCGACAGCATCGAGCCCCACTCGGGCAGCGGCGGCTGTGCGCCGAGGCCGAGGAACGACAGCCCCGCCGCATCGAGAATCGCCGTCGCCAGACCCAGGCTCGCCGTGACGATGATCGGCCCGGCGACGTTGGGCAGGATCGCGCGGGCGAGGATGCGCGGGTCGGCCGCCCCGAGCGCGCGCGAGGCCTGCACGTACTCGAGCCCGCGCACCGACAGCACCGAGGCACGCACGATCCGCGCGTACTGCGGCACCGCCATGATGCCGACCGCGATCATCGCGTTGTTGAGCGACGGTCCGAGGATCGCCACGACCACGATGGCCATCAGGATCGACGGAAACGCGAGCATGAGGTCCATGACGCGCATGGCGACCAGGTCGAACCAGCCGCCATAGTATCCGGCGAGCAGGCCGAGCGTGCCGCCGAACAACAGCGCCACTGCGACCGCCACGAGTCCCAGCCGAAGCGACACGCGCGAGCCGAACAGCACGCGCGAGAGGACATCGCGCCCAAAGTCGTCGGTGCCCAGCCAGTGCGCTGCCGACGGCGCCTCGAGGCGGTGCGTCAGGTCCTGCGCGAGGGGATCGTACGGCGCGATCACGTCGGCGCTCAGCGCCATGACACCGAACAGCAGCACGAGCACGGCGCCGATCACGGCCCCGCGATGGCGCAGGAACAGCCGCAGCGCACGACGGGTCTCGCTCATTCCTCACCCCCGGCCAGGCGGATGCGTGGATCGGCCACTGCGTACAGCAGGTCGACGATGAGGTTGACGAGCACGAACACCGTCGCCAGCAGCAGCACGCCGCCCTGCACCGCGCGGAAATCGCGGGCCGAGACGGCAAGCACCAGCCAGCGGCCCACGCCCGGCCAGGCGAAGATCGTCTCGGTGATGATCGCTCCGCCCAGCAGGTAACCGAACTGGAGGCCGATCACGGTGATGGTGGGGATGAGCGCGTTCTTGAACACGTGGACGAGCAGCACGCGACGCTCGGACAGCCCCTTGGCCCACGCGGTACGCACGTAGTCCTGCGTCATCACGTCGAGCATGGCCGCGCGCGTCATGCGGGCGATCACCGCCAGCGGGATCGTGCCGAGGACGCACGCCGGAAGTACCAGGTGCCGCACTACGTCGAAGAACGCGTCGAAGCGCCCCGCCAGCAGCGTGTCGATCAGCAGGAAGCCCGTGGCGCGCGGGACCGCCATCGACGGATCGATGCGCCCCGCCAATGGCAGCCAGCCCAGCTGCACCGAGAACAGGAGGATGGCGAGGAGTCCCAGCCAGAAGATCGGCATCGACACACCGGCGAGCGAACCCGCCATCACGGCCGCGTCGATGAACGAGCGCCGCTTGCGCGCGGCCAGGATGCCCGCGGCGACGCCGCACGTCGCGGCGAAGACGATCGCAGCCAATGCAAGCTCGAACGTGGCGGGGAAGCGGTTGCCGATCTCGACGGCCACCTTCTCGCGCGTCTTCAAGGAGCGACCCAGGTCGCCCGACAAGAGTCCGCTCAAGAAGCGACCGTACTGCTCGGGCAGCGGACGATCGAGGCCCAGCTCGGCGCGCAGTGCGGTCAGCGCCTCGGGCGTGGCGCGCTCGCCCAGCATGACCGCGGCGGGATCGCCGGGCACGAGGTGAACGAGCGAGAAGGTGAGGATGGACAATCCCAGCAGCGTCGGGACGAGCAGGGCGAGACGCCGCAGGACGTAGACGAACACGGAGGGAAAACCTGGCGCCTACGCGCCTGGCTCGATCCAGACGGAACGGAAGCGGACCTTGCCGGTCGGGTGCATCGGGTAGCCGTGCACGTTTCGGCGGAAGCCGACGAGCTGCGTCATGTGGGCGATGGGCACCCAAGGGGCATCGCGGTGGATGAGCACTTGCGCCTCTGCATAGAGCGTAGTGCGCTTCGCGACGTCCGCCTCCTCCTGCGCCTGGCGCAGGAGTGCGTCGACCTCGTCGCTGCGGTAGAACGCGACGTTCTGCGCCGGGAGGCGCGTCGAGGACTTGCCCAGCAGCACGTACAGGAAGTTGTCGGGATCGCCGTTGTCGCCGGTCCAGCCCAGCAGGCACATCGGCGCCTTGCCGCCCTGCACCTGGTCGAGGTACGTCCCCCACTCGA
Source organism: Candidatus Eiseniibacteriota bacterium (assembly GCA_031413115.1). Classification (GTDB taxonomy): domain Bacteria; phylum Eisenbacteria; class RBG-16-71-46; order RBG-16-71-46; family DASYSL01; genus JANPEF01. Next base: position 570 of record JANOEH010000197.1, on the reverse strand, counting down.
GCGTCTTCAAGGTCGCGTCGACGCCCACCGCCTTGAGGTCGGACTGGATCGCCTCGGCCACCTTGAGCGGATCGGGCATGTACGGGCGCGGCCCGGTCATGGCCCACAGCTCGGTCTTGAAACCGGTTGGGAATCCGGCGGCGGCGAGCAGTTCCTTCGCCTTCGCCACGTCGTAGGGGTAGCCGACGATCGAATGGTTGTAGCCCCACAGCGTCGGCGGCATCGGGTTGACGGCCGGCGTGCCGTAGCCGCCATACAGCCCCTTGACGATCGCCTCGCGCTGCACCGCGTAGTTGAGCGCCTGGCGCACCTCGAGCTTGTCGAACGGCGGCTTGTCCATGTTCATCGCCAGGTAGCCGACGTTCATGCCCGGCTTCTTCAGGAGCGTGAAGCCCGCGTTGGACTCCAGCCGCTTGGCCAGCTCGGAGCTGATGCCGTCCATGCCGGCGATCTCGCCGCTCTCGAGCGCGAGCAGGCGCACCGTGTTCTCTGGAATGGAGCGGAACACCACCCTGTCGAGGTACGTCCTGGCGCCCCAGTAGTCGGGATTGCGCTCGAGCACGATGCGAT
>JANOEH010000196.1:0-22298 GCA_031413115.1 Candidatus Eiseniibacteriota bacterium | reverse complement strand
TCCACGGTCGAGATCGAGTTGTCGAAGCGGTTGTAGACGTAGAGGCGCGATCCGTCGGCCGCGAGCGCGAGGCCGATCGGACCCTGGCCGACCGGGATGCGCGCGGTCACCGCGCCGTTCGTCCCGTCGAGCACACCGACCTTGTTCGAGCCGAATGCAGCCACGTAGGCCCTGGAGCCGTCGGGCATGAAGCGCAGGTCCGTCGGTTGTGCCAGCGAGGCGGCGATCTCGGATGGCGGGCCGGGCGAGACGGCGTAGTTGACGTGCGGGTTGAGCTGGACCGCGTTCACCGTGCCACCGACGGGGTCGACGATCGAGATGCGGCTGCGGACGAATTGCCCGCGCAGGTTGGGTTCGAAGCGGCGCAGGTTCGTCGCCTCCGTGTTCGACACCCACAGCGCGCCGGTCGTGGGGTGGGACGCCAGGTTGAACAGCAGCGTGCCAACGCTGGTGATCTGGTTCACCACGGTGCGAGTCGCCGCATCGACCACGAAAACGTCGCGGTCAGCGACGCTGTAGGGCAGCTTGAACGACCAGTTGCGGCCGACTTCATCGCGCCATGCCCCTCCGTCGCTCTGCACGATGAGGCCGACGTCCGGGGCGGCCGGCAGCGCGGGATTCTTCGCGGGGATTGGAGTCGGCAACCCGAGGCCGCCGTTCCCTGGGAGCACGTCCTGGAACGGCACGAGGCTCGTCCGGTTCCCCGACTCGAATGCGGCGACGTACACCCGCGTCCGATCCGCTGAGAGCGTGAGCGCGCGCGGGTCACCCCCGAACACCGGGATCGGCGTGCCGATGGGAAGCAGGGTCGCTGGATCGTAGGCCTTGACCGCATCTTCCTGCGAGATGCACACGAACGCGACGGTGGGCGCGTCCGGCGCCGGGCTCGTGCGTGCGAAGACCACGTCGGTCGGCTCGTCGCCGACACGTAATGTCCGAAGGACGTTCCCCGCAGCCACGCTGACGACGGACACGTCGTCCGACAAGTGGTTCACGACCCAAACTTCGTCATCCGACAGCGCCGCGACCGACACGGGCTCGAGCCCGACCGGTATTTCGTCAAGCAGGCGAAGCCCTTCGGGCAGCACGTCGAAGACCGACAATCGACCGTCCGGCACGTTGACCGCGAACAGGCGGTTGCCGCTCGGGGACAGGCAGACCGGATGCACCGGATGACTCTCGAAGTTCGCGAAGTCTGAGGGTGGGGGCGGTTGGGAGTCGGCAGGACGCTCACGGCCCGGCAGGGCAAGAGTGGCGAGCGAGGCCCCGAGAACGGCGGCCGCGAAGACGGTGGGGCGCAGGCGCATGGGTGTGGGCTCCGGACGGGATGCGTGATCGCGAACGCCTAAGAGGATAGCAGGTGGCACTTCCGCACGCCAAGCCGGGGCCCGACGGCCTGCCGGGTGGGGCCAGGCATCAGGCCAGCGGGCCCCGCGTCGACTCGCCGCCGGCTCCCGCAAGTTCGCGCAGGCGCGCGCGGGAAGGGATCACGAAGCGTTTCTCGCCGGTGAGCAGCACTCCCTCGCGCCCCCAGCGCGAGAGGACGCGGATGGCGCTCTCGACGGTCGTGCCGACCAGGTCGGCCACCTCCTGCCGCGTGAGCTGGATGGGTAACTCGGTGCCTTCCTTCGTGTCGCGACCGATGCGCTCGGCGAGCGTGAGGAAGAGCTGTGCGATCCGGGTCTCCACGGTCTGGCCGCGCATCTCGTCGAGCTTGCGGGTGAGGCCCAGGACGAGCCGCGTCAGCTCGCGGATGATGGCGCGGGCGAATTCGGGATTGCGATCGAGGAGTTCGAACCAGTCGCGGCGGGGCAGGACAAGGAGCGTCGTCGGCTCGAGCGCCACCGCGGCGGCGGGGTAGGGCATGAAGTTGTACACGGCGATCGCACCGACCGGCTCGCCCTCGCCGAACAGCTCGTAGATCACGTCGGAGGACTCGCCCTCCTTGACCACCTTGACGCGACCGCGAACGACGATGGTGAACGACTCCGGTGGGTCGCCTTCGTGCCACAAGTGCTCGCCGCGCCGGAAGTCGCGGAGCGTAGCGAGACCCGCGATGTGGCTCTGCGCCCCGGGCGCGAGCCCGCGGAACATGGGCACCGTCCGCACCGCCTCGGCGACCCGCTGCGCCTGATCGTTCCCGCTCATCGGCAATCTCCACTCCGAGGATATGACGGCCATCATGTCCGACCGGCCCGCGCCGGTGCAAGTCGTTGCAGGTCTAGCACGTCCGGTCCCTTCCGTGTCGCCTGGAAATCGCCCTCCAGGCTGACGCCCGTCATCACGGCACCATGTCCTCGCGGTCGATGATCCTTGCAGCCAGAGGAGTCCCGTGGCAGCGGAGGCGCAGATGACAGACCTGATCCTGGAAAGACTGCGTAACGACCACACGCGGCTGCGCGGCGTCCTCGAACGCGTCGACGCCTTCTTGCATCGCCGCGCCGGCGCACTCGCGACCCGGGGCACGGTGGCGGCGTTCACGGCCGAGCCGGCGGCGGGAGCCCGGGCACTTGCGCTCGAGCTCGCGGCACACCTCGGCACGCACCTCACGGCGGAGCCCGACACGGAGGGGCTGCTCGGCGGGCTGCTCGACGGGGACGGGGCATCGCGCGGCGCGCTGGCGATGCTGCGTGGCGAGCACGACGAGTTGCGCTCGATGCTCGCGATGCTCGTACGCACGCTCGACGGCCCGGCGCGCGCACCGCGCGACGAGCAACTCGCCGTCCAGTTGCGGGACCTCGTCGACCTCTTGCGCATCCACGGGCGCAAGGAGGACGTCCTCATCCTCGCGGCCTCGCAATCGACCGCAGTGCCGCCCCGGCGGCGGAAAGGAAACCCCTCATGAATCGTCCCGACCACGTCCTTGCCGGCCCGTTGACCCGCGCCCTCGCCTGCGCCCTCGCGCTGGCGGTCACCCTTGCGGGCTGCGGCGGCGTGCCGTCGGGAGGTACTGCGAAGCAGAGTTCCAACGCCGCGAGCGGCCGATCCGGCTCGAAGTACGACAGCGGGCCCCGCGCGGGCGCGACCGCGGCCGACGACGAGTTGGCGGAGAAGGGCGAGTCGCTGTTCTCGACCAAGGGCTGCACCGCCTGCCACGCGCAGGGACGCCGCCTGACGGGACCGGATCTCGCCGGCGTGTCCATGCGCCGCACGCAGACCTGGCTCGAGCACCAGATTCTCGACCCGGCGACCATGGCTCAGGAGGACCCGATCGCGCACGAGCTGATGGCCATTCATGCGCTGCAGATGCCGAAGCAGGGACTCACCCCGGACGAAGCGAAGGAAGTGATCGAGTTCTTCAAGCACTACGACCAGGAGGCGGGCCTCGCGCCCGTCGCCGCAAAGTAGGAGGGTTCCATGAAACGCTGGCTGACGTTTGCGGTCGCCGCGGTCGCGCTCGCGTGGCTGGGCATGCAGGTTCCGGGGTGCGCCACGACCGGCGGCGGTTCGCGCGCCGCGGCGGAAAAGGTCTACGTGAAGCCCGGCGAGCACGACGCGTATTACGGATTCCTGTCGGGTGGACACAGTGGAAACGTGTTTGTGTACGGCTTCCCCTCGTGCCGTTACATCACGACGATCCCGGTGTTCACGCCGGAACCGGCGGTGGGCTACGGCTACGACGAGGCATCGAAGGAGATGCTCGGGGGGCGGACCTGGGGCGACGCGCATCACCCCGGGCTGTCGGAGACCGGTGGCAACTACGACGGGCGCTGGCTGTTCATCAATGACATGGTGGGCGCCCGCATCGCGCGGATCGACCTCAAGGACTTCAAGACGAGGCAGATCTACGGGCCGATCCCGAACCTCTCGGCCGCGCATGCCTGCCCGTTCCCGTCGCCGAACACCGAGTACGTGTTCGCCGCATCGCGGTTCTCGGTACCGGTGCCGAACCGCGCGACGAACGTCGAGGACTATGCGCAGCAGTTCCGCGGCATCATTGCCGGGATCAAGGTCGCCCCGACGGACGGCACCATGTCCATGGGTTTCGAGATCCTCATGCCGCCGTTCGCGTGGGACCTGGCTGACGCCGGCAAGGGCCCGAGCGAGGGCTGGACGTTCTTCACCTGCTACAACAGCGAGGCGGCGTTTGATTCGCTCGAGATCAAGGCCTCGCAGGCCGAGATGGACTACATCGCCGCCGTCGACTGGCGTGCGGCGCAGAAGGCCGTCGACGAGGGCAAGGCGGACATGATCGGCGGCGCGCCCGTGCTCGATCCCGCCAAGGTGGAGGGGATCGTCTACCTGTTCCCGGTGCCGAAGAGCCCCCATGGAGTCGACATCGATCCGAGCGGCAAGTACATCTGCGCCTCGGGCAAGCTGCAGGCCGAGGTGTCGATCTACTCGTTCGAGAAGTTCGCCGCTGCGGTCGCCGGCGCGAAGTCCGACAACGAGATCCAGGGCGTGCCCGTCCTGCGCTACGAGGACGTGTTCGAGGCGAAGGTGCCGGTCGGCCTGGGCCCGCTGCACACGCAGTTCGACGACAAGGGCTTCGCCTACACGTCGCTGTTCCTCGACTCGCAGATCGCCAAGTGGAAGGTCGGCCCGCCATGGGACGTCGTGGACAAGATCGACGTCTATTACTCGATCGGGCACCTCATGGCGTCCGAGGGCGATACCCGCAACCCGACGGGCGACTATGTGATCGCGCTCGACAAGCTGTCGAAGGACCGCTACCTGAACGTCGGCCCGACGCACCCCGAGGCGGCCCAGCTGATCGACCTCCGGGGGCCGAAGATGGAGCTCCTCTACGACTTCCCGACGTACCTCGAGCCGCACTACGCGCAGATGATCAAGGCCGAGAAGCTGAAGCCGATCACCGTCTACCCGCTGGAGGAAAACAAGCATCCTTACGCGATCAAGCGGGCGGAGGACGCCCGCATCGAGCGCAAGGGCAATCGCGTCGACGTGTACATGCTGGCGGTGCGCACCCACTTCACGCCGGACATCATCCGCGTGAACGAGGGCGACGAGGTGTACATCCACGTGACGAACCTGGAGCAGGACGACGACATCGCGCATGGGTTCGGGATCATCTGGTCGAACTGCAACATGCAGATCGAGCCGGGCGAGACGAAGACGATGCACTGGACGCCCGGCAAGGCCGGCATCGTGCCGTTCTACTGCTCGAATTTCTGCAGTGCGCTGCACCAGGAGATGCAGGGACTCATCCAGGTCAACCCGCGGGGCACCGCCGTCGCCGCGCTGGAGCGTCCCGAGGTGAAGAGCGCGCCGTGAATGCGCTCCGCGACGGATTCCGCGCAGGCGAGCGGCGGCTGATCATGCTGGCCGCCCTCGTCCTGCTGCCGGTCTTCTTCCTGCCCGTCCTGCCGATCTGGCAGATCCGGATGTGGGCCCCGCAGTATCGCGAGGGGCTCACGCTCACGATCTACACGAACGACATCAAGGGGGACGTGGGGAAGATCAATACCCTGAACCACTACGTGGGCATGAAGGCGATCACGGCGGCCGACTTCGACGAGTTCGGCTACATGCCGCAGGCCCTTACCGGGTTCGGCGTGCTGGCGCTGTTCGCCGCGCTGCTGAACCGGCGATGGCTCGCCATCGTCGGCTGGCTGGCGTTCACCGGATTTGCGGTGTGGATGTTCGGGCAGTACTGGCAGTGGCTGTGGAAGTACGGCCACGATCTCGACCCGCGGGCGGCGATCACGCTGCCCGCGTTCATGCCGCCGGTCGTCGGCTACTCGCGGATGGCAAACTTCAAGGTGCTCAGCATGCCGCATGTCGGCACCGTCCTGCTCGGAATCGCGTGGGCGCTGGGGCCGCTCACGCTGTGGCTGGAGCGGCGGGACGCGGGGCGATCACAGGCGGCGGAGCCGCCAGGTCCGACCGTCGCGGCGCTGGCGATTGCCCTCGCCCTCGTGATGGAAACGCTTGTCGCCGCTCCGGCGTCCGCGGCCCACGTCGTCGCCGGGCCCGGCGGGCCCGCGCTCGTCGCGGCGCTGGCGGCGGTGGCCCCGGGAGACACGGTCGTGGCGGCGGCCGGCGTGCATCGCGGAGCATTCACCATCAGCCGGCCGATCGTGCTCGTCGGAGCGCCAGGTGCGGTCCTCGACGGCGGCGGCAGGGGCAGCGTGCTCACGGTCTCGGCGGGGGGCACGACCGTCACCGATCTCGAGGTGGGCGGCAGCGGCCCGCACGTCCTCACGGTCGACGCCGGCGTGCGCGTCCTGCGCGCCGGCGGCGTGACGCTGCGCCGGCTGCGCGTCCGTGACGTGCTGTACGGGGTCTACGCCGAACGCGCGCCCGGGATCCGGGTGCTCGACTGCGACCTGCGCGGGCGGGTTCCGCCGCTCAAGGAGGACGGCGAGGGCAACGGGGTCCACCTGTGGTACACCGACGAGCCGGTGATCACCGGGAATCGCATCGAGCGGTTCGTCGACGGCGTCTACCTGTCGTTCGTTCGTCGAGCGGAGTTGCGCTCGAATCGATTCAGTGACAGCGGTCGCTACGGCCTGCACACGATGTACTGCCACGAGACCAGGCTCATCGGCAACGATTTCGCACACAGTGTCGCCGGCTGCGCGATCATGTTCAGCACCGGGCTCGACGTGCGCGGTAACGACTTCCGGCACAATCGCGGACCGCGCACGTACGGGCTGCTCCTGCGCGACTGCTCGGCGGGGACGTTCCGCGACAATCGCTTCTTCGACAACACGATCGCGATCTTCTTCGACAACTCGAACCGCAATCACTTCGTCGACAACCTGATCCAGGACAACGGGTGGGGCGTCCTGCTGTTCGCCTCCTGCGCCGGCAACGAGTTCGCCGGAAACGCGTTCGTCCACAACGACTACCCCGTCGCGCTCGACATGCCGCGGACCCGGAACCGCTTCGACGACGGCAAGCGCGGCAACTACTGGAGCGAGGCGCGCCCGTACGATCTCGACGGCGATGGCGTGTCCGACGCCCCGCATGCCCCGGTCGATGCGTTCTCGTTCCTGTCCAAGCGCTTTCCCGACCTCTCGATTCTCGCCCGCAGCCCGGCCGTGGCTGCGCTCGGCGTCGCCGAGCGGGTGCTGCCCGCGCTGCGCCCCAGCGACGCGCTCGACCGCTTCCCCGCCCGGCGCCCGGCGCATGTGCGTGGGACCGGCGCACCCCTCGCGATTCCGGCGGCACGCGGGGCGCCGGGTGGGGCGGCGCTCGGCTTCGCTGCGATCGGTGCCCTGGGCGTGCTGGGCCTGTGGCGGCCGTCGTCGTCCGGGGGGCGCGCGTGATCCGCGTCGACGACCTGAGGAAGCGCTACGGCGCGGTGGCGGCCGTCGACGGCGTGTCGTTCGAGGTCGCGCGCGGCGAGACGTTCGCGCTCATCGGACCGAACGGTGCGGGGAAGACGACGACGCTCAAGATCCTGCTCGGCCTGGTGCGCCCCGACGGCGGCCGCGTCGAGCTGGGTGAGGGTGGGCTCGCGCCGGCGGACCCTCGCTCGCGCCGCAAGCTGGGCTACGTGCCGCAGCGCGTCACGTTTCCGTCCGGGCGCACGGTCGCCGAGGTGCTCGGCTTCTTCGCCGCGCTGCGCGGCCTCGAGGCGGCAAGCGTGGGCCGGGCGCTCGAGCGCGTGCGCATGGTGGACCACGCCGGTCGGCAGGCGCATGAGCTCTCCGGTGGCATGACGCAACGCCTCTCGCTGGCGCAGGCGCTGCTCGGGGATCCCGACCTGCTCGTGCTCGACGAGCCCACCGCGAGCCTCGATCCCGAGGCGACGTGGGAGTTCCGCCGCCTCGTCGAAGGGTTGCGCCACGAGGGGCGTACGATCGTGCTCTGTTCGCACCTGCTGAGCGAGGTCGAGCGCGTCGCCGACCGCGTCCTCATCCTCGTCGGCGGGCGTCGCGCCGGGCTCGAATCGATCGCCGACCTGAGGCGTCGCCAGGTCTCGGCGACGCGCCTGGTCATCGATCTCATTGCGCCCGACGCGGGCGCGGCCCGCGCGCTCACCGCACGCGGGCTCGCGTTCGAGGAAGCGAGCTCGTCGCGGCTCATCGTCGAGGGGCGGAACGGATCGGGAGTTGCGGCGCTCGAGGCGCTGCGCAGTTCGGGGGTCTCCGTGCGCAGTTTCGAGATGGAGCGCCCGACCCTCGAAGAGTTGTTCCTCCGCGCCGTGCATGCGGAGCGATCCTGATGCGCGAGCATCGGCCTGTCCCGTGGGTGTGGCTCGCGCTGCTGCTCGTCGTTGCACTCGCCGCTCCCGGCTGCGGCGCCCGCGCCGGGAGCGGCCCGCCATCCATCCGCCCCGGGACGGCCTGCGCCCGCTGCGGCATGGGCATCGAGGACCTGAAGTTCGCGAGCACGCGCGAGGCCGGTGGCGCCTGGCGCGCCTACGACTCGATCGAGTGCCTGGTCGCCGATCGCACGCGCGTCCCCGGCGGAACGGCCTGGGTCGCCGACTACGAGACGAAGACGCTGTTGCCCGAGGCCGCCGCGTGGATCCTGCATGGCGACTTCCCGTCGCCGATGGGCGGAGGTCTTGCGGCCTTCGCCGATCGCCCGGCGGCCGAGTCGCTCGCCGTCGCGACGCGCGGGACGGTCGGGCGTCTCTCCGCGCTGCCGCCCGCCGGGGGCACGCCGTGAACCGTTGGGGCGCGCTCGGCATCGGTGTGGGCGTCGTCGCGCTCGGCCTCGTCCTGGCGAGCCGATTCCCGCGCTCCGCGGCCCCGGTCGTGCCCGCGTTTCGGGTAGAGACCGACACCCTGGTCTTTCATGTGAACGACCGCGGCGTCGACCCGGCGATGGTCACGGTGGCGAAGGATCATCGCGTGCGGCTCACCGTCGTGAACGCGACGGCTCGCCCGGTGGCCGCGCAGATTCCGGGTTACGACGACCAGGTCGCGATCCCTCCGCTCGCGGCGGGGGCCGCGTGGAGCGGCGAGTTCACGGCCGACCGACCCGGCGCCGACTTCGCGCTGTGGATCGACGGCGAGCCCGCCGCGCGGCTGACCGTCACCGGCTCGCACCTCGTGGAGGGCCACCGCTGATGCGCCTGACCACAGGGCTTCGCCGGGATCCGCTGCTTGTCCTCGTCCGCGAGGAGCACCGTCGCGCGCTCGAGACCCGCTGGCTGTTCGCCTTCGCGATCGCCTTTGCCACCCTCGTTCTGGGCCTCTCGTACTTCGGCCTCGCGCAGAGCCGCGAGATCGGTTTCCAGGGATTCGGCCGCGTGACGCTCTCGCTCCTCAACCTGGTCCTGCTGGTCGTCCCGCTGACCGGGTTGATGCTCGGCGTGGCCAGCGTGGCCGGCGATGCCGACGCGCTCGCGCTTCTGCTGGCCCAGCCGGTGAGCCGCGACGAAGTGCTCGCCGGCAAGTACCTGGGGCTGTGCGCCGCGCTGACGGCGGCGCAGGCGCTCGGCTTCGGCGGCGGCGGCCTGATCATCGCGCTGATGGCAGGTGCCGACCAGCTGCCGGGGTTCGTCGCGCTGACCGGGCTGTCGTTCGTCCTCGGCTGGCTCTCGATCGCCTGTGCGCTGTGGATCGGCACTGCGGTCGGCGATCGTGTGCGTGCCCTGTCGCTGGCGCTGCTCGGCTGGTTCGCGGCGGTCGTCGGCTACGACCTGGCGGTGCTCGGCGCGACGTCGCTGCTCAGCGGGTTGCCGCTCGAGGCCGTGCTGTTCCCGGCGCTGCTGATCAATCCGATCGACCTCACGCGCGTGCTGGTCACGCTTGCGGTGGGTTCGGGCGCGCTGTTCGGCCCGACATCGGCCGTGCTCGCGAAGTGGTTCGGCGCGGGCGGGGGAGCCGCGCTGGGCGCAGTCGTGCTCGCCCTCGAGACGCTCGTCCCGCTGGCCCTCGCGGTCCGCGCATTCCGTCGGAGGGACGGGTAGGGTATGGTGCTCCGCGTCGTCGCCGTCCGGACCCGAACGGAGGAGAGCCCGTGCCCGCGAAACGCCCGTCCCGTCGTGCCGTCACGTCCGCCGCCCCGCCCGAGGGGACCGTCGAGTTCGTCCGCTTCGAGAGCCGCGTGCTCAAGGGCAATCCGCTGCGCGATCCGCACGTGCGCACCGTCCCCATCTACCTGCCGCCGGGTTATGACGACGCGGCGCAGGCGCGCCGTCGCTACCCGGTCGTCCACCTGCTCGCCGGCTTCACGGGTCGCGGCACGATGCTGCTCAATGATTCCGGTTGGTCCCAGCCCATTCATCGCCGGCTCGATCGTTTGATCGCCTCCGGCGTGACTCAGCCGATGATCGCGGTGATGCCCGACTGCTTCACGCGCTACGGCGGAAGCCAGTACCTCGACTCCTCCGCCCACGGCAAGTACGAGTCACACCTGGTCGGCGAACTCGTCCCCTGGGTCGACGCCACCTACCGCACGAAGGCCGAGGCGGCGCACCGTGCCGTCGCGGGCAAGTCGAGCGGCGGCTACGGCGCGATCGTTCACGGCCTGCGTCACCCGGATGTGTTCTCGGCCGTCGCCACGCACAGCGGAGACACCGCGTTCGAGTACTGCTACCTGCCCGACTTCCCGGCTGTGTGGTCCGCCATCCACCAGTACGGCTCGCTCGAGAAGTGGTGGGCCGCGTTCCAGAAGGCGCCGAAGAAGGGGCATGATTGGCTGAAAGTTTTGAATATCGTGGCCATGGCTGCGGCCTATTCTCCGAATCCGAAAGCACCGCTGCGCGTGGATCTGCCGTTCGACACCGACACCGGGGCGCTGATCGACGAGACGTGGATGCGCTGGCTGTCGTGGGATCCGGTGCGCATGGTCGAGTTCGACCCGCACTCGCGCGCCGCGGCGAAGAAGCTGAAGCTCGTCTTCGTCGATGCCGGGCTCAAGGACGAATGGAACCTGCAGATCGGCGCCCGCATGCTCGTCGCGCAACTGAAGTCCGCCGGCGCAAAGGTCAAGCACGAGGAGTTCGACGACGGCCACATGGACATCTCGTATCGCTACGATCGCTCGCTGGCCGAGCTGTCAAAGGTCTTGTAGCCGTCGGCGCGCCGACGTCTCCGCACCGCGACAGGTCTTCGATGTCCCTCCTCGGCAAGCTGTGGACGCTGCCCAACACGCTGCTGGGTCTCTTCGTGGGCACGGTTGCCGTGATGCTCGGCGCCCGCGCCCGGGTGGGACGCAACGCGATCGAGTTCCTCGATCAGCCGTTCGTCGGCCTGCTGCGCAAGTCTGCGATCACGCTCGGGAACACCATCCACTACGCGCCGGGGCGCGACGCGGACCACCTGGTGCTGCGCTACGACGGGCGCGCGCTCGTGGCGCTGGGCGAGCACGAGCGCGCCCACACGCGGCAGTACGAGCGCTGGGGGGTATTCTTCCTGATTGCCTACGGCTGCAGTTGGCTGCCGTTCGTGCCACCGGCGGGGAGCCGGTTCGAGCACGCAGCCGATGATGCGGCGGAGTTCCTGCCCGCCGCGGCCGAGACCGGGGCGGACAACCCCGGCTAGGGCTTGGTTCGGCGGCGATTCCCGCGGTCTTCGTCGTCCTCGTCCTGATCTTCGCGGATCTCGTCGAGGAGCCCGCTCAGGTCGATGACCTCGCCCGCGGGGTGAAGTTCCTCGCGGCGGCGACGCGTGTCGCCCGGACCGGCATCGTCGTCTTCGTCGTCGCCGTCGTCGACGTCGACCTCGTACTGCTGGTCGAGCTCGCCGTCGGTCTCGTCGTCGACGCCGAAGATCAACTCGCTCGAGGCGTACGTCGTGCCCGTGTTCTGCACCAGCTTCGCCACCTGGTCCATGAACGTGCCCAGGTCGTCCGGCACCAGCGTCGACATCGGGTGCATGAACACCGACCACAGCTCGCGCTTGCGCATCGCGTACTTGGCGTCGAGGGCGCGGTCGAAGTTGGCCTGCAGCAGGATGGACAGGAATCCCGGGTCGGCCTTTCGCATCTCGCCGATGGGGGCCATGATGCGCATGCGGTCGTGCTCCTCGTCGGCGACGACGTAGATCGTCACCCCACTGCGCTGGCCGTGCCAGAAGCCGTCGGAGCCTTCCTTCTCTTCGAGCAGGCGATCGAGCAATCGAGACACGGTGTCCAAAGTCATCCCGCGGACCTCCTGATTCCGGGTGGGTGCATCCATCCCGTTATCGGCGGTGTAGCCAAAGGTCATGCCGGGAAGATTGCGTTTCGAGATGAATCTGTCTATGTGATTGGGAGACAATGGGTTCGGGTGGCATGATCCGAGACCCACCTGGCCGCATTGCGGCCGGCATCTCCAGAATCCGTCTCGAATATGCGATTGTCCCCCTCGGCCGCCCGGTGGCGAACTCCGGCCAGGGAACCCAACTCCCGAAAGGGAAACGACTTGCGCGATCCGCCGTCGCCCGGGACGCCAGCCGCAATCTTCGGAGCATGACTTGGGTCACGGATTCGGGCCGTTGGGGCGGATGTCGGACCTGGAGCCGGGGGCGGCGAAGTCGCTGGACCGCGGCGTCCTCCTCCGCATCGCCCGCTACTTTCGTCCCTACCGCGGCGAAGCCTTCCGCATCACCCTGTGCATCCTCGCCATCGCGCTCCTGGGCCTCGTGCCGCCGCTGCTCGTCCGCGACGTGATCGATCACGCGATCCCGGGCCATGACACGGAGCTCCTGCTCCGTCTCGTCACCCTGATGATCGCGGTGCCCGCTGTGGGCGGGCTGATCGGCGTGCTCCAGAACTACCTCGCGGTGCGGGTCGGCCAGGCGGTGATGTTCGACATCCGCAACGAGATGTACGAAAAGCTCCTCGCCCAGTCGCTGCGGTTCTACACCAACACGAAGTCGGGCGAGATCCTCTCGCGCTTGCAGAGCGACGTCGGCGGGATCCAGGGCGTCGTCACGGGCACGCTCGTGGCGGTCGTCACGAACGGGCTCGTCGTCATCACGACGCTGGTCGTGATTTTCGGGATCAACTGGAAGCTGGCGCTGCTGGCAGTCGGGATCCTGCCCATCTTCATCCTGCCGACGCGGCGCGTCGGGCAGCTGCGCAAGCGCATCTCGAAGGAGACGCAGGAGCGCATGGCCGAGCTGACGGCGTTCGTGCAGGAGACGCTGTCGGTGAGCGGGCACCTGATGGTGCGGCTGTTCGGCATGCAGGCGGCGGAGGCCGAGCGCTTCCGCACGAAGAACGACCAGGTGCGCACACTGAACCTGCGGCAGAACCTGGTGGGTCGCTGGTTCTTCTTCTTTCTCATGCTCTTCGCGTCGGTCGGGCCGGCGTTGATCTACGGCTACGGCGGCTGGCTCGCGATCCAGGGCGCGATCACGCTGGGTACGATCGTCGCCCTGGTCGCCTACCTCGGCCGCCTGTACGGGCCGGCATCGTCGCTGGTCAACGTGCACGTCGACCTGATGACCGCGGCCAGCCTGTTCGATCGCATCTTCGCCTATCTCGACCTGCCGCAGGAGATTTCGGAGAGACCAGGCGCGAGGCGCCTCGACTCTCCAAGAGGCCACCTGCGCTTCGATGCGGTCTCCTTCGCCTATGACCCCAACACGCCCGTCCTGAACAGCGTCACGTTCGAGGCGAAGCCGGGGGAACTGGTGGCGCTGGTCGGGCCGTCGGGTTCGGGCAAGACGACGGTGACCTATTTGACAGCACGGCTGTATGACCCGACGAGCGGCGCGGTGACGATCGACGGGCACGACCTGCGCGACATCACGCTGGCGTCGCTGTCGGCGACGATCGGCAGCGTCACCCAGGAGTCGTTCCTGTTCCACGACACGGTGGCGACAAACCTGCGCTACGCGAAGCCCGATGCCACCGACGCAGAACTCGAGGAATCGTGCCGCCGCGCCCAGATCCACGAGGTGATTGCCCGCCTGCCCGAGGGTTATGCCACCGTCGTCGGCGAGCGCGGCTACAAGCTCTCCGGCGGTGAGAAGCAGCGCATCGCGATCGCCCGCGTCATCCTCGAGAACCCGCGGCTACTGCTGCTCGACGAGGCGACGTCGAGTCTCGACGCGCAGAACGAGGCGCTGGTGCAAGAAGCGCTCGCCGGATTGCTGGCAGGGCGCACGAGCCTGGTGATCGCCCACCGCCTGTCGACGATCCTCGCCGCCGATCGCATCCTCGTGCTCGAGCGTGGTGTGATCGTCGAGTCGGGCACGCACGCCGAGCTGCTGGCGCGAAATGGGTTGTACGCGCGGCTGTACGAGCAGCAGTTCCGCGGCGCGCTCGGCGAGGTCTGAGCCCGCCGGCGCGTGAAGTCAGTCGCGCGCGCGCGCCGCCATCGCCGCGAACGACGCCGCGCCCACCAGCCCGACCGTGCAAGCCGTCCACAGCAATGCGCGCGGCCCAAACGCCGTCCACACCAGCGCGCCGACGATCGGCGCCGGAAAGACCGCGAATGCGCGCCAGCCCCAGTACAGGCCGACGCCGCGCGCGCGATACTCCTCGGGAATCATCGAGGTAATCAGGCTCTTGCGCGCCGGCTCGCCGATCTCGCGCGCACCGTAGACCATGAACGCGAGCACGAGACCGAGTGGCCCGTGGGCAAACGCGAACATCGCCGGGGTGAGCGCGAAGAGAACGAAGGTAAGCCCGATGAACGGCCGCTGGTGGCCGCGATCGACGATGGACGCGACCGGCAGGTAGGTGGCGAGGGCCGTCGTCATCTGGAGGGCGACCAGCGTGCCGAAAAGAGCGGTCGAGATCCCGAGCGTCTTGAGGCAGTACAGCACGATGAAGTCGCGCGCCAGCCAGTCGCCCCAGCGCACCAGCACGTCGCTCCACCAGAGCCGCTTGAGGAACGGCGGCATGGCACGCCAGACCTCGCGCTTGGAGATCGCAGTCGGCGCGGTGGGCCGCGCCCCCCGAACGAAGCGCCACTGCACCGCGATCGACACGAGCACGAATCCGAGCGCGACGACGAGCAGGGAGCGCACACCGGAGGCGACGCCGAAGAGGGCGAGCACGAGGCCGCCGATCCACGGACCGACGATGCGCGGCAGGCGCTTCTGCATGGACTGGATGGCGAACGTGCTGGTGCGGTGCTCGGCGGTGACGGCGCGGCCGACGACGGCGAAGGTCGCCGGCACCGAGAGCGATTCCCACGAGCCGATGAGAAACGAGGCGGCGATCGCCGCGCCGACCGAGTCGGAGGCGAGGAACACGAGATAGCCGACGACCGGCATGACGCCGACCAGCGCCAGGGTGCCGCGTTCGCCGAGGCGGTGCGACAGCGCGCCGCCGCCCCAGAACAGGAAGCCCTCGAGCAGGTTCTTGCCCGCCGACCACAGCCCGATGACCAGCAGGCTGGCGCCGAGCGTGTCGAGGTACCTGGGGAGGTAGGGGCTCCACATTTCCTCGCCGAGCGAGACGAGGAACATCGCACCGAGGATCGCACCGGTCTGGGAGTTGAGGCCGAAGCGCGCGCGGAGGGTCGGACGGGACATGACGCCCGCAGTCTTACACGCGCGCCACCGATCGGCTAGGATTCGCAGCATGAGCCAGCCCGAAGTCACCCCGCCGCGCGTTCGCCTGACCCAGACCGCCAAGCGCGCCGGCTGCGCGGCAAAGCATCCGCCCGGGTACTTGTTGCCATTACTGAGCGGGCTTCCGCCCGTGGATGACCCGCGGGTGCTCGTCGGCTCGGCCACCGCCGATGACGCCGCGGTGATCCGCCTGGATGCCGAGCGGGCGCTCGTCTTCACCACCGACTTCTTCACCCCGATCGTCGACGAGCCGTTCGACTTCGGCGCCGTCGCGGCGGCGAACGCTCTGTCCGATGTGTACGCGATGGGCGGCCGCCCGCTGTCGGCGCTGGCCATCGTCGGTTTCCCCGACGCGACTCTCTCCGTGGACGTGCTCGGCGAGATCCTAAAGGGCGGCGCGCTCAAGGCGAAGGAATCCGGGATCGACGTCGTCGGCGGCCACACCATCAAGACCGACGAGCCGATCTACGGACTGGCCGTCGTCGGCGAGGTGCATCCCGACCGCATCGTGTCGAACGCGGGCGCGCAGCCGGGCGACCTGCTCGTGCTGTCGAAGCCCCTCGGGCTCGGCATCGTGACGACGGCAAACAAGAACGACGTCGACCACCTGGGCGCGATCGGTGAGGCGATCCGCCTGATGACCACGCTCAACGCCGGTGCGTGCGCAGCGATGCTCGAGGTCGGTGTGCACGCGGCCACCGACGTGACCGGCTTCGGCCTGCTCGGCCACCTGCGCAACGTCTGCGCGGCGAGCCGCGTCAGCGCGCGCGTGTGGCTCGATCGCGTGCCGGTGATGGATGCCGCGCGCACCTACGTGCACGAGGGCGTCGCGCCCGGCGGGACACACGCGAACTGGCGCTTCCTCGCCGACTGGGTGACCTGGGCAGCGGAGCTGACCAGAGAAGATCAGTTGCTGCTCGCCGACGCCCAGACGTCGGGTGGGCTGCTCATGGCCGTGCCGCCCGGGAAGGCCGACGACCTCGTGGCCGCGCTCCTCGCGCACGGGACCCCCGCGGCGGCGATCATTGGGGAGGTCCTCGACGGGCCGGCCGGGCGAATGGAGGTCGTGCGCGGCGCTTGACAGGAGCGCCCGCCTGTCGTCTCCTCGTCTGGCAATTCTCCCCCCGGTTCCTCCATCCAGTGCAGCGGGGACGCGCGCACCCTGCTGGATCTTGAGGCGCCGCCATGACATCCCCCGGTCTCCGCAAAGCCGTTCTCGTCTGGACCCTCTTCACGACCCTCGCAGCCGCCCGGGCCTCCGCCGGCGGTCTCGTCGATCCCTTCGTCCCCCTGCCGTGGGCGCCTTTCGGACTCCAGTTCGCGGGCCAGTTCGGGTTCACGGTGGCCCCGGCTGGAGACATCAACCGGGACGGGTTCAGCGACGTCCTCGTCGGCGCCTTCGGTGAGGACAACACGCAGTCGAACGAGGGGCGGACGCATGTGTTCCTCGGCTCGGCCCAGGGCCTCGCGACGATCCCCGCACGCATTCACGTCACGGGTCAGGAGAATGCGGCCGGCGGCCTCTCGGTGGCCCCGGCGGGCGACGTCAACGGCGATGGCTTCGCCGACTTCCTGATTGGCGTGCCGTACTGGGACACGCAGGCCCATGCCAACGCCGGCAAGGTCCTGGTCTTTCACGGGGCTACCAACCTGCCGTTCCTGCCTACGGACTCGCTGTTCTCCCCGGCTCCCGACGCGAGCCAACTCTTCGGACGCTCGGTCGCGCCTGCCGGCGACGTCAATGGCGACGGTTACGATGATGTCGTCGTCGGGACCTCGAACTTCGCGGTCGGAGGCTTCCTCAATGCGGGCGCGGCCTGGGTGTTCCACGGCGGGCCGTCCGGCCTCGCCGACCTTCCGGCGCGCACGTGGATCGGCCCTCCGGAGAACGGCCAGTTCGGCTCCCTCGTCTCGACGGCGGGTGACGTCAATGGCGACGGCTATGCCGACGTCATCGTTGGCGCCCCGGCGGCCAGCGTCGGATTCGCGCAGAACGGAGCGGCGCACGTCTTCCTCGGCTCGGCCTCGGGCGCCGCCGCCGGGGCGGACACCGTGATCGTCGGCACGGCCGTGAACGAGTACTGCGGGTATTCCGTCGCGAACGCCGGCGATGTCAACGGCGACGGCTATGCCGACGTGCTCATCGGTTCGCCCGGGTTCAACGCCAATGTCGGTCGCTGCCGGCTCGTGCGCGGCGGCCCGTTCGGCCTCGGGACGGGAACCATCCTTCCCAATACGGAAAACCTGCCCGGAGAGGCGATCGGCTCGCTCGTGGCGACGATGGGCGACCTCGACGGCGATGGCTTCGCGGACGTCGGCGTGCGGGCGAGCTACACCGGGGGCGGCACACGCGGGCGGATCACCGTCCATCGCGGCGGACGCGACGGGACGACGATCGTGGGGGACGTGCTTGCGCCTTCCGGCTCGGGAACCTTCGCCAACTCGATCGCCACGGCCGGCGACACGAACGGCGACGGCCGGACGGAGATCCTGGTCGGCACCGAGGACTGGAGCACGGCGCCGGCATGGTTCGAAGGGAAGGCGTTCCTCTATGCCGCGCCGCGCAGCATCCCGGCGCTCTCGCCCGGCTGGCCCCGCGCCGGCGCGCAGCCCGGCACCGGATACGGCACCGCGCTGGTCTTGCTGCCGAAGACGTCCGGCGCGACCTATCCCATGCTCGCGCTCGGCGATCCTGGATTCAACGGCTTCGGCCGGGTCTCGTTCCACCCCGGCGGGATCTTCAGCGGGATCAGCGGGGGCGAACTGGGTCCGCCGATTCTCGGGACGATCAACGTGCAGAGCCTCGGCGCCCGACTGGCCGACGTGGGCGACGTCAATCGTGACGGCTTCTCCGATCTCCTCGTCTCCTCGACGACGCTGGACAACGGTCCCATCTCGCAGGCCGGTCGCGTGGACCTCCACCCCGGAGGGGCCAACGGCCTGCAACCGCCGAGCCTCGTGCTCATCGGCGATCGCGAGTTCGACCGCGTCGGCTCCGCACTCGGCGGACGGGGCGACGTCAACGGCGATGGCTACCACGACTTCGTCATCGGCGCCCGCGAATGGGACTCGGACGTGCTCGACGGCTGCGGCAAGGCGTGGCTCTACCTCGGGTCGCCGACCAGTCCTGTCGCCTCGACGTGGACACGCGAGGGAGAGGTCGCGGGAGCCGGGCTGGGCGCGGCCGTGACGCTGACCGATCTCGACGGCGACGGTTACAGCGACATCGTGGTTGGTTCGTCCGCTCCGGCCAGCGCCGCGCTCCCCCCGCAAGGAGTGGTGGAGGTCTTCTACGGCGGTCCCGACGGACCAGCGACGACGCCCGGCCTCACGTTCAGCGGAGCCGATCCCGATGTCTCCTTCGGCGCCACGGTCGCGGCGATCGGCGACGTGACCGGCGACGCGATCGCCGACCTGGGCGTCGGCGCGCCGCTGCAGGACAACCTGGGCCGCGTGTCCATCTACACAGGCTCACTCGGTCGATCGCAGCGTCGCAGCGCGATCAAGACCTACACGGGGATGCAGCTCGGCGCCCGCTTCGGCGCTGCCATTGCCGGCGGGGGCGATGTCGACGGGGATGGCCGCGGTGACTTCGCGATCGGCTCGCCCGGATTCGACAGCGTCCTGCCCGACGACGGGCGGATCGATCTCTATCGCGGTGGGCTCGAGATTCTGCCTGCGACGCCGTTCTTCTCGATCTCGCCCGGAGTCACGGGCGGAAAGTTCGGCGAGTGCATCGCACCGCTCATCGACTGCAATCGTGACGGCTTCGCCGACATGGTCGTGGGTGCTCCCGGGGCGGCCGGGCGCGTCTACGCCTTCCTGGGTGGCGGGGGACCGGGCCACATGGCGACGTTGACGTTCTTCGAACCGAACATCTCGAACAAGAACCGCATCCATCCCGCGCGGATCGATGACGCCACGACCGTCGACGGGGACATCTCCTTCGGCAGCCCGGCGGGCCGCGTGCGCACGGGCGTCGAATACGAGGTCGCAACCCAGAACGTCCCGTTCACGGGAGTTCCGACGCAATCGACCGGCCTGGTCTACGACTCCGGCCCCCCCAGCGAGAATGCCGGGCTGCTCAGTTCGGTCACGCGCAGTTATCCCACACTCAACCCGCCGTGGCCCGGACGCGGGTATCACGCCCGGGTCCGCTTCATCACGCGATCGCCGTTCTTTCCACGCTCGCGCTGGATCGCGCCCGAAGCGCACACGAGCGGCGATCTCGACGTGTGGATGGGGGGAGCCGTCGTCGACGCGCGCGACATGGCGGGCCCCGGCGGGTTCGGGCTCCGCGGCGTCGTGCCGAATCCGTCGCCCGGTGGGGACGCGTCGCGGCTGAGCTTCATGCTGACGAAACCGTCGCGCGCGCAACTCGAGTTGTACGACGTGCGTGGCGCACTCGTGCGCCGGCTGCTCGACGAGGACCGGCCCGCCGGCTCCTCGACCGTCGCGTGGGACGGACGCGACGATCACGGTCGTGCCGTGCCCGCCGGGCTCTACTTCGCGCGCATCGCCGCCGACGGGCGGACGGATCGCGCACGCGTGGTTCGGCTCCCATGAGGACTTCGATGGAACTCTTGCGTCGACGCTCGCTTCTGCTCCTTCTCCTGATCGCGCTTCCCGGGCGCGCCGCGCACGGCGCGCCGGCGGGGGATATCGTCGATCCGTTCATCCACCTGCCGTGGTCCCCGACGGGAGCGAAGGCGGGGAGCCGCTTCGGTGACGCCGTCGCGCCCGCCGGGACGTCAACGGCGATGGCTACGGCGATGTCCTCGTCGGCGCGCCGGGGGACTCGTTGACGCTGTTCGCCCAGGGGCGGGCCTTCCTCTATCTCGGCTCGGCGAGCGGACTGTCGGCGAATCCGGCGTGGAGCTACACCGGGACCCAACTGCAGTGCGAGGTGGGCAACGCCGTCGCCTCCGCCGGCGACGTCAACGGGGACGGGTATGCGGACATCCTTCTCGGCATGGAGGGGTGGGATTCCCTGGGAGTGATCGACCCCGGCCGGGTGCTCGTGTTCCATGGCGGTCCCAACGGCCCCGGGGCGGTCCCCAACCGGACCCTTGCACAGGCCGTTCCGACGCTCGAGGCATTCTTCGGCAAGTCGGTGGGCACCGCCGGCGATGTCAACGCCGACGGCTACGCCGATGTCGTCATCGGCGTGCCGGGCTACTCCGACGCCGGGGCGTCCGGGCGCGGCGCAGCGATGATCTACATGGGAAGCGCGACGGGACTGGCTCCGACTCCGGCGCGCACGCTGATCGGCCGGCCGCAGAGCGGGAGCTTCGGGCAGGCGGTGTCGACCGCAGGGGACATTGATGCCGACGGCTACGACGACGTCGTGGTCGGCGCGCCGTTCGAGACCGCAAACTTCGCGCACAGCGGCGCGGTCTCGTTCTACCGCGGATCCGCCGGCGGACTCATCGTCACTCCCGACACGACGGTGAGTGGCTTCAGCGCCGAGGCCCACGCGGGCATGGTGGTGGCGAACCTCGGCGACCTCGACGGCAATGGCTACGCCGACGTGCTGGTCGGCGAGCCGCAGGCCACGTTCGACATCAAGCCGCAGTGCGGGATGGTGCGGCGGTACTACGGCGGACCGGGCGGGATCGTGGGCGGAGACGTCACCCTCGGCCCGGTCTACCTCGCGAACGAGGAGTACGGCCTCGCCGTTGCGCCGCTGGGCGACCTCAACGGCGACGGCTACGCCGACTACGGAACGACCGGGCGGAACTTCCCCACGGGGAATCATCGCTTCACCGTCGTTCTCGCCGACGGCGGCGAAGGGATTTTCGCCGGCTCGACCTATCCACCGGTCGCGACGACCGGTTCCTTCGCGCTGTCGATCGCCACCGCCGGCGATGTCGACGGCGACGGCATCGCCGAGATGCTGATCGGCGACTCAGGGGCCCCGGCGGGGAACCTCGCTGCGGCCGGCGGGGTCTACCTGCTGGCGGTCCGGCGATCATTGCCGCGGCCCGTGCCAGGCTGGCCGCTCGTCGGCGCGGAGCCCGGTTCACACTTCGGCCAGGCGATCACGATTGCGCCGGGGTTCCTCAGTTCCGAGGCGGCGTCGGTCGTGATCGGCGATCCGGGGTTCCAGGGCACCGGGCGCGTCCGGGGGCACGTGCCGGTGAAGGGCGGGATCAACCAGGCGGCCCAGTGGTCGGTCACGGGGGCCGGCGACTTCTCGAGTCTGGGCTCCCGCATCGTCGACGCGGGCGACGTCGACGGGGATGGCTGGTCGGACCTCGCGGTGTCGCTGCCGACGACCAGCTTCGTCCCCGCGGCTCCGCAAGGCGTCGGTGGCACCGCGGGCACCGGCTCCCAGGTCGGGACGGTCGACCTCTACCGCGGAGGACCGAACGGTCCGGTGATCAGTACCAGCATCGTCACCGGCACGACAGACTTCGACCGCGAGGGCAGCGCACTCGCCGGGCGGGGCGACGTCCACGGCGACGGCTACCATGATTTCGTCGTCGGCGCCGAAGGCTGGGACTCGGCGTCGCTGCAGGATTGCGGGAAAGTGTGGGTGGTGTACGGGGGCCCGGCCGGCCAGACCATGAACTCCTGGACGGTGCAGGGGGCGTCGACGCGCCGCGGGCTCGGCGCCGGTGTCGCGCTGGCCGACCTCGACGCCGACGGCTATTCCGACGTGATCATCGGCTCGGTCTCCGCTCCGGGCATCACCGAGGACGGACGCGTGCAGGTGCACTACGGCGGGCCGTCGGGACCGTCGTCGGTGCCGGGGCTCGTGCTCGCGGGCAATCCGTCGACACCCACGTTCGGCCGAACCGTCGTCTCCCTGGGCGACGTAACCGGCGACGGGGTGTGCGATCTCGCCGTCGGCGCCCCGGAGGCCGACGACGTCGGGGCGGTCTCGGTGTTTGCCGGCTCGCTCGGTCGCTCGCA
>JANOEH010000195.1:0-19075 GCA_031413115.1 Candidatus Eiseniibacteriota bacterium | reverse complement strand
CCGCGAAGCCGAGCGCTGGCTCTCGAACTGGCCGCCGAGTTCGAGGCGATACCCGGCGGGCAGGCGGATGTCCCGGGCGAGCGCGGCCTCGACATCCTTGACGACCGAGCCGAGGTCGCGCCCCGCCACGTTCGCCATCACCGCGATCCGGCGCTGGCCGTTCTCGTGGAGCACCTGGTTCGGGCCCCACGCGGTGCGCACCTCGGCGAGCGCGCCGAGCGGGACGCGGCCGCCCGCCGGCGTGTCGATGGGCAGCGCGGCGAGGCGCGTGACGTCCGAACGCGCCTCCTCGGGCAGGCGGACGACGAGGGCGGAGCGCACCGGCCCGTCGAGGATCTCGCCGACGCGCTCGCCGGCGAGCGCGACCGCGAGCTGCGCGTTGAGCGTCCCCGGGGCGAGGCCGTGCGCGGCGAGGCGCTCGCGGTCGGCGACGACCTGGACCTGGGGCACCGTGACCTGCGCCTCGACCGCCAGGTCGACGACGCCGGGCACGACCGACAGCGCGGCCCGCGCCGCCTCGCCCTGGCGGCGCAGTTCCGCCAGGTCGGGGCCGAAGATCTTGACCGCGAGCTGGGCCCGCACCCCCGAGAGCAGGTGATCGATCCGGTGCGCGATCGGCTGGCCGATCGAGACGCGGACCCCGGGCAGGTCGGCGAGCGCGGCCCGCAGGTCGGCGAAGACCTCGGCGCGCGGGCGCTTCGAGGGGCGCAGCTCGACGTCGATCTCGGAGTAATGGACGCCCTCGGCGTGATCGTCGCGCTCCGCCCGGCCGGTGCGCCGGCCGGTCGAGATCACTTCGGGCACGGCGAGCAGGCGCGTCTCGGCGAGGCGGCCGAGGCGCGAGGACTCGTCGAGCGAGATCCCGGGCCGCGCCAGCACGTTGACCGTCGCCGTCCCCTCGGCGAACGGCGGCAGGAACTCGCGCCCGAGGAACGGCACGACGACGAGGGCGGCCGCGGTGAGCACCGCGGCGAGGCCGAGCGGCACCGCCGGGCGGTCGAGGACGCGGCGGAGCAGTCGTTCGTCGAGCGCCTTGAGCGCGCGGACGAGCGGGCTCTCCTTCTCCCGCGCGGTCGCCCGCGAGCGCGGCAACAGGACGAGGGCGAGCGCCGGAGTGACCGTGATCGAGACGACGAACGACGCGAGGATGGCGAGCACGTAGGCCGCCCCGAGGGGCGCGAACAGCTTGCCCTCGATGCCCGACAGCGCGAACAGCGGCAGTAAGACGAGGACGACGAGCATGGTCGCGTAGACGATCGAGCTGCGCACCTCGCGCGAGGCGTCGTAGACGACGGCGAGCGGATTCCGTGGCTCGCCGGCGGCGCGGTTCTCGCGCAGGCGACGGAACACGTTCTCGACGTCGACGATGGCGTCGTCGACGACCTCGCCGGTGGCGATCGCCAGCCCGCCGAGCGTCATCGTGTTGAGCTCCTGGCCAAAGGCGCGCAGCACGAGCACGGCCACGGCGAACGACAGCGGGATCGCGGTCAGCGTGATCGCCGTCGTCCGCGCGTTGAGCAGGAACAGCGCGAGGATGATGGCGACGAGGATCGCCCCGTCACGCAGCGCCTCCTCGACGTTGTGGATCGCGGCCTCGATGAAGCGCGACTGCTCGAACAGGACGCGCGCCCGCGCGTCGCCGGGGAACTGTGGCGTGAGCCCGACCAGGGCGCGCTCGAGCTCCTTGGTCAGGCGCACGGTGTCGCGTTTCGGCTGCTTCTTCACGGTGAGCACGATCGCGGGGCGGCCGTTCATGCCCGCGTCGCCGCGGCGGACCGCGGTGGCCTCGCGCACGTCGGCGAACGCGCCGAGCGGGATCGTCGCGCCGGTGTGCGTCGCGACCGGCGGGGTGGCGAGGATCGCGACGTCGGTCGTGCGCCCGAGGTTGCGGACCACGAACTCCTGCGGACCGGTCTCGAGGAAGCCGCCGCTGGTCGCGCCGGTCGCCTCGCCTGCCGCCGCGGTCACCTCGGCCAGCGTCACGCCCGCGGCGGCCATGCGCGCGGGATCGGGTTCGATGCGCACCTCGCGCAGGCCGCCGCCCAGGGCGAGCACCTGCGCCACGCCGGGCACCGCCTCGAGGCGCGGGATCAGCGTGACCTCGGCGAAGCGGCGCAACTCGGTCGGCGAGACGTCGCCCGAGGGGCTCTCGATCCCGACCAGCATGATCTCGCCCATGATCGAGCTCACCGGACCGAGGGCCGGGTCGACGCCAGGCGGAAGCGTGGCGCGCGCTTCCTGCAGGCGCTCGGTGACGAGCTGGCGATCGAGCAGCACGTCGGTGCCCCACGCGAACTCGACGACGACGATCGACAGTCCCGCCGCCGACGTCGAGCGCACGCGCTCCACCCCGGGCGCGCCGGCCATCGACGTCTCGATCGGTCGCGTGACCAGCACCTCGACCTCCTCGGGGGCAAGCCCGCCTGCCTCGGTCTGCACGGTCACCGTCGGACGATTGAGGTCCGGGAACACGTCGACCGGCATGCGCGTGGCGACGAGTCCGCCCCAGACCAGGAGCCCGCCCGCGAACGCGAGCACGAGGCCGCGCCGCGCCAGCGAGTGATGGATGAGTGCGTCGATCATCGCGGGGCCTCCGCGGTGGCGAGCAGCGGCGCGAGTCCGGCGACGACCACCTTGTCCCCCGCCGCGACGCCGCGCGTGATCGCGACGCGGCCGCCGGAGCGCGCGCCAAGCGTGACCGTGCGCAGCGCAAACGCCTCGGGGGCGAGCTTCACGAACACGGCCGGCCCCTGCTCGGTGTGGACGATCGCCGCGGCGGGCACCGTGAGCGCGGGCAGCGCACCCGGCAGCTCGAGCGTGACCTCGACGACCATGCCCGGGCGGAGGATGCCGCCCAGGTTCGCCACGGAGAGCGTGAGCGGCGCGCCGGGCCCGCCCCCGGTCGTCGCGGGCGCGAGTCCTTCGACCCGTGCGACGAAGTCGCGATCGGGCAACGCGGCGAGGCGCACGCGTGCGGTGCGCGCAGCGAGGCCCGCGCTGAGCGCCTCGCCATACAGCGGCAGGTCGACGCGCACGCGCGAGAGGTCGACGATGGTCGCGATCACCTGCCCGGCGGCCACGGTCTGTCCCGCCACGACCTCGATGGTGGCGATCGTGCCGCCGAGCGGTGCGCGCACGGGCAGTTCATCGACGACCAGCACCGCGCCGAGCGACTGTCCGCGCCCGACGCGATCGCCGGGGTGCCACGTCCGGCCCGCGATGAAGCGGCCGGTCTGTGGCGCGATCACGCTTGCGCTCGCCGCCGGATCGGCGACCACGGTGCCGAACGCCGAACGCGTCGGTGCCAGGGTCTCGGCCCGCACGACGTCGGTGCGCAGGCCGATCTCGAACTGCGCTTCCTTCGCGACGTAGCGCGCGCCGGCGGGGACGCTTCCGCTGCCGGTCAGGCGGTCCCCGGTCTTCCCCCCGGTCGTGACCTCCTTCTCGTCGCCGTGGAGTTCGCCCTCGTGGGCTCGTGCAATGCTCGAATCGAGCGCCGCAAGTCCCAGCCCGGCAAGGACCAGGAGGGTTGTTGCACGGCGGGTGCCTCGGCGCCGCTGGAGCAGGAACAGGGCGGCCAGCCCAGCCAGGACGAGCCCGATCCAGCCCCAGGCGGGCAGGCGGGGGGAGCGCAGCCCTGTCTCAACGGCCGGGGCAACCGTCGCCTCCGGCGTAGCTGAGTCGATCGTCAGCAGGTCGAGCGAGTCGTCGTGGCGTACGAGGACATCGAGACGGCGGGTGGGGTCGGGAATCGCCGCTTCATAGATCCCCGGGGCGATCGCGGTCGCGCTCCACGCCGAGTCGGACCCCGCCGGGGTGACTTCGAGCGTGGCGCCCACGATCGGCTCGTTGGTCGTCGCGTCGGCGAGCAGCAGGTGGACATGCACCGGGGCGTCCCCGGTCGCGGGCTCGGAGCGGACCAGGAGTTCATGCAGTTCGCTCGTCGCCGTGCGCGGCGCGCCGGCATCCGGGCTCACAGGGGACGCGACCGCAGCCTCCTCGGGGTGAACATGCCCCTCGTGGGCGCGCACGGCCGCGGCAGCGCCCAGCAGCATCGCGACGAGGAACGGAGCGAGCACGAGGCGCGCAAGGTTGCTGGTCGGGTGAAGGGTCGTCATCGCGAGGTTCCTCCGGGAGCGCCGCCGAGCAACGCGGCGAGGGTGACGGGATCGAGTCCGCTGACGCGGCTCAGTTCGGTGCGCGCGGCCTCGGCGTCGGCGAGTGCGTCGAGGCGGGCCGTGAGCGTCGCGGCGAGGCGATCGCGCTGCGCGAGGTAGGCGTCGAGGTCGACGCGTCCCTCGCGGTACGCACTGGCGAGACGGACGCCGTCCTCCCCCGCCTCGGCGACTCCGGCGGCGTGCAACTCGACGCGCTCCTGCGCGGCGGCCAGCGTGCCGCAGGCGGCGCGCACGGCCGGCGCGATCCCGGCCTCGAGACGACGGCGCTGGGCGGCGGCGCGCACGGTCGAGAGCCGCGCGCGGCTGCTCTCCCACGCGTTGGTGCGCGCGAACGGGAGCGATACCGTGATGCCTGCGCCGAAGATCGTGTGCGCGGTCGAGAAGCCGTCGAAGCCCGGAACGGAATCGATCGTGGGCCCGAACGCCTCGCCCTCGACGTGCGCGCGCTCGTTGACCACGAACAACTCGAACTCGGGTGCCGCGCGGCCCTCGCGCGCGAGAAGCGCCGACTCGGCGCCGAGTTGCTGCTCCCCGGCACGCGCCTCGCGCAGCGCCGGATGCGCGGTGAGCGCGCGGGCGGTCAATGTGTCGGGAGCGCAGGTCCACGCGCTCCCGTCGAGGTCGTCGACCAGCGCCAGCGGCTCGTCGGGCGCGGCCAGGAGCAGGGATCGCAGCGCAGCCTCAGCGGCGGCAACCTCGCCGCGGGCGCGCAGCATGTCGTCGGCGAGGCGGGCCTCGTCGCGCGCGAGCACGCGCAGCGCGTAGGGCGAGATCGTCTCGCGCCGCTGCGCCGTGCGCGCGGCGGCGAGGAGGCGGGCGCTTGCGGCGGCGAGCGAGTCGGCGAGCACGACGCGACGTCGGGCCAGCAGCAGCGCGCCGTAGGCCTCGGAGGTGCGAATGGCAAGCGCGACCTCGCGCTCGCGGACGGCGGCCTCGGTCACCGCGTCTTCGGCGCGTGCGACCTCGCGGCGCGCGCCACGCCGGCCATGCACATCCAGTTCGTGCGACAGGCCGAGGCGGATCAGGCGATCGTCGGCGCCGAATGGGCCCACGCCGTCGCCCTCCCCCTCGAGCGAGAGGCGCGGGTTCGCGAGCGCGCCGCCGGCGGCGTCGATCAGCGCGGCGGATTCATTGCGGACCGCGCGGTCGGCCGCAGCCTCGGGGGCACGCTCAAGCGCGCGCGTCACGGCCGTGGCGCGATCAAGTTGCTGCGCAGCAGCGGGTGTGAACGCGCCACAGAGCCCGGCCGCGACGATGGCGACGACTGCGAAAGACCTGGCGCCTTCGGCGCCGGAAACATGAAACGACATCGAACCTCCCCCCGCGTGTGCGGGACGGGGTGCAGACGAACGGAGTCCGACGCGTGGAACGGGCGCGGCGGTGGTCGTGCGATGGAGTCGAAAGGACGCGCGAGCGCGGCGTCAGGCCGCGAGGGCGACGCGAGGCGGGCCGCGCGTGCCGGTGGCGGCGCGGGGTACAGGCGGAGCCAGGTCTTCTGAATCTTCGACGTACTCGAGACCGGGCGGATCAATCGCGAATGCGAGCGAAATCGTCGCCAGGGTTGCCACGTCCGTCGTCGCTCCGGTCGGCAGCAGCGTGCGCAGCGGATCGGGGTCGGTCATCTGCAATGTCGCGTGGTCGTTGAGCCACTGGGCGCAGCACGGGCTGCCGACCTTGCAGCCACCGGCCGGTGCGGTCGCTCCGCCGGCAGCGGCGGGGCGATGACAGGGCGGGAGTTTTGTTTCGGGCGCAGCCGTGGTTTCGGCCGAGCCGCTCGCGAGCGCAGCCGCCGCCGGCGCCCCGCCGCACAACGTGCGACAGGCGGCGGTGAGGCAGGTCAGCGAACTGGCGAGGAGGAGGACCGCGAGGGCGGAGGACGCCCAGCGGGCCCCGAGACGAAGCGAGCGCATGGGATGAGGATCGGCCGGAAAGCCCCGGGGGTCAATGCAGGTTTTTGTGCAGAACGGAGTGGGGCGGCCTCGGCGACCGGGGTTCAGGCGCGTTTCGCCCCGAATTCCGCGGCCCAGGCCCGTGTCGCCTCGAGGTCGCCGAGGAAGGTCGTCCCGCGCAGCTCGAATGGCTGGGCGCCCGCACCGCCGGCCACCAGGCGGACGGCGCGCGGCAGCTGGCGGCGCAGCGCCCGCAACTCCTCGCGGGCCTGCTCGGGAGCGTAGGACTCGGACACGCTCACGGCCACGGCTCCGAGCACTGCGTCGTGAGCCAGGGATGCCGCCTGATCGATCGGTGTATTCGGGCCGAGATAGAGGATGCGCCAGCCCTCCAGCGCGAACACGATCGAGGCCATGAGGAGCCCGAGTTCGTGCTGATCCCCGGGCAGCGTCAGGAGCGCGACGCGCGGCCCGGTGGCGCGATCCTCGAACGACCGGCGCGCCTCGCGCAGAAAGTCCGACAGGCGCGCCGATGCGAAGTGCTCGTGGCGAATGCCGAACTCGCCACGCGCCCAGGCGTGGCCGATCTCGCGCAGGAACGGCGCGGCGACCGACTCGAGAAAGTCCAGCGGGCCGCGCGAGATCCACCCCTGCTCGAAGCGGCGGCGCAGGACCGTACCGTCGAACTCGGCGACGGCAGCGAGCAGTTCGCGAATCTCGGCGGGAGCATCGACCGGCAGCGCGACGGAAACAGTCGACGAAGGTTCGGCGGGCGTGCGCGTGCGAAGTGACTCGAGCAGCGTCTCGAGCGCGCGCTCGGAGATGGGCACGACTTCGGCCGCGCG
Source organism: Candidatus Eiseniibacteriota bacterium (assembly GCA_031413115.1). Lineage (GTDB taxonomy): Bacteria > Eisenbacteria > RBG-16-71-46 > RBG-16-71-46 > DASYSL01 > JANPEF01. Next base: position 12,163 of record JANOEH010000195.1, on the reverse strand, counting down.
ATGTCCGCGGGCGAGCGCCTCGGCGACGCGGCGCAGGCGTGGAACCGCCGAGAGGGGATAGACGCGGTGGCCCGATGGCTTCCGCGTGGGGACGGGAAACGCGTAGCGGCGCTCCCACGTGCGTAGGGTCTCGATCGGAATCCCGGTGGCGCGCGAAAGTGCGCCGATCGTCAGCCGACCTTCCACTGCATCCGCCTTCCGGGTGGAGACCATGAGCCCGAGAGTAGCGGTCACGGGCGAAAGGGTGAACAACGAAGGCGGGCCGGCGTTGGGTACCGGCCCGCCGATTCCCGCTACCGGGGGGTTACTGCCCCGCCGGCGGCAGGAGGACCGAGTCGAGGACGTGGATCACGCCGTTCTTGGCCTGAATGTCGGTAGCGACCACCTTCGTGTTGCCGTTGAGCACGACGCCCTCGCCGACGACCGCGATCGCGACGGACGCGCCGTTGAGCGTCGGCGCGGAGTTCAGCCCCACGACGTCCTTCGCGTAGACCGCGCCGTCGACGACGTGATAGAGCAGGATCGAGCGCAACAGCGCCTTGTCAGCGAGGACCGCAGCCAGCGTTTCGGGGGGAAGCTTGGCGAACGCCTCGTCGGTCGGTGCGAACACGGTGAAGGGGCCGCCGGTCTTCAACGTGCCCTGCAACTCGGCGATGCGGATCGCCTTGAGCAACGTGTTGAACGAACCCGCGGCCTTCGCCGTCTGGATCAGGTCCTTGTTCGGATTGCGCGGCTGGGCATCGGCGGGCGCGACGGCGGCGGTGAGGACCGCGAAAGCACCCAGGGTGACGAGAAGATTGCGAATCATGGTCGAGCTCCTGATCGTTCGTGCTGGCCGAGGGAGGTGAGCGGACTTGAGTGGACTTGGGAGGAGGACGGCACTTCTTTCCGGAGGGGCTCCCTCTCATCCCCGAAGGTTCGAAGGCCGCCTCCTGCCCAAATCACTGACAGCATTTGAACAGATATCGAACAGCATTGCAAGTCAGGAATTTGTCCGCCCAGGAAGCCGCAGGACGCCCGTCCCGGCCCAGCCGCGTCTCCCTGTAGAAGCGGGACTTTCCTGCCGATAACCCGCGCATGAAGCTCCACTCCGCCGCCGACCAGGGTTCCATCGCACTCGCCGCGGGCGATCTCGCCCGCGCGGCGTCGGCGGTCGTGTGCACGCCGGTCGCCTACGCGCGTTTCACGGTGGGCAACGGCGACGCGGTCGAGGCGTTTCACGGACTCGCCCCCGGCGAGGCCGAGGGCCCCGACGGCGAGGCCGTCCGCGCGTTCGCCCGGCTCGCCGCACTGCAGACCGACCCGCTCGCGATCGCCGACCTCGCGACCGCGCCAGGCCTCCCGCCGTCGCTCGATCACGAGCGCACACAGTGGCGGTGGTGCGGCGGTGTCCCCTACTTCGGGCCTGACGGTCACGTCACCGGTGTGGTGTGCGCGTTCGATCGCGTTGCCCGCTCCGGCGGAAAGCCCGCGCTCGAGCGCCTCGCGGCCCTCGTCCGCGGCTTCGATCCGCACGCCCACGAGGGTCGCGCGTACGATCTCACCGGCCCCGAAGACGAGCGCGCGTTCGCCACGCTGGCGTTTCTCGGCGGCGGCGTCGCGCGCGAACTCGAGGAGCGCCTGGCCCGTATCGCCTCGGGTTGCGAAGCGCTGCGCGCCGCGCGCGGCAGTGGCGATGCCCGCGTCACCGCTGCGACGCTGTCGCGCGATGCGGCGCGCGCGCTCGAGCTGGTCTCCCACCTGCGTGACCTCGTCGAGGCCCGCGAGGCCGCCTAGTCGCGCCGAGTGCTTGCCGGGCCCGGGGGGCATCGACTAGCGTGCGGGGATGCGCCGACCGATCGCTGTGCCCGCCTTTGCGTCGATTCTCCTGCTCTCCCTCCTCGTCTCCGCACCCGGCGCCGCCGCGCCTGCCGGGATTGCGGACGCACTCACATCGCTCCTCGCCTCGCGCCGTCACCCGTGGGTCGAGGGCGGGCGGTTTCCCGATGTCGGTGCCGCTGTCGATTCGCTCGTCGCCCGCGGTGGTGGCCCCCGCTGGCTCGTCGACGGTCGCCCGAGCGCGGCCGCGTGGGCCGTGCTCGGGCGCCTCGAACGCGCCCCTGAACTCGGCCTGCCGCCTGCGTCCTACGCCGACCGGCGACTGGTCGCCGAAGCCAGTGCCCTGGCCGCCGCCCCCGCGGGAAGCCTCGAGCGCGATCCCGCACGCCTGGCGCGCTTCGACGCCGCTCTCAGTGTCGATGCCCTGCGCTTCGTCACCGCCCTGGCGCGGGGGCGTGTGCAGCCCGATCGCGTGCACGAGACGCTGCGCATCGCGCGGCCGCCCTTCGACGCCGTCTCCGTCGTCGATTCGCTCGCGCGCGGGCTCGACGCCGACGGCGTGATCTCCCGCGTCCAGCCGCCATGGCGGCATTACCGGGCATTGCTCGACGCGCTCGCGCGCTACCGCACGATCGCGCGCGACACGACGCTCGTGCCGTTGCCCGGCTTGCCGAAGGTGCTCAAGCCTGGCGACCCATATGCCGGCGGAGCGCGGTTGCGCCGCCTCTTGCTCGCGCTCGGGGACCTGCCGGCAGCGCAGGCACGCACCGACATCGTCGACACGTTGTACGACGAGACGCTCGTTGCCGCGGTGAAGAACTTCCAGTCGCGGCAGGGCCTGAAGGCCGACGGCGTCCTGGGCCCCGGAACGGCGCAGCGGCTGCAGCGCCCGATCGACGATCGCGTGGTCGAGATCGAGCTCGCGCTCGAGCGCTGGCGCTGGCTGCCACACGCGTTCGACGAGCCGCCCATCTTCGTCAACGTGCCCGCGTTCCGGCTCTACGCGTTCACCGGGGCCGATGACGCCGAGGCGGGCATGACCGCGATGGACGTCGTGGTCGGGAAGGCCTTCGACACGGCGACGCCGCTGTTCACCGAGACGATGAAGTACGTGATCTTCCGGCCCTACTGGGAGGTGCCGCCGTCGATCGCCAACCGCGACATCCGGGAGAAGGCGCTGCGCGACCCGGGGTACCTGGTGCGTGGCGACTACGAGCTGGTGCAGGGCTCGACAGTCCTGCCGCCGACGACGGCCGCGATCTCCGCGATCGGCCGCGGCGTGCGCGTGCGCCAGAAGCCGGGCCCCGACAACGCGCTCGGGCTAGTCAAGTTCATGCTGCCGAACCCGTACTCGATCTACCTGCATGACACGAACTCGAAGGGTCGCTTCGCCGCCGAGCGCCGCGACTTCAGCCACGGCTGCATCCGTGTCTCCGATCCGGTGGCGCTGGCGCAGCACGTGCTGCGCCAACAGCCCGCATGGACGAAGGCGAAGATCGAGACGGCCATGAACGCGGAACGGCCACTCCAGGTCAACCTGGAACGGCCGATTCCGGTGCTCATCGTCTATGCCACCGCGGTCGCCGAGGAGAACGGCCGCTTGCACCTGTATCCCGACGTGTATGGCCTCGACCAGGAGCTCACGAAGCTGCTTGCCGAGGGTTATCCCTACGACGTGCGCTGACCGATCGGCACGTACGGGCGCTGCGTCGGCCCGACGTAGAGCTGGCGGGGCCGCACGATCCGCGTCTCGGGATCGCTGCGCATCTCGAGCCAGTGCGCCATCCAGCCGGGCAGCCGACCGAGGGCGAACATCGCGGTGAACATGTTCACCGGGATCCCGATCATCTGGTAGATGATCCCCGAGTAGAAGTCGACGTTGGGATAGAGCTTGCGGCTGATGAAGTATTCGTCACGCAGCGCGATCTCCTCGAGTTCGAGCGCGATGTCGAGCATGCGGCTGCCGGCGCCCAGCCGGTCGCGGACCTCGGTGCAAGTGCGCTTGAGGATCGCCGCGCGCGGGTCGAAGTTCTTGTACACGCGATGGCCGAAGCCCATGAGCCGCGTGTCGTCCTTCTTGTCCTTCGCCCGCTCGACGAACTTCGCAGCGTTGCCGTGCTCGTTGGCGATGCGCTCGAGCATCTCGATCACTTCCTGGTTGGCGCCGCCGTGCAGCGGCCCCCACAGTGCGCTGATCCCCGAAGCGATGCTGGCGAACAGGTTCGCGTTGGAGCTGCCGACGGCGCGCACCGTGCTGGTCGAGCAGTTCTGTTCGTGGTCGGCGTGCAGGATCAGCAGCAGGTCGAGCGCCTTGGCCACCACCGGGTCGATCTCGTAGTGCTCGCTCGGCGTGCCGAAGGTCATGTAGAGGAAGTTCTCGGTGTAGTCGAGGTCGTTCTTCGGGTACATGAACGGCTGGCCGATCGAGTGCTTGTAGGCGTAGGCCGTGAGCGTCGGCATCTTGGCCAGCAGGCGCACGACCGTCTCGTGGACGGCGTGCTCGCTTTCGGGGTCCTGGTAGAACGTCGACAGCGCCCCCACCGCCGCGGACAGCACCGGCATGGGGTGCGCATCCTTGGGCAGCGCCTCGAAGAAGCGGCGGAAGTTCTCGTGCAGCATCGTGTGATGCACGATCTCGTGGCGAAACAGCTCGAGCTGCTTGGGCGTGGGCAGCTCGCCGTTGAGCAGCAGCCAGGCGACCTCGAGGAACGTGCTCTTCTCGGCCAGCTCGTCGATCGGATAGCCGCGGTAGCGCAGGATCCCCTTGTCCCCGTCGATGAACGTGATCGCGCTCTTGCAGGCGCCCGTGCTGCCGTAACCGTTGTCGATCGTGATCGCCCCGGTCTTGGCGCGCAGGGTCGAGATGTCGATCGCGGTCTCGCCTTCGCTGCCACGCAGGACGGGCAGGTCGATCGACTGGTCGCCGACCTTCACCGTGGCGGGATCGGTGAGGCGTTCGGCGGCGGTGGTCGGGGTCATGGGGTGCGGACTCCTTGGGCCTCGGGTGAGCTCGGCGAACGGGTTTCCCGGGGGGCCTGGCGCCCCCGGACCTCCGTATCCTACAACGAGTTCTGCTTGACGTCGAGGACGTGCCGACCTATTGTCTTTGGCCTGTCGTGCGGTGGGCGATTGGCCTGCCGGTTGAGGTATCCCCCTGCCCATCGGAGTTCATTCATGACCCGTCTGCGCACGCATTCGCTCCTGTCTTCCCTGCTCGCGGTCGCCGTGCTCCTGGGCGCAGGCACGTCGCCCCGATCCGCCTTCGCCTTCGCGGGCGGGATCGGCGACCTGTTCGTCACCAGCGACGCCTCGAACCTGACCCGGGCCTACACGGGCACGACCGGTAACTATCTCGGCAACTTCGCGTCGGCCGTCAACGGCTCCGGGATCCTCGGCATCCACTTCGGCGCGACGAATGACCGCGCGCTCGTCGGCTCGTTCGGCGGAGGCGTCGACGAGTATGACGCGACGAACGGCAACTTCATCAAGACCTACAACCCGGGCGGCGGCGCGCAGTGGGCCGGCATCTACAACTCGCTCGGCAACGTGTTCATCGGCTCGTGGGTCACCAACGACGTGCGCGAATACGACGGCGTGACCGGCGCGTTCATCCGGATCCTCTTCCCGGTGCCCGAGGCGGCGGACATGGAGTACGGACCGAACGGACACCTCTACGTCTGCTCGTACGGCTCGTACCAGGTGTTCGAGCTCGATGAAGTGACGGGCCTCCCCTACAACATCATCCCGCTGCCCTTCGGCGCGCGCGCGAACGACGTCGCGTTCCTGCCCGGCGGCCGCATGATCGTCACCGCGATGGGCCCGAACCTCTGCTATGTCTACAACGGCGTGGTCCTGACCACCAACTTCGCGGGCGCCGGCTGGCAGCGCCCGCATGGCGTCGTCATCAGCCCGCACAGCGGGAACATTCTGATCGCCGACGGCGTGACGACGCAGGTGCACGAGTTCGACCCGACGACCTATGTCGAGCTGAACCCGGCGTTCCTGGTACCGGGCCCGAACGACAAGATCGTCGACGTCGCATTCCGCCCCGATCACCCGACGCCGGCGAAGGTCTCGACGTGGGGCCGGGTGAAGGCGCTCTGGCGGTAGAGATGTAGGCGAAGCCATACCGGCGGAGCCAGGAAGTGCACGACCCCCGGGGCAAGGCCCCGGGGGTCGATGTCTTTGTCAAGGCTGAAAGGGAGTCCCGGAGTTCTAGGACGCACCCGTCGTGGCGGATCCGCTCACTCCCCCCGGCGGCTTCACCGCCGGAATGTGCGTCGCATCCCGCAGCGCGCGGAACTGGTTTCCGCAGCGCCAGTTCGGGAAGCGTGTCTCTTGGGCGAGGCGGTAGCGCATCTCGAAGTAGTCGTGCACGTCACCCTCGGTGCCGGCCAGGTTTGACGTCGCCGGGTCGTACTCGTCGGCCGGATCATGGTCGCGGCTCTGCAATTACTGCGCGAAGCGCCCGGCGAGCACCGTGTCGGCTGCGCGGTAGTCCACGCCGGCCTGGGGCTGGTTGTCGGGCGGCAGAGCGCGATCGACATGGCGCGCCGCGTCCTGGAGCACGGCCTCGACCGCGGAGGAGCCGAGGACCGGAACGGCCATCGCGCGATACGAGGCGAACGGAAGCAGCGCATCCATTCTGAGAAACACGGCAAGTTTCGCCAGCGGTGTCATCGGGTGGCGCGACAGGGACTCCGAGCCGAGGAGCCCGGCCGTTCCGTGGGAATCAATCGCCGGAGCGCCTGGTGCTGGGAACGGATGGGCAAGGAGCATGCGCACGCAGCGCGCCGGTCGCCACCCCGAACTGGAGGCGGGACGCGAGGCTTCCGCATGCCTTAGACTGCGGCGGAGGTTCGCCCTGCAGCCCGCTGCGGGCGAACGCGTTCGGAGTCCCGTGCCCCCGTAGCTCAGGTGGATAGAGCAGCAGTTTCCTAAACTGCGTGCCGGGTGTTCGAGTCACCCCGGGGGCACTTTCAAGACCACGCGCGACCGCGCTCGCCCTGCGCCGAGGGGAACCAAGTCCGTGCCTCCCACCACTCCCGTCCAGCTCACCTTCGACATCTTCGGCACCGTCGTCGACTGGCGGCGTGGGCTCACCCAGGCGCTTGCGGCGATCGACGTCACGCTCCCGTGGTCGCTCGACGATTCGAAGGGCTTCGACGCCGTCATCGACGCTCAGGGCCGGATCGAGCAGGCGCAACCGGGGCGCCCGTATCGTTCGATCGTCGCGGCGAGCCTGGTGGAGGCGCTCGCGCTCGACGCCGTGCAGGCCGATGCGGTGGCCGCCACCGTCGGCGACTGGCCGCCGTTTCCCGAGGCGTCGCTGGCGCTGGCGCGCCTCGCGCGGATCGCGCCCCTGGTCGCGCTCACCAACAGCGATGTCGACCAGGGCGAGCGCGTGCGCGCGCGGCTGGGTGTGCCGTGGGCGCACTGGCTGTGTGCCGGCGAGACCGGGCTCTACAAGCCGGACCCGCGCGTGTGGGAGGCGTGTGCCGTGCGCACGGGTATCGACCATGGGCGCTCGTGGTGGCACGTCTCGGCTTATGCCGATTATGACATCGCCGCGGCGACGCGGCGCGGGCTCACCACCGTGCTCGTCACCCGGCCGCACCATCGTCCCGCGGCCGCCGACGTGACCGTCGCGGACCTCGCCGCGCTCGCCACGCTCCTCGAATCGACGTCCTGACCGGCGCGCGGCTCACTCGCCGTGTCCGCCCCCGCCGTGCTGGAAGTGCGACTGTTTCATTGCCACCGACGTGAGCTTCGCCGGCGGCCCGACCACCACCTTGAACGTGAACTCATGCGACTTCGCGTCGGCGTCGAGCAGCTTCACCGTGAGCTCCTCGGGCTTCGAGTTCACGACCTTGCCCAGGGTCAGCGCGCCGAGCAAGGCGTGCAGCTTCTTGTAGGTCGTCTTCCGCTCCGCGGTCGTGCGCCTGGCCTTCGCCTCGGCCGAGAGCTCCTTGTCCTGGAACGCCTTCATGGCCGAGTCGCCCTTGCAGTACGCGGCGACCCAGCGGCGGCCGATACCCCCCGCCGGCGTGTCGGGCCAGCCGTCGCGGGACGGGGCGGCCCCGGCGGTCGTGGCGAGGGCAAGGGAAAAGGCGACGGTCGCGGCGATGATTGATGAACGCATGCGATACCTCCTTGGTGTCGGACCAACGAAGACGGTGTGCGCGCTCACGTACTGCCCAGCGCCTCGCGGACGGAGAGCCCGGTCGCGCGGCGCGCCGGGTAGAAGCTCGAGACCAGCGCCAGCACCACGACGAGCCCGAGCCACGTGCCAGCGGCGCTCGGCGACAGCGAGAACGGCAGGGGCACGCGCAGGAAGATCATCCCGGCGGCGTACTCGAGACCGAAGCTCAGGGGGATCGACAGAACCAACGCCGCGAGCCAGCTCAAGACGGCCAGCAACAGCCCCTCGAACGTGACCTGCCACGCGATCGTGCCCGGCGTCGCACCGATGGCGCTGAGGATCCCGATTTCGCGGGTGCGCTGGACGACGCTCACGGTCAGAGTCGAGGCGAGCCCGATCGCGCCGACGATGACGACGATCAGCGACGCCATCGTCAGGATCGAGATGAGGATGACGAGGTGGTCGAGGATTCCCTTCTTCTGGTCGAGCATGCGGTGCATGCCGGTGACCTCGATCCCCGCGGCCTCGAACGCGGTCTCGAGCGCGCGTGCGGCGCGGAGCTGTCCCGCGTCGTCGTGGGAGCGCGAGACGACGCGGATCGAGCGCGATTCGCCCGGCACGCGGCCCGTGACGCCGCGCACCGCGCCCGGCGGCGCGTAGATTGCCGGCGTGGGTGCGATCTCCTTGACGATGCCGACGATCGGAAAGCGCGTCGTCCTCCCCCGCTGGCGGACTCCGACCGAGTCGCCGACGCCGAGCCCGGGGTGGTTCTGCACCACCGACTGGTTGATGACGACCGCGTCGAGGTCGCCCGGCTCGAGCCAGCGCCCGGCGGTCAGCGGAAGCCGAAGGAGCTCCGATCCCGGATCGGGCCCGAGCATCGTCGCCGTCACGGTCGAGACGCCGTGCGGCCCGACCAGGTACGGGCTGGCTCCGGGCCAGTACTCGGCATGCGCGACCTCGGGCACCGCCGCGAGGATGCGGTCGAGCTCGGCGGTCGCCTGGAACTCGACAAGCACCACGGTCAGGTCGTAGCGCCGGTGCGCGAAGTCGGCCTCGACCGCACCGTTCCACGCCGCGGCCGTGTTGAGCGCGGCCATGAACGCCGCCCCACCGACCGCCAGCATCGCCACGGTCAGCCCGACGCGCCCGGGGCGCCGCAGCGCGGTGCGCAGGGACAACGCGAGCGGGCGCGGCAGCGCGCGGATCGAAAGCAGTGTGCGCTCGAACGGACGCTCGCCGAACGCCCGCGCGCCTGCGCCGTCGGACAGCGCCTCGTGCACGGAGATGCGCGCGGCGCGACGGATCGGGATCAGCGCGACGAGCAGCGGCAGGACCACGCCCAGCACGAACTCGGCCAACAGCAGCCACAGCGGGAAAGGGCGGTGCGTCAGGTCGACGTTCAAGATGCCGGCCGAGAACTCGGCGTAGGCGCGGCCCACGAACAGCCCGATCGGTGTCCCGATCACGAGCGCGACCGCGGCAAGGATCGCGACCTGCCCCAGGTAGATGGCCGCGACCTGGCGGTCGGTCGCGCCCAGCGCCTTCATCACGCCGACCTCGCGCACCTGCTCGATCATGAGCCCGTGGATCATCCCCGTGACCAGCAGCATGCTGAGCGCGAAGCTGAGGATGCCGAAGGTCAACAGCAGGAACAAGAACGCCGCCATCTGGTCGGCGTGCGGGTGCTTGCCGGGTGGCGGAATCGTCACCCTCGAGACGACGTGCCCCGCCCGCTCGAGCGCGGCCTGTGCGGAGTCGGCCACCTCCTGCACGTAGCCCTCGTCGAAGGCATGGTCGGCGACGCGCATGCGGATCTGCGCCGACTCGCCCGATCCGTCGGCGGCGCCGCGCACGGGCGAGTCCCAGGTCACGTATCCCGGGACGACGTGCTCCATCCACGCGGGGGCGAGGCCTGCCGCGTACACCGTGCCGGCGACTCGCATGGCGCGATCTTCCCCACCCGGCAGGCGCAGCGTGATCGTGTCGCCGATAGCGATGTGCGAGAACTCGAGAGCACTGCGCTCGAGCACGATCTCGTCGCGCCCGGGCGGCCATGCGCCGGCTTCGGGCTTGAACGTGTCGATCTGCTGGGCGTCGAAGTCGCGGATCACCGAGACGGCAGCCGGAATCCACTCTGCGTCTCCCTTTCTCACGCGCGCGATCACGACCGGGCGCGCTTCCGCCACGCCGACACCGGGGACGTGGCGCACCACGTCGACGACCTCGTCCGTGACTCCGTCGGTCGTGAAGACCGCCGCGGCCGGATCGGTGCGGCCGTACATCGTCGTCAGCTCGGGCTGCAGGAGCGCGAACTTGTAGAGCATCGCCCCGACCTGGAACACGCCGGCGACGAGGGCGAGGATGGCGAGCGCGGTGCGCCCCGGGCGGGCCATCAGGTCGCGCGTCGCCTTCCTCCAGCGCGGCGCCATCACGCGACGACCGCGCCGTCGGCGAGCGTGACGCGGCGCTGTACGCCCGAGTCGGCGTCGCGTTCGTGGGTGACGACGACGATCGTCCGGCCCGCGGTGACGAGCGTCGCAAACAGGCTAAAGATCGCTCCGCCCGTGGCCGAATCAAGGTTTCCTGTCGGCTCGTCGGCGAGCAACAACGGTGGATCGTTGGCCAGTGCGCGGGCGATCGCCGCGCGCTGCTGCTGGCCGCCCGAGAGGGCCGCGGGCAGCTTGTCGGCCTGGTCGGCGACGCCGACCTGGTCGAGCAACTCGCGGGCCCGCGCGGAGCGCCCGCGCTCCGGCCCGTAGCCCGCGAAATCCATCGGCAGCATCACATTCTCGCGCACCGTGAGCGTGGGCAGGAGCTGGAACGACTGGAAGACGAAACCGACGCGCCGGCCGCGCCAGCGTGCGAGTTCCGTGGGAGAGAGTGATTCGATCGCGGTGCCCTCGATCCTGACGATGCCGGTCGTCGGACGATCGATGCCGCCGAGCAGGTTGAGGAGCGTCGACTTGCCGCTCCCGGACTTCCCGACGATGGCGACGAACTCGCCGGGACGGATGTCGAGGTCGATTCCGCGCAGCGCGTGGAACGCGCCGGCCGAATGCGTGTACGCCTTGGTGAGCCCGCGGACGTTGATCATGGCGGCAGCATCGCCGGCCCCGCTGCCAGTCGCCGCAGTCCTGGGACGAGCGGCCGTGTGGCCGGGACGACCGGAGCACGGCCGGGACGCGCGGGATGCTACGATCGGCCGCGATGCGACCCGTCCTCCGATCCACCCTCACCGCACTGGCGACGGCGACGTTCCTCGCCGGGCTCGAGATCTCGCGCTCCTCGCTGACGCGAGTGCTCGACGGGCACGGCTTCGGCGGCGACGAGCACTGGCGGCGCATGATCGCCATGGGCCTCACGCTCATCGCCGTCTCGCCGTGGTGCGCGTTCATGGCGGCGCGCTTCCCGCTGCTTCGCGGCCACACGCTCACCGCGCTCGTGGCGCACATCGGCGGTGCGGCCGTGTTCGTGGGACTCCACATCGGCCTGCTCATCGCCACGCACGTGACGCTGGGGCGGCACGGCCCGTTCCTCGGCATGCACGCGCTGCTCCACACCTGGGTGTTCTACATCGCGCTCGAGGCCAGCCTCTACGTGGGAATCACCGCGATCCTGCTGCTGCTCGCCGCGCGCCGCGAGGCCGACGAGCGCGAGCTCGCCACCGCCCGCCTGGCCGAGAACCTGGCGGCGGCGCGGCTCGAGGGCCTGCAGGCGCAGATCCGGCCGCATTTCCTGTTCAATACGCTGAACGCGCTCGCGGTGCTCGCCCGCCGCGGCGACGGCGCCGCCGTCGACCGTGCACTGGGCGACCTCGGCGAGCTGTTGCGCGCCTCGTTCCGCGAGCCGGGCCGCCACGAGATCGAGCTCTCCGAGGAACTCGCATTCCTCGAGCGCTACGTCGAGCTCCAGCGCATCCGCTTCCCGGATCGGCTCGAGGTGACGTGGGCGATCGACGGGGAGACGCGCGATGCGGCCGTGCCCACGCTCGTGGTCCAGCCGCTGGTCGAGAACGCGATCGAGCACGGACTGACGACCGCGCGCGGCGGCCGCGTGCGGGTTGCGGCGTGTCGCGACGGGGACGACCTGGTGATGCACGGGCGGGCCGCTGACCGGCGAATTGTCGATGCTATCGAGGCACGGTTGCGCGCCGACGGTTGGCGCACAGCGCTCAACGCGCCCTATGCAGGGGGATATACC
>JANOEH010000194.1:0-2767 GCA_031413115.1 Candidatus Eiseniibacteriota bacterium | reverse complement strand
CCGGCGTCCGGGTGGGAAATGATGGCGAAAGTGCGCCGCCTGCGGATTTCCTGCGCCAGATCCATGCCGGTCTCACCCTCCGCGGGAACTGCAGCGACGGGATGTCGCGTGCACTGCCCCCAGACTACACGCCCGGGGGCTGGCTTGACTTCCGATTCGCGGGTTCCTGCCATGCGCGCCTCCTGGTCGTGCCGTTCCTCCGCTTCGCAGCCTGCGGAATACGATCACCTGATCTCGCCCGAGGAGCGCTACCGCGTCGCGATGGCGAAGGTGTAAGGGAGGTCCCGCTGCACGTCTATGTCGATGCCGACGCCTGCCCCGGGAAGGACGAGGTCTACCGTGTGGCGGAGCGCTACGGCGTGGCCGTGACGCTGGTGGCGGCGTCGTGGATGCGTACGCCGCCCAGCGCTGCGATCACGCTCGAGGTAGTCGCGGAGGGCTTCGATGCCGCGGACGACTGGATCGTCGCGCATGTCCGTGCGGGCGACCTGGTGATCACCGGGGACATTCCGCCCGCGGCGCGCTGCGTGGCGGGCGACGCCCTCGTGCTCGCGCCGACGGGTCGCGTGGGTTCGAATCCCACTCCCTCCTCCACAATTGCGAAGCGCCCCGGCGGTCTCGACCGCGGGGGCGCTTTCGGCCTCCGGCTCCGGTGTTTCCCGGTTCCGCTCAGTTCTTCCCACGCGCATGCGGCCAGTCGAGGACCACGGTGGTGGCGCCCAGGCGGGCGACGCCCTGGCGGGCGACCAGCAGGAAGCGCTGGCCGTCGCGGGTGACCACGTAGCGATTGCGCGTGTTGGTCTCGGTGATCATGTCGTTCGCGTCGAACAGCTTCTCCGGCAAGGAGAACTTCGGCGCTTCCCCGGGTTCGACCTTCACCGCGTAGATCTGCCGGGCGGGTCCGACGTAGTAGAGCTCGCGACCGTCGGCGCGCCATGCGGCTTCCCGGCCGCCGTCGGTCGAGATGCGCCACTTGCCCGAGGGGCCCGAGAGCGTCTGGACGTAGACCTCTTCCTTCCCGGACTCCCAGGAGACATAGGCGAACAGCCGGCCGTCGGGCGAGGCCTTGGGGCCGTACTCGCTGAACTCCGTCGCGACGAGTGGCGCCAGTCGTGTCGAGTCGCCGAGGGAGAACCGCATGATGTCCCATCGGGGGGTCTGGGACGTGAACCTCGTGACGCCGAGCAGCGACCGACCGTCCGGGGTCCAACTGGTCCCCGACTTCTGCTCGGCCGAGTGATAGAACAGCGAATCCGCGCCCGAGCCGCCGACCGGCTTGACGAACAGGTCGGCGCCGGTCGTCTGGTCGAGGGTGAACATCAGGCTGTGCCCGTCGGGCATCCAGAGCGGGTTGTAGGCGTCGGTCTTCGCGAACGTGACGCGGGACCCGAGGTCGCGGGCGAGATCCCACACCCAGATGTCGCCCAGGCCGCGAGCGACGTCGATCACGGCGACCGCCAGTTGCGTCTCGTTGGGAGAGAGCGCGGGGGCGTCGTAGATGCCCGGGCCGCCCACGGCGCCGATCTCTTTCCCGCCGCGGTCCACCCACTTGAGATGCATGCCCGCGGCGCTTCCGCCCGAGCGATACACCAGCGTGCCCTCCTCCGAGGCGGAGAAGCGCGCGGAACCGAGTCCGTCGAACTCCACGTTCTCGGCGATGGGGAACGGATCGCCGCGGAACTTGCGCGATCCCGCGTCGAACGGCTGCGCGATCAGCGTGCCCTGGCGGACGAAGAGCAGGTGGCCGGCTGCGTACTCGACGCGCGAGGCGGCGGGGCCGAGCGTCTCGAGCTTGTTCGAATCGAGCGAGCCGATCTTGAGCGTGCGCTTGTCGCCGGGTCCGTAGACCAGGAACAGGAAGTGCTTGCCGTCGGGAAGGAACTGCGGCCACGCGCTGAAGGTCTCGCCTGCCTTGCGATCGAGCGGCGCCAGGCCGACCGGAATCCCGCCCGAAGCACTGACGCGTTGCACGGTGTCGGCGGCCGTGGCGTCGAACACGATCACGCCGTCCTTGCCCCACGATCCATCGGCGCCCCGCGGCGAGTCGCAGATGGCGATCGGCGGTCCGCCGGCGACGTCGATCTTGTAGAGCTTGCCGCCGGTGAAGAACGCGAGGTACTTGCTGTCCGGCGACCAGAATGGCCGCGTCGCGCCGTCGGTGCCCGGCAGGCGGACGGCCTGCAGCGAGTTCATCTGCCGCACCCAGATCCCCGTCGTGCCGGTCGAGTCGCCGGCGTTGAACGCGAGGCGCCGGCCGTCGGGCGAGATCCGCGGCAGGTCGACGAAGCCCACCTGCGCCGGCGGATTGAGCTCGAAGATGACCGGCTTGGCCGCGGGCTTCGGGCGCAGCAGCATGCCCCCGAGCGCCGCCGCGATCACGGCCACGCCAAGCAGCAGCGACCAGGCCAGTCGTTCGCGGCTGCGACGGCGCGCGGCCAACGGCGCCGGCACCCCGGCCTGCGATCCGCCCTCGGCGATCCACTCGAGCTGCAGCTTGACGTCGTGTGCGGTCTGGATCCGTTCCTCAGGATCCTTGGCCAGGCACCCTTGCACCACGCGATCGAGCGCGGGCGGAATCATCGGCGCGATCTGCGAGATCGGCTGCGGCTCCGACGACATGATCGAGGAGATCAGCGACGCCTGGCTCTTGCCGCCGAACGCGGACCGGCCGGTCGCCATCTCGTGCAGCACGCAGCCCAGCGCCCAGATGTCGCTGCGCACGTCGGCCTCGTTGCCCTCGAGCTGCTCGGGCGACAGGTACTGAAAG
>JANOEH010000193.1:0-20238 GCA_031413115.1 Candidatus Eiseniibacteriota bacterium | reverse complement strand
GCCAGCACGCCGATCTGCATGCCCACCGAGCCGCCCAGCTTCTTGACCGGGGCGATGTAGGTGAGGTGGTTGTAGGTGATGTCGGCCGGCCACTGCACGTTCGAGACCATCACCTCGCGGCGCACGATCGACGCCAGGCCGGCCGGGTTCCAGTAGACCGCCGACGGGTCGTTGGCCACGGCCACGAACGCGCCGCCCATGCCCATCGCACGCGCGCCGAGCCCGATCTTGAGGAACTGGCCCGTCGTCGTTGCGATGCGCTCCTCACCGACGGCCTCGGCAGACGGGGGCGCGGCGAGAGCGACGGCGAACGCCCCGGCAGCGAACGCCATCGCGACGCGCACGAGGTGTCTAGAAGTCATAGTCCACCCCCAGCCGCCAGCGCATGCCCGGACCCTTGTAGCCCGGATTGGTCAGCACCGAGTTGACCTCGTACTCCGTTGGGTTCACGTACTGGCCGGCGCCCGCCTGCGGCAGTTCGCCCGTGTTCGAGTCGACGCGCTTGGCCACTTCCTGACCGAACAAGTTCTCGCCGACCAGCGACAGGCGCAACCGGTTCGCACCGATCTGGAGGTCCTGGGCCAGCCGCAGGTTGACCTGGGTCTCGAGCGGGCCGTTTGCCGAGTAATCGGCCGCGGTCGCGTTGCCGTTGACGTCGGTCGGAGTGTACGCGCGCCCGGACTGGATCACGCCCGAGAGATTCGCCCCGAAGCCGCGTGGAATCGCCACTCCCAGCGCCGTCACGCGGTCCCCCTCGTTGGGCGCGCGGAAGTCGACCGCGAAGTTGAGTCGATGCGGCCGGTTCCAGAACAGGTAGCTCTCGCCCAGGTTGCGCTCGCGCGCGTTGCCGCCGTTCTCCTCGACGATCTTCGCCGCATTCGGGTCGCTCGACTTGCCCTTGGCGACCGTGTAGGTGTAATTCGCTCGCCACGACCAGTAGCGGCGGCGGGACTTCTCGAACTCGATCTCGAAGCCACGCGAGCGCGCGAAGTCGAGGTTGAGGAAGACGAGGAAGTCCGAGATGTTCTCGCCCTCGAGCCGCTGGAACGACACCGACGTCGGATAGTCGTAGATGTCCTTCTGGAAGAGCGACACCTTGCCGGCCAGGTCGGAGCGGAACAGGTGCTCGCCGCCGACCTCGAACTGCACCGATTTCTCGGGGTTCAGGTTCGGGTTGCCCAGCACCGGGAACGACGCCGACGAGACCGACGTGAGCTTGGAATACACGTAGTAGTAGGACGGGAACTGGGTGAACTGGCCGAAGTTGAAGAACAGCTTGTCCTGCCCGCGGATCGGGTGCGACACCGCGATGCGCGGCGACATGACGCCCTTCACCTTGCGCCCGAAGATGTCGCCCGTGTCCTCCTCGAACGCCTCCCGGGTCGCGTTGCTGATGTTCTTGTTCGACGTGTCCGCGACCGCGGCCTCGAGCTCGCTGCCGGGGAAGAACCAGTCGAGCCGCAGACCCGCGTCGACGATGAAGCCCTCGTACTCGAGCCGGTCCTGCGCGTACGCCGCACCCTGCATCGGGTGCACGTTCCACAGGTCGTGATCACGGCCCAGCCCGTCGGGGTCGTACACCCACGGATCGATGATCGTCGTGTACTGCACGTCCTGCCACGAGTTCTGCAACCCGAACTCGGCGTTGTGGATGGTGCCGAATTTGCGTGCCAGCCGGTAGTCGGCCGTGGTGCTGATCGACTTCGCGAAGTTCCACTCGTTGTAGTCACCCGAGTCCTGGAAGTACGGCCGGTTCTGCCCGGCCGGCAGCGCGTCGTCGTCGGGCTGCACGTAGTCGGGCCACTTCTTCCCGTCGACCGCGATCTCCTGCCCCGAGAACGCACGCGACAACTTCAGTTGGTGAAAACCACGCGTGCCGGTCGTCCTGGTCAGGTCGAAGGCAAACGTGTTCGCGTCGCTGGTCACCGTCGCGAAGTTCGGCAGTCGATCGGCCAGGTACCACGGATAGGTCAGCGCCTGGCCGGCGATGTCGGCGAACGGGCGGCGGCTGAAGCCCTGGTCGAATGCGATGTTCTTGTTGTAGGCGAGGCCGATCTTGAGGTCGGGCTGCGGGTTGTAGACCCACTTGACGACGCCGCGCCAGATGTTCTCCTCGAACGGCATGAAGAAGTTGGGCGAGTACTTCCACTTGAAGCCGAGGAACGAGTCCTCGTACCCCGAGCGCAATCGCGGCCGGCCATCGAGGTCCTGGATATTCGGCAGGTACGTGTTGCTGAAGTCGGTCGACAGGTTGAGGAAGATGCTGGCTTCGCCGGGCAGGTCGACACCCACCGTGCGCAACCCCGCGAGCAACGGATCCGGCCCCGACACCTGGCCCTCGTAGAACTGGGTCTGGTCGGCGCCGCCCTGCATCGAGAGGCCACCCTCCCACTGCTGGCCGCCGTCCTTGAGCCGCACGTCGACGATCCCCGACAACGCCTGCCCGTAGCGCGCCGCAAAGCCCGACGACACCAGCGACAGCTCGGCGACCGAGCGCGCCGACAGCTTGCCCGCAGTGCTCTCGCCCGAGATCGGATCGCGGAACGCCACGCCGTCGACGAAGATCGTGACCTCGTCGCCGCGGCCACCGCGCACGCGCAGCACGTTCTCCTCGTTCGAGACGCCGGCCTGCTGGGCCACCACGTCGTTGATCGTCTGCAGCCCCTGATTTTCGATGTCCTCGGCGCGCACGGTGCGAATCGTCCCGCCGGTCTTGACGTCGACCAGCGGCCGCGTGCCCGAGACGACGACTTCCTTCTCGGACTTGACCACGACCTCGGTCATCGCGAGCTTGAGCGCGGTCGTCTGCCCGGCGCGGACCACGACACCCTCGCTCGCCTCGGCCGCGTAGCCGGTGAACTGCGCGCGCACCGTGTACGATCCCGGCGGCAGCCTGTCGATGAGGAAGTCACCCTTCGAATCGGAGAGCGCCCCGCTGCGGGCTTCGGGAATCGACACATTGACGAAGGCGAGCGCGCGGCCGGTCTTCTTGTCGACCACGGATCCGGCAATCTTGCCGGTTCCCTGGGCGAGGGCAAGCGAGGGCGACAGGGCGGCGGCGAGCGCGACCAGGACGAGGGCGATCAGGCTGGGGAAGTGGTGGGAAGGGGCAGTCGTCATCCGGTCCGGAACCGTCGATCCTATGGAAAATAGGGAACTTAGCTCGTCCTGAAAAGTCGCGCGTCAGAGTCGCAGGCCCAAGCGAGGGAGTCAACCCGAACGTTGTGCCCACTTGATTGTGTGTGCGGATCGGATCCGTAACCCATTGAAGCAATGAGCGTTCCCGAAGAGACCCTCGTCCGGTCTGGTGCCGGTGCGGCTCCCGGGCCGGCCGGTTCACGGGGACAAGCTCGTGCGGACCCCCGGGAAGAAGGCCCGGAACGACCACCGCCACCCAGACTCGAGCCACGGGATTGTCTCGTATATGATTGTAGTGCATCCGGTTACGCAATCAACATGGCAGGATGCCCTCACCCACAATCAACTGGGCACAACGTTCGGTTGACCTGCGGGCGTTCCGCTCGCACCTTCCCGGTCAGGAGGGCCTCGATGACCGCACCCGACCTCAAACGCACCGACCCGCTCTGGAAGGGCCGCAACGCCGGTCCCCCCGACCCCGAGTTCTTCGCCTTCCAGCGCTCCCTGCCCTTCGACGTCCGCCTGCTGCCGCACGACCTCAGGCTCAATGCCGCGTGGGCGCGCGCGCTCGGGCGAGCCGGGCTCCTGCCCCAGGTGGACGTCGCCGGGATCGCGGCCGCACTCGAGGCGATCGGGCGCGAGCTCTCCCCCGCCGAGGCCGCGCGGGGCAATGCCGAGGACGTCCACACGCTGGTCGAGGCCGAGCTCACGCGCCGCGTCGGCGACGCCGGGCGCGGCATCCATCGCGGCAAGAGCCGCAACGACCAGGTGGCGACCGACCTGAGGCTGTGGACCGCCGAGGCGGCCGACCGCTTGCTCGCCGAGGTGACGAGCCTGGCGCACACGCTGTCCGGGCAGGCGGCAGTACTGCTCGATCGCGGCGTCGTGCTCCCGGGGTACACGCACCTGCAGCAGGCCGAGCCCGTGCTCGCCGCGCACTGGGCGCTCGCGCATGCCGAGGCGTTCGCGCGCGATCGCCGCCGCTTCGGACAGGTGCGAACGGCGGCGCTGGCGGCGTGTCCGCTCGGGGCGGCGGCGCTGTCGGGGACGCCGCTGGCCATCGATCGCGTGGCACTGGCGCGCGACCTCGGGTTCGCCGGGCCGGCGGAGAACTCGATCGACGCGGTGAGCGATCGCGACTTCGCGCTCGGCTTCCTGCACGCGGCGAACCTGGCGGCGATCCACGCCTCGCGGCTGGCCGAGGACCTGATCCTGTTCTCGAGCCGCGAGTTCGGGTTCGTGCGGCTGCCCGATGCGTTCACCACCGGATCGTCGGCGCTGCCGCAGAAGCGCAATGCCGACGCGTGCGAACTGGCGCGCGGCAAGGCCGGACGCATTCTCGGCCGCTACGCGGGGCTGGCGGCGACGCTCAAGGGGCTTCCGAGCGGCTACAACAAGGACCTGCAGGAGGACAAGGAAGCGCTGTTCGACGCCTTCGACACCGCGCTCGGCGTGGTGCGGGCGATGGCGGGGACGGTGCGCGGGCTCGTCTTCGACCAGGCGCGAACGCGCGGTGCGCTCGGCGAGTGGATCCTCGCGGCCGAGCTCGCCGAGCGGCTCACGGCGTCGGGATTGCCGTTCCGCGACGCCTACTCGAAGATCGCGCTCGCGGTGCAGGCGCTCGACGTGCCGGGCGGGGCGGGTCCACCGCGACGGCTCGAGGACCTCACCCCGGCGGCGTGGGCCGGGCTCGATCCGGTGTTCACGCCCGCGGTCGTCGGCGGCCTGTCGCTCGATGCCGCATTGGCCCGGCGCGCCCAGGTCGGCGGCACGGCGCCGCCGCGCGTGCGCGAGGCGATCGCCTCGCTCGAAGCGCGGCTGGTCGACCCGACGGAGGACCGTTGAGCGAGGGCGGCCACGGCACGGGCTACGAGGACGCGATCACGCGGCGCATCGACACCGCCGAGTCCGAGGCGCGCACTCTGCGCGAGCGCCTCGGTCGGGCCGAAGCCACGGTCGAGGAACTGACGCGCGACAACGCGACCCTGCGCCGGCGGGCCGAGGCCGATGACCGGCGGGTCCGTCGCGCCGGGATGCGCCTTGTGATCGCCGCGCTGATCGCACTCGCCTGCCTTGCCGCGCTCGTCGTCACGCTGGTCCGTGGCGGGCGCTGAGCGCGGGGCCGGCGCGGACACGAGCCCGGGCGAATTCGCGCCCGGGCTCGCGCTCGTCACCGCCGCGCTGCTGATCACCGAGATCGCGCTGACGCGCATCCTGTCGGTCGTGATGTGGTACCACTTCGCGTTCTTTGCCATGTCGATCGCGCTGTTCGGCCTCGCCGCGGGAGGCCTCGCGGTGCACCTTCTGCCGCGCGCGTTCCCCGCGGCGCGTCTGCGGACGCAGGCGTGGGGCGCTTCGATCGCGCTTGCCGTGCTCGCGCCGGCGTCGTTCCTCCTGCTCGCCGACAATCCCGCCTATCGCTACCTGACCAGCTTCAACCGTCCAGCCGGTTTCGGTGCGGGCGATGCGATTGCCATGGTCGCGCTCTACTTCGCCGGGGCGATCCCGTTCCTCGCCGGCGGTCTGGTCGGTGCGCTTCTGTTCCGTCACCGCGGCGCCGAGGCGGGGCGCCTGTATGCGGCCGATCTTCTTGGCGCGGGCGTCGGCTGCCTGCTCGCGATCGTCGCGCTCGAGTGGTCGGGCGGCCCGGGCGCGCTGTTCGTCGCTGGCTCATTCGCCGCGCTGGGCGCGGCGGCTTTCGCGCGTGGCACGAGCAGACGCAGGCAGTTCGCCTTGTCGGTCGCTCTCGCCGTCCTTCTCCTCGCAACCGCGACGCTGCAGGCGACGACGCCATTCCTCGCGATCAAGTTCTCGCGCGGGCGCGAACTCACAGACATCCGCTTCGAGAAGTGGAATGCGTTCTCGCGCGTGACCGTGCGCGGCTATGGCGAGCCCGACTCGCTGCTGCTGCAGATCGACGCGGCCTCCAACACGGTGATCGGTCGCTGGGACGGCCGGGCCGAGAGCGTGCGCTTCCTGCTCGACGACCTGATCGCCGCGCCGTACGCCCTGCTGGCGCGCCCGCGCGTGCTGGTGATCGGGCCGGGTGGCGGCGTCGACCTGGCGGTCGCGCGCGCCGCCGATGCGGCGGCCGTGACGGCGGTCGAGGTGAACGGGCTGATCGTCGAGGCGATGACGGGACCGTTCGCGTCGTTCGCGGGTGGCATCTACGGCGGGCCCGACGTGCGCATCGAGACCGACGAGGCGCGCAGCTACATCCGCCGCTCGGCGGAGCACTTCGACCTCATCCAGGCAGGCTACATCGATACCTACGCGGCGACGGCGGCCGGCGCGTTTGCGCTGACCGAGAACACGCTCTACACCGTCGAGGCCTACGAGGACTATCTCGATCACCTGGCGCCGACGGGAATCGTCGCGGTGCAGCGCTACTTCGAGGAGCCGCCGCAGCAGACCGCGCGCCTGGTGGCGCTCGCCTGTGAGGCGCTGCGGCGTCGCGGCGTGAGCGCGCCGGGCCGGCACGTGATCGTCCTGCGCAAGGACGACCGCGCCAGCGTGCTGGTTCGCCCGACGCCGTTCGCCGAGGCCGATGTGCGCACCCTCGAGGCGTGGGCCGCGCCCGGCGGCATCGAGTTCGTCGCGGCGCCGGGCCGGATCGGTCAGGGCGTCTATGGCGCGATGCTCTCCGCCGCCGACTACCGTGACGTGGTGCGCGCCCAGGCGCTCGACCTGTCGGCGGTCGATGACGACCGGCCATTCTTCTTCTACGTGGTGCGACCCGACGTGTTCTGGAAGGGCCTGCTCGACCTGAGCGGCGAGCGCGTGCATGCCCGCGCGGTGTTCCTGCTGGTCGCGCTCTTGTTCACCTCGGCGGCGCTGTGCGCGGCGCTGGCACTCCTGCCCGCGCTGGCGCTGCGGGGCGACCGCGTGACGGCGCGCCCGCGCACCGCCGGGGCGATCGCGTTCTTCGGCGCGCTGGGGCTGGGGTTCATGCTGGTCGAGATCGGGCTCCTGCAACGCGTGCTGCTGTTCCTCGGACACCCGGCGCTGGCGCTGTCGGTCGTGCTGGCGACGCTGCTTGTCGCAGCCGGGCTGGGCGCGCGCACGACGCAGGAGATTCCACTCGCGGCGAGCGGGCCGGCACTGCGCCGGCGCCTCGCCTGGATCCTCGCGGTGACGGTGGTCGTTGCGTTTCTGCTGCCACCGCTGTTCCACGCGTTGCTGCCGCTGCCGCGCGCCGGACGCATCGCGGTCGCGGTGCTGGTGCTGCTGCCGGTCGGTTTCGCGCTGGGACAGGCCCTGCCGCTGGCGTTACGGCGATTGTCGGCCGGGCGCGGCGCACTGGTTCCGTGGGCGTGGTCGGTGAACGGCGGCTTCTCGGTGTTCGGCTCGGTGCTGGCGATGACGATCGCGATCAACAACGGATACACGGCGACGCTGCTCGTCGGTGCGCTGGTCTATGCCGCCGCGTGGCTGCTGGCGCCGGCGACGGAGCCGAGACCGACGACCTAGAGCGTCGACCCCGCCCGATCGTACGAGTCCGGCAGCGCTTCCATGAACACGGCGTCGATCTCGGTGACGACCTGACGGAGCAGCCGCGCCTTCTCAGCATAGGGCAGGAACGCGCTCTTGAACCCACCGATCACGATCCGCTTCACCTGGTAGGGCGACAGGCGGAACGCCCGCGCGGCCAGCGCGTACTCGCGGGTCAGCGTCGTGTTCGACACCGTGCGGTTGTCGGTGTTGAGCGTGACCCGCAGGCCGAGGTCGAGGTAGCGACGGAACGGGTGCTCCTTGAGGCTCTTCACCGTGCGCGTCTGCACGTTCGATGTGAGGCAGACCTCGAGCGGGATGCGATGGTCGTTGACGTAGCCGAGCAGCTCCGGGTCCTCGTGCAGGCGCGTGCCGTGGCCGATCCGGTGGGCGCCACAGTCGTGCAGGGCCTGCGCGATCGACGGCGGGCCGAATCCCTCGCCGGCATGCACGGTCGACGACAGGTTGTGCTCGGCGATGAAGCGGAAGGCGCGCCGATGGTCGCTCGCGGGGTGGTCCTTCTCCTCGCCCGCGAGGTCGAACGCGACGACGCCGCGATCGCGGTAGGCGACGGCGAGCCTGGCCAGCTCGTACGACTTGCGCGGGCTGATGTTGCGCATGCCGCAGATGATCACTCCCGTCGACAGGCGGAAGTCGCGCTCGGCGCGCTTGAGTCCCGCGAGCACCGGCTCGAGGATCTCGGGCAGCCTGAGCCCCTTCTGCTGGTGCAGGATCGGCGAATAGCGCACTTCCATGTGGCGCACGTTCTCGGCGGCGCAGTCCTCGGCCAGCTCGTAGGCGACGCGCTCGAGCGCTTCGGGCACCTGCAGTACGGCGAGCGTGAGGTCGAACGTCTTCAGGTAGTCGCCCAGGTTCTTCACCCGCGGGCCGGCCACGAGCTTCTTCGCCAGCTCGGCGGGCGATTTCGCCGGCAGCTTCACCTTCTGTTCCTGCGCCAGCTCCCACACCGTCCGCGGGCGCAGCGAGCCGTCGAGGTGGAGGTGCAGGTCGGTCTTGGGCAGGCGGGCGAACACGGCGGCGGGGATGCTCATGCGTTCCTTTCGGGAGCGGCGGTCGGCACAGCGGCGCGCAGTCGTTCGAGCTCCATGATCTTCTCGACACGGCGGGCGTGTCGGCCGCCGGCGAACTTCGTCTTCAGCCACACCTCGACGAGACGGCGCGCCTGGCCGGTGTTGACCACGCCCGAGCCCAGCGCGAGCACGTTGGCGTCGTTGTGCTCGCGGCTGTTGAGCACGGTCTTCTCGTCGTGGCACAGCGCGCAGCGCACGCCAGGCACGCGGTTGGCGGCCATCGTCGAGCCGATCCCGGCGCCGTCGATGACGATGCCACGCGCGGCGCGACCGCTCGCCACCGCCTCGCCGACGGCCTTGGCGATGTCCGGATAGTCGACCGGCTCGGTCGAGTGCGTGCCGCAGTCGATCACCGTCCAGCGCAGTTCCTCGCGCACGTAGCGGACCAGCATCTGCTTGAGCGCGAAGCCGCCGTGGTCGCCGCCGAGGGCGACGGTGCGCGCCGGATCGGGCGCGACCTTCGGCCTGGCTCCCGCGGTCGGGCGCGGGGCGCCTGCGGCCGGGGGCGGCGCGACGGGAAGGGGCCGCGTGTCGCCGGCGACGGGACGCGTCCAGTCGACGATGCGCGCCTGCCGGGCGGGTCCGACGGGCGCCAAGGCCGGCTTCGCGGCGGCGGTTGCCGCGCCGTCGCCCCCGGGACCGGCCGGACCGAGCACGCGATCGACGACCGCCGCGACGAGGCGGCGGACTTCGGCGGGATCGGGTGCGGGCACGGTGCCTCCGGGAATCAACGGGCGGACGGAGCGGGAGCGGAACGATTGTCGCGCAGTCTAAGTCGCGTCGTCGCAGGCCGCAAGGGTGGCGCGCGACGCCACCCGGCAGGGTCGGCCCCGACCGGGGCGCAGCGCCAACGGAACCGGTGTGCGCCCCGGCGTGGCGTGGTATGCCTTCCCCGCCGGACGGCGCGCGGGGAGACCGCGGCGATCGCCACGGGCCCGATGGGTGCGAGGAGGATGCATGACGAAGCCGAAGGATCGCCACGCTGCCCCCGAGGCCACCCCCGCCCCGCCCTCGCGGCGCGGCCTGCTCCTCGTCGCGATGGGCCTGCTGTTTGCCGGGCTCGCCGTGGCGTTGACCGCGCTCCTCTACCGCCCCGACTACGTCGTGCTCGTGCCGTTCGACGCAATCGAGGAGGGCTGGTTCCGCACGCGGATCGCCGACTTCGCCGAGAAGCATCACGTCCGTCTCACCACCCGCGCGTACAAGGACGTGGACGAACTCGAGCGCCTGCTCCGGGCGGAGTCGCTCGAGCGCAAGCGCCGCGTCATGGTCGCGCTCGCCCCCCGTGCGGCCCTCGCCGGGCTCGAGGGGGAGGACATGGTGCTGCCGGTCGACGACGTGGGCGGTCCGGTTCGTGCGAAGCGGCTCGCCGCCACCATGGCGCCCGCGGCGCTGGCGCCTGCGGCAGCGCGCGGTGGCGACCTGCGCTTCGTCCCGGCGTCGATCTCGACGCCGCTGCTCTATTACTCGCGCGCCCGGGTCGCCGAGATCGTCGCCGACTGGGAAGCGGATCGCGGCCGCATCGATGCAGCAATCCGTCGCGCCGGCGGCTCCGGCCTGCCGCCGCAATACCGACTCGAAGCAGATCCCGACGACTGGGACACGTTTGACATCGCCGTGCTCGGCGCGGCGTGGGCTGCGCGGCCGTACGACGGGCTCACCGGCCCGCGCATTGCGCACGCCGCGACGGGCGATGCGGCGACCGTCGACCTGGCGACGCGCGCGTTCGCCCAGGGTGTCACCGCGGCCGACCTCGTGGACCTCGATGCGATCGAGTTGCGCGATGCCCTCGCCTGGGAGTCGGTCTGCTTCGGCGCCGGCTGGTACCACCCCGCCATGACGAAGGAGAACTGGGCGCCCGACGATCTCCTGTCGGCCACGGCCCAGGGCCAGGTGTTCCTCGGCTGGCTCGACATGCCACACCTGTTCCGCCTGCACGGCACGGGGACCCCGGGCCTTGAAGGCTTCCTCGAGGATCCGGCGGACCTGGGCGTCGCCCGCGTGCCGCGCGGCGTGTCGCTCGATCTCGACCAGAGCCTGCCGGCCCGCGGCGGCGATCCGCTCGCCGCGATCGACGGGCTGTGGTGGGCGGTGCCGCGCACGGCGCCCGACGCGCCGCTGGCGGTCGAACTCGTCACCATGCTGTCGGAGCGCGAGTTCCAGGCCGACTGGGCGCGGGCCTTCGGACGCCTGCCGGCGCGACGGGATCTGCTCGCCGAACTCGACATCCTGTTCGAGTCCGAGTGGCAGTTCGCGATCGCGCGCACGGCGAAGAAGCAGGCGCTCGACGGCGGGCGCGCGCAGCCCGGTACGCTGCGCTGGCGCAACAACGGCCGCGCCCTGGTCACCACCTGGCGTGAGGTCTGCGTCGAGCAACGCAACGCCGACCCCTACGCGATCGGCATCGCACTCGCGCGCAACGCGGTCGCGGCCGCCGCCGGCGCCGCAGCTGCGGCGGCGCCGGCGGCGGGCAGCGACTCGACGCAGGGCGATTGACGGCGCTCGCGTCGCCGTGCAACCTTCGCGCATCATGTCCAAACGCATTCTGATCGGCATCGCCGGGGGCAGTGGATCGGGCAAGACCATGGTCGCGCGCACCATCGTGCGCGAACTGGGCAGCTCGCGCGTCGCGATCCTCGACCAGGACTCGTACTACCGCGACCTCGACGACATCCCGGTCGCCGATCGCGACCTGCGCAACTTCGACCATCCCGACGCCTTCGATGGCGCGTTGCTGTGCGCACACGTGAAAGCGCTGCTCGAAGGCACGCCGGTCGAGCAGCCCATCTACGACTACACGCGACACGCCCGGCTCAAGCAGACGATCCCCGTGGGCGACCACGCGGTCATCGTCCTCGAGGGCATCCTGATCTTCGTCGACGAAGCATTGCGCGAGATGATGGACATCAAGGTATTCATCGACACGGATGCCGACGTCCGCCTGATGCGCCGCATCGATCGCGACATCAAGGAGCGCGGCCGCTCGATCGAGTCGATCCTCCGCCAGTACCGCACGACGGTGCGCCCCATGCACCTGCAGTTCGTCGAACCCTCCAAGCGCTGGGCCGACATCATCGTCCCCGAGGGCGGCCACAACCGCGTGGCCATCGACCTGATCAAGACGAAGATCCGGGACTTGCTGCGCGACGCCGATCCCCTGCCGTAGGCGCGTCGGGATTGCCCCCGGCCGGGGGGGGGAGACACTCCTCGCCTGCGGCTCGGGACATGACGAGGTTTTGACTCGGCCATCGAGGCGAAGAGGCCCTATCCTTGTGGGGTCCCCGCCCGATGAACCCACCGGAGGTCTCCGTGTCCACCGCACCCGCCGTAACCGCAGTCTCGACCGATGTCCTGCGCTTCCTGTTCGACTTCAATCACCGGGCGCTGGGCCTGAACGTGGCCGACCTCACGCACGCCGACAGCCTGGTGATCGCGGCCCCGGGCACCAACTGCACGAACTGGATGCTCGGCCACGTCGTGTCCAATCGCTCCGCCGTCCTCGAGTTGCTCGGCGCCGAACCGTTGTGGAGCGAAGCCGACAGCCAGCCCTTCTGCGAAGGGGGCGCGTGGGCAGATCCGCCAGCGCAGGCGCGCCCGTGGGCATCGTTGCTGGCCGACTTCGAGACGACGCAGGAGCGCATCCGTTGGGCGCTCGACACCGTGACCGCCGATCACCTCGCGGCGCTGCACAAGCCGGAGTCGCGGCGGCCGCGTGGCATGCAGCTGCACTTCCTGCAGTTCCACGAGGCGTATCACGTCGGCCAGATCGGCCTGATGCGGCGCGTCGTCGGCAAGCCGGGAGCGATCTGATGCACGCCCCCCGCATCCACCCCGGGAGCGTCGCCCCCATGACTCGTTCCTTCCGCAGCACCGTCGCCGTCGCCTACGCCTTCCTCGGATTTCTCGCGGTCGCTGTCGCCTCGCCACCCGTGCACGCGGCCGGCAATGCGATCCCCGCGGGCGCGGTGCGCAATCCGAACAGCAAGTTTCCGATCTACATCGACCTGTTCGGCACCTGGCGCGGCGAAGGCAAGGTCGGTGGACATGCGTCGAAGATCGAGATGACGTGGGGACCGGCGATCGATGGACACTTCATCCGCCTGACGTGGAAGAACGACATGACGGCGAAGGAGGGGGAGACCCTGCACTTCGAGGGCGAGGGCACCTATCGCCCGAACACAAATGCCGACGGCCACTACATCGGCACGTGGTTCGACTCGCAGGGCAAGCTGTATCCGCTGGTCGGCCGCGCCGCGGGAGACAGCCTGGCGACCACCTGGGGAAGCGAGGGCGACGTTCAGGGCCGCACCACCTACCGCCTGCTCGACCGGAACACGATCCGCGTCACCGACGAGGCCCGCCGTGAAGGGACGTGGGTGCAGTTCGGGCAGTCGACGCTCGTCAAGCAGCCCATGGCGCCCGCGACGACGAATTGACCGGCAAAGGAACGTGCCGTAGAGTCCCGGGGCCATGCACGAACCCCGCCCGCACCCGACCGGCTGGATCGAAGTCATCGTCGGCCCCATGTACAGCGGCAAGAGCGAGGAGCTGATCCGTCGCCTGCGTCGCGCGTTGATCGCGCGGCAGAAGGTGGAGATCTTCAAGCCCTCGATCGACGTCCGCTATGGCGCCGACCACATCGTCTCGCACAGCGAGTCGAGGATTCCGTCACGCCTCGTCGCGACGGCGCTCGAGATCGAGCCACTCGCCGTCGAGGCGCAGGTCGTCGGCATCGACGAGGGCCAGTTTCTCGGCCCCGACCTGCCGGCGGTCGTCGATCGGCTCGCCGAATCGGGCAAGCGCGTGATCGTCGCCGGCCTCGACCAGGACTACCGCGCGCAGCCGTTCGAACCCATGCCCCAGTTGCTCGCCATCGCCGAGTACATCACGAAGACGCTCGCCATCTGCGTCGTCTGCGGCGCCCCGGGCAGCCGCACCCAGCGTACGCGCCCCGAAAGCGGGCGTGTCGTCGTCGGCGGCGCGGGCCTCTACGAGGCGCGTTGCCGCCGCTGTCACACCGTGCCCGACGAGACGCCGGCCGCGACCGCCGCGACCTCGACCGCGGGCCGCACCGCCACGGAGACCGCCTGATGCGCATCCGCCCGATCGTCGTCGCCCTGTCCGCGCTCTGCCTCGTCGTCCTCGTCGCCGCCGGTTGCGGCGGCGGCGGCGCAAAGACCGAATCCACGGGCACGACCGCCGGCAAGGGCGCGAACGTCAAGGTCGGGCTGGTGTTCGACGTCGGCGGCCGCGGCGACCAGTCGTTCAACGACGCGGCGTACGCAGGGCTCGAGCGCGCCATGAAGGAACTGGGCGTCAGCCAGGACCACATCGAGTACATCGAGCCGGGCGAGGGCGGCGATCGCGAGAGCGCGCTGCGCCAGCTCGCGGCCGGCGAGTACGACCTGATCTTCGGGATCGGTTTCCTCTTCTCGGACGACATCCTGGCGGTGGCGAAGGACTTCCCGACGAAGCACTTCGCCTGCGTCGACATGAACGTCCCCGAATCCGGCGAGCTGCCGGCCAACGTGGTCGCGCTCAAGTTCAAGGAAGAGGAAGGCAGCTACCTGGTCGGCGCGCTGTCCGGCTGGCTCACGAAGAGCAACAAGGTCGGGTTCGTCGGCGGCATGCAGATCCCGCTGATCAAGAAGTTCGAAGCGGGCTACGTCGCGGGCGTCAAGCGGGCGAACCCCGCGGCGACGGTCGACGTGAAGTACGCCGGCGTCGACGGCAACGCGTTCAAGAACCCGACCAAGGGCAAGGAACTGGCGCTCGCCGTCTACGGCAACGGGGCGGACATCATCTACCACGCTTCGGGTTCGACGGGCCTCGGCGTGTTCGAGGCCGCGAACGAGAAGGGCACGTTCGCCATCGGCGTCGACTCCGACCAGCACTCGGCGATGCCCGGCCGCGTCCTGACGAGCATGATCAAGCGCGTCGACGTCGCCGTCTTCGACACCATCGAGGACCAGATCGACGGCACGTTTCCCGGCGGGCAGACGCACGTGTTCGGCCTCAAGGAGAAGGGCGTCGACTACGTCTACGACGAGCGCAACAAGGCGCTCATCCCCGACGACGTGCACGCGAAGGTCGAAGCCCTGCGCGCCGAGATCGAGTCCGGCACGATCGTGGCCCCCACCGAGTGAGATTTCTCGAGTTCCGCGCCCCCGCCCCAGGCTCCTGAGGCCTCCTTTCGCCGCGGCTTCTCCCGGAGCGTCCGCTTGAAGCCTCCCATCATCGAGCTCGACGGCATCGTCAAGACGTTCGGCGCGCTGCGCGCCAACGACGGCGTCTCGCTTTCGATCGAGGCCGGCTCGATCCACGCGCTGGTCGGCGAGAACGGCGCGGGCAAGACCACGCTGATGAAGATCCTGTACGGGCTCTACCAGCCCGACGCCGGCACGATCCGGATCGCCGGCGAGACGGTGCGCCTGCGCTCCCCCGCCGATGCGCTGGCCCGCGGGCTCGGCATGGTGCACCAGCACTTCATGCTGGTGCGACCGCTGACCGTCGCCGAGAACATCACGCTGGGCAAGGAGCCGACCGCCGGGCCGTTCCTCGACCATGCGCGCGCCGCGGCCGCGGTCCGCGCGCTGTCCGATCGCTACGGCCTGGCCGTCGATCCCACCGCGCGCGTCGAGACGCTGTCGGTCGGCCAGGAGCAACGCGTCGAGATCCTCAAGGCGCTGTACCACGGGGCAAACCTGCTCATCCTCGACGAGCCCACCGCCGTGCTCACGCCACAGGAGACCGAGGAGCTGTTCGCCGTGCTGCGTGAGCTGAAGGCCGCGGGCACGACGATCGTCCTCATCACGCACAAGCTGCGCGAGGTCCTCGACCTGTCCGACCGCGTCACGGTGATGCGCGGGGGGAAGACCGTCGGCACACGCGAGACCGCGGCGACGTCGATCCCCGAGCTGGCCGAGCTCATGGTCGGCCGCCCCGTGCTGCTCACGCTGGAGAAGAAGCCCGCCACGCCGGGCGCCGCGGTGCTCGAGCTCGACGCGTTGGCGGCGAGCGACGATCGCGGCCTCCCCGCCGTGCGCGAGCTGTCGCTGACCGTGCGGGCCGGCGAGATCGTCGGCGTCGCCGGCGTCGAGGGCAACGGGCAGGCCGAGCTGGTCGAGGCAGTCCTCGGGCT
Source organism: Candidatus Eiseniibacteriota bacterium (assembly GCA_031413115.1). Classification (GTDB taxonomy): domain Bacteria; phylum Eisenbacteria; class RBG-16-71-46; order RBG-16-71-46; family DASYSL01; genus JANPEF01. Next base: position 4,377 of record JANOEH010000193.1, on the reverse strand, counting down.
GCGTCGCATTGCGACCGGTGAGGCGCGGCTGGGCGGTGTGCGGCTCAATGGCCTCACGCCGCGCGCGATCGCCGCCCTGGGCGTCGCCCACGTGCCGGCGGATCGCCTCAAGCGCGGACTCGTGCTCGACTTCCCGCTCGCCGACGACCTGGTGTTCGGCCGTCACCACGAGCCGGCGTTCCACAAGGGCCCGCTCGTCGACCGCGCCGGCGTGCGCGCGTTCGCCGAGGCGCGCCTCGCCGAGTTCGACGTGCGCCCGCCCGACCCGACGGCGCGTGCCGGCAACCTGTCGGGCGGCAACCAGCAGAAGCTCGTTGTGGCGCGCGAGTTCACCCGCGACGCGAGGCTCCTGATCGCCGCCCACCCGACGCGCGGAGTCGACCTGGGCGCGATCGAGTTCATCCACCGCGAGATCATGCGCCAGCGCGACGCGGGCCGCGCCGTGCTGGTCGTCTCCTCCGAGCTGTCCGAGCTGCTCGCGCTGTCCGATCGCATCGTCGTGCTCTACGAGGGCCGGATCGTCCACGAGACCGCGGCCACCGCGACCGACGAGCGCACGCTCGGCGAGTACATGACCGGCCGCGCCGCTTCCGTCACGGGGCCGCGCGCGTGAGGGCCCTGCGCGAGCTGGTCGGGCCGCTCCTCGCCGTCGTCGGCGCGCTGGTCGTCGGCGCGGGCTTCATCGCCGTCGTCGGGCAGAATCCCTTTGCGGTCTACGGCAAGATGGCCGCGGGGGTATTCGGCAACGCGTACGGGATCGGCCAGGTGCTGTTCCGCGCCACGCCCCTGGTGTTCACCGGGCTCGCCGTCGCGCTGGGCTTCCGCGCGGGCCTGTTCAACATCGGCGCCGAGGGCCAGTGCGTCGTCGCCGCGTTCGCGGTCGCGATGGTCGGCGCGACCTTTGGGGGGCTACCCGCCATCGTGCTGCTGCCGCTGTGCCTGCTGACCGCGATGCTCGCCGGCGCGCTGTGGGCGCTGCCGCCGGCGATCCTCAAGGCGAGGGTCGGCGCGCACGAGGTGATCAACACGATCATGATGAACTTCATCGCGCTGGCGCTCGTCCAGTACCTGGGCCACGACGCGTTCGTCCATGCCACGGTGCGCACGACCGAGATCGGCGCCGGCGCGCGCATTCCCCGCCTCGAGGCGATCCTGCCGTTCTTCCGCGGCTCGCCGGTGAACCTGAGCGTCGTGCTGGCCGGACTCGCCGCGGGGTTCGTCGGCTGGCTCCTGTGGCGCACGACGTTCGGCTACGAGCTGCGCGCCGTCGGCTTGCAGCCCGCGGCCGCCGAGTCGGCCGGCATCCCGGTGCCGCGCACGCGCGTCCTCGCGCTGTGCCTGTCGGGCGCATTGGCCGGGCTCGTGGGCACGAACTTCGTGATGGGCTACAAGGGCTTCTACGAGTCGGGATTCTCGGGTGGCGTGGGCTTCCTCGGCATCGCCGTCGCTCTGCTGGGCCGCAATCATCCGGCCGGCATCGTCCTCGCCGCGGTGTTCTTCGCCGCCCTGTCGTACGGCGGCCTCGTGATCAACACCGACGTGCCCAAGGAACTGGTCGAAATTCTACAGGCGATCGTCATCCTGTTCGCCATCACGCTGCACGTCGCGATCGAGCGGCGGGGCCGCCGGAAGGCCGCATGACGCCCGACCTGCTGCTCTCGGCGCTGGCCCAGACGCTGCGCATCTCGGTGCCGTACGGCCTTGCGGCCGTCGGCGGCGCCCTTTCCGAGCGCGGCGGCGTGATCAACATCGCGCTCGAGGGCATCCTGCTCATGGGTGCCCTGGGTTACGTCCTCGGCGCGCACTTCACGGGCTCGGCATGGGCCGGACTGGTCACGGCCGCGCTGGCCGGGCTTCTGGTGGCACTCGTCCACGCGTTCGTCACCGTCACCTGCCGCGCCGACCAGATCACCTCGAGCCTGGGCCTGAACCTCGCCGCCCTCGGCCTGTCGCGCTTCGTGCTCAAGGAGGTCTTCGGCTCGAGCAGCAACTCGTCGCGCGTCGCGGGGCTGCCGCAGTGGGACATCCCGCTGCTGTCGGCCATTCCGTTCGTCGGGCCGCTGTTCGGCAACCCGCTCTTCCTGCTCGCCGCGGCGCTGTGCATCGCGGCGTGGTTCGTGCTGTTCCGCACGCCATTCGGCCTGCGGCTCAGGGCTACCGGCGAGCACCCGGAGGCCGCGGCCACGCTCGGACTGTCCGTGGCAAAGCTGCGCTACGCCGGCGTGCTGCTGTCGGGCGGGTTCGCCGGGCTCGGCGGCGCGTGGCTTGCCGCCGACCAGCGGTCGTTCACCGACGGCATGTCGGGCGGGCGCGGCTACATCGCGCTGGCGGCGATGATCGTCGGCAAGTGGAACCCGCTCGGCGCGGTCGCGGCGTGCCTCTTGTTCGGCTTCTGCGAGACGCTGCAGATCCGCCTGCAGGGCGGCGCGCTGCCCAACGAGTTCCTGCAGATGCTGCCCTACGTCGTGACCATGGTCGTGCTCGCCGGCGCGATCGGCCGCGCGCACCCGCCCGCCGCGGTCGGCGTGCCGTACGAAGCGGAGGCGAAGTGAGCCCGTCCTCGTCGACACCCGACCCCCGCGTCGCCGAGTGCGTCGCCGCCATCCGCGCTGCGACCGTGCTGTCCCCGCGCATCGGGATCGTGCTCGGCTCGGGGCTGGGGGGCGTCGCCGATCGCATCGACGCGGCCGACGGCGGCGCCGCGTTCGACACGAAGGCGCTGCCGCATTGGCCGCACTCGACGGTGCAGGGGCATGCCGGCAAGCTGGTCGTCGGGCGCTGGGGCGGCGTGCCGGTCGCGGTGCTGCGCGGGCGCACGCACGTCTACGAAGGCTACGGCCTGGGCACGGTCACGTTCGCCCACCGCGTGATGATGGCGCTCGGCGTCGAGACGCTGCTGGTGACCAACGCGGTTGGCACGTTCAATCGGCAGTTCGCGCCGGGCGATCTCATGCTGGTGCGCGACCACATCAACGGCATCGGCCGCAAAGGGCTGTTCACGCGCGAGGAGCTGGCAACGGCCGCGGGCGTCACGCGCGGCGCGATCGGCCGCCGTCGCCCCTACGCGCCGGAGCTGCTCGACGTCGTGCGCTCGGTCGCCCGCGAGAAGGGCATCCGCCTGCGCGAGGGCATCCTGCTCGCCGGCACCGGCCCGGCCTACGAGACCGCCGCCGAGATCGCGATGGCCCGGAAGATGGGTGCCGACGCCGCATGCATGTCGAGCGCGCACGAGGTGGACCTCGCCGCGGCGCTGGGCCTGGCCACGGCCGCCGTGTCGTGCATCACGAACTACGGCACGGGGCTCTCGCCGACCACGCTCACCCACCACGAGGTCGAGGCGGTCGCCGGCGCGGCTGCCGGGCGCCTCGAGGCGCTGCTCCAGGGGACGGTGGCTCGCCTGGGCTAGCGCCGCGGCGGCAGCGGTAGCGGCGCGGGTTCCGCGAGCGCCGTGTCGATCCCGGCCGACACCACGTGCATCTCGACCACCCCGTCGACGGACACGACGAGCGCGTTCTGCGTCATCGCGACCTGGGCGCCGCGCACGTCGACGCCGATGCGGTACGTGCTGTCGATGACCGAGGATCCGAACTCGAGCGGCAGCTCGAAGCCAGGCAGCTCGCCGGGCAGGCGCACGCGGACCCCGCGACGCCCGAGGCCGCGCAACAGTTCGACCATCCGCTCGGGGTCGATGACGCTGCAGCGCAACAGGCGGTCCTCCTTCTCGAAGATCCTGCGCATGCGCGCCCAGGAACCCGGCGTGAGGTCGAGCGGCAGCCGCACGCGGTCGCGCCGCAGCGCCGAGCGCCCCGTGATCTTTCCGTCCTCGACGCGGAAACGCAGGGTCCCGACGACGTCGTGCGCGACCTGCCCGATCGTGCCGTCGACGCGCCCACTTGCCTTGAACCCCTTGCACACGACCCAGGCGGCCGCCTTCGGGTCCCACGCGGCGTCGAAGCGCGCGGTTCCGCGGCCCCCGGCCAGCGTCAGCGGCATCGTCACCGCGAGGCCGTCGGGCGGATGCAGCTCGACCGACGGCTCACCGCTGGCGACGAGCCGGCCGCGCAGGCGATCGACGTGGATCGCGGCCTCGACCTCCCCGGCCGTCACCGTCTGTCCGAGCACCTTGACGTGGATCGTCTCCTTGATCTTCTCGTCGAGGTCGGGCTCGAGCGCGACGTCGACACCCGTGCGGTACTCGCGCGTCGCGCCGCGCACCAGCGTGAGCAACAGCGGTTCGGGCACGAGCACGACCAGGTCGTGCTCGGCGGCGAGCAACGTGTTCCACAGCGAGTCGGCCCCGGAGAGGGCGAAGACCCGCTCGCGCAGCGCCGCAATTTTTTCCGCCGAGGGCGCCGGCGCAGGCAGCCGCGCCTTTCC
>JANOEH010000192.1:0-9105 GCA_031413115.1 Candidatus Eiseniibacteriota bacterium | reverse complement strand
CGTAGAAGACATCACCCAGCTCGCCGCGGTCGACGAACTTCTTGAGGATGCGCGTGTCCTCGCGGAAGCGATGCGCCAGCGCGCAGGCGAGCACGCACTCGGCCTTGTCCGCGGCCTTGACCATCTTCTCGGCCTCGGCGGCGTTGCGCGCGATCGGGCGCTCGACCAGGACGTGCTTGCCGCTCTCGAGCGCGGCGATGGCCAGCGGCGCGTGCAGGAAGTTCGGCGTGCAGATGTCGACGATGTCGATCTCGGGATCGGCGAGGATGGCGTCGAAATCGGTCGTCGCCGTAGGCACACCGGCGCGCTGCGCCACGCGCTGCGCCTTCTCGAGGTCGCGGTCGCACAGGGCGACCAGCTCGACTCCCTCGAGTTTCTTCCAGGCCGGGATGTGGCTCACCTGTCCGGCCACGCCGACGCCGACCAGCGCCGCCTTGAGCATCTTCTTCGCCACGCCGTTCCTCCCGGGATGCGGCCCCGTCAGGGAACCGTTCCGCGCTTGAGTTTCTTCCACAGTCCCTGGCGGGACAGGCCGAGCAAGCGGGCCGCCGCACCCGGGGCGCCTCGCGTCGCCGCGAGCGCCTCGCCGATCCGTCGCCGCTCGAGGGCCGCGTGCTCGGCCGCGAGGGTGCGCACGCGCGCGCTGCCGGACGCGTCCACTCCCGGCGCGCACACGCGCGGCGGCAGCGCGTCGACACCGATCGTCCCGTCGGCGGCGACGAACAGCGCGGCACGGGCGACGGCCGACTCGAGTTCGCGCACGTTGCCGGGCCACGCATGGCGCTGCAGCGTGCGCATGGCGACGGCGTCGAAGCGGGCGCCGGGAGCGACGCGCGCCAGCGTCGTGCGCGCCAGCCGGCGGACATCGGAACCGCGCGCTCGCAACGGCGGGAGAGTCACCTCGATCACGGCCAGACGGTACCACAAGTCGTCGCGGAAGCGACCCTCGAGGGCATCGCACGCGAGGTCCCGGTGGGTCGCCGCGAGCACGCGTACGTCGGCCGCGAGCTCGCGGGCCTCGCCCAGCCGCCGATAGCGTCCCTCGGCGAGCAGGCGCAGCAACCGCGACTGGAATGCCGGCGTAGCGTCGCCGATCTCGTCGAGGAACAGCGTGCCGCCGGCCGCCTCGGCGACCAGTCCCCCACGGGCGGCGAGCGCCCCGGTGAACGCGCCGCGGGTGTGACCGAACAACTCCGCCTCGAGCAGCCCATCGGGGAACGCACCGCAGTTCACCGCGACGAATGGGCCGCCGCGTCCGGAGCGCCCATGCACCGCGTGCGCCGCGCGCTCCTTGCCGGTGCCCGTCTCCCCCAGCATGAGGATGGGGAGCCGCGTCGGCGCCGCCCGCGCCAGCAGGCGGCAGGCGGCGAGGAACGCGGGCGAACCGCCCACGCCAAAGTCCGCAAACGAATCGTGCATGCAGCGCACCGCGGGGGCGATGTCCGGAAAGCCTAGACCAGGACAACCTCGCGGGACCCGGCCTCGATCGACCCGAGGCGCCAGGGCCGCTCGCCGCGCGTCTCGAGTTCGGCGCGCACTGCGGCCAACTCGTCCGGCGCGACGACCAGCACCATCCCGACGCCAAGGTTCATCACCCGCTCCATCTCATCGTCCGGCACGTCGCCGAGCGCCTGCAGCGCGCGGAACAGCGGCGGCCACGTCCAACTGTCGCGCTCGACCCGGGCGCGCACGCCTTCGGGCAGCGCCCGCACGAGGTTCCCTGCCAGGCCCCCGCCGGTGACATGGGCGAGGCCGTGCAGCGCGCGGCGATCGAGCAGGGGGCCGAGCGCCGAGAGATACGAGCGGTGGGGTGCGAGCAGCAGGTCGGCGAGCGTACCGTCGGCGCCCGGAAGCGGATCATCCCAGGCCAGGCCGGCGTGGGCGACGATGCGGCGGGCCAGCGAGTAGCCGTTGGTGTGCAGGCCGAGCGACGGCAGCGCCCACAACTCGTCGCCGGGCCGGATCGCCGTGCCATCGAGCACACGATCGCGCGCCACGAAACCGACGATCGTTCCGGCGAGGTCGTAGTCGCCGGGAAGAAACAGGTCGGGCATCTCGGCGGTCTCGCCGCCGAGCAGCGCGACGCCGTCGGCGCGGCAGGCCTCGGCGATGCCGCGGACGCTCTCCTCGAGCACGATCGGCTCGAGCACACCACACGCAAAGTAGTCGAGAAAGAACAACGGCCGCGCCCCCAGCACGAGGATGTCGTTGACGCAGTGGCGCACGACATCCCCCGCCGTGCCGGCCCAGCGCCGCGTGTCACGCGCGATCAGGATCTTCGTGCCCACGCCGTCGGTGCTGGCCGCGATCAGCGGCGCATCGGGCCCCGCGCCCGGCAGTTCGCAAAGGCCGGCGAAGTGGCCGACGTCGCCCTTGACGTGCGGCGTGAAAGTCGAGCGAATGACGGCCTTGAGCCCCGACAGCGTGGCCTCGGCCTTCGCGATGTCGACGCCGGCGTCGCGGTAACGCATCAGGCGCCCCGGCGCACGGGCGGCAGGTCGAGCGCGTCGTCGTTCGACAGGCGCGGGGCGAGCGCCGGGAACGTGCCCGCGGCGACGAGCCGCTGGAGGACCTTCACGATCGCCGCATCGAACTGGGTCCCGGCGTGCTTGGCGAGCTCGCCGACGGCGCGCGCCGGATCCATCGCCCGGCGATACGGTCGGTCCGAGGTCATCGCGTCGTACGCGTCGGCGACCATGACGATGCGCGAGCCGATGGGGATGTCGTCACCCCGCAGTCCCGCGGGATAGCCGAGGCCGTCGGGGCGCTCGTGATGGTTGCGCACGATCGCCGAGGCGCCCCGCAGGGCGCGCACCTTGGCGACGATCTCCGCGCCCTCCGCCGGGTGGGCGCGCATGGTCGCCTGTTCCTCGAGCGACAGGCGCCCCGGTTTGGTGAGGATGTACTGGTACTGGCGGCCCACCTTTCCCAGGTCGTGCAGCAGGGCGCCGTACTCGAGGTCGAGGACGGAGCGCTCCGACATGCCGAGCGCTCGGGCGATGATCTTCGAGTACTCGGCGACGCGCACGGAGTGCTGCCGCGTGTAGGGATCGACTTCCTCGAGCACTTCGGACAGCGCCCGCACGAACTCGAGCAGGTCCTGTTTCATCTCGAAGTAACGCCGGAAGGACAGCGCTGCGATCAGCAGCGGCAGGCAGAACATCAGGTGCGCGGCGGGCCCGCCGCGGAAGAACGCGAACGCGGCCACGACACCGAGCGCGATCATCCCCAGGTGCTGCACTGCGGTCACCACGTAGTTCACCTGGAACACGCGCGACAGCGATCCCGCGCCGGTGAGCGCCAGCACGGTCGAGAGCCCGATGCCGTTGACGAGGAAATAGGTCAGACCGGCGAGGCCAATCGCCAACGCGTCGCCGGGCAGGTCGAGCCGGCCGGACGAACCACCCAGGGCGTGCAGCACGGCATCGGCCGCGGCGATCATGAGAACGTACAGCGCGGCGTTGAACACCGTGCGCAGCAACGGCTTCTTGCGCACCAGGAGCTGGGCGACGAGCGTCGAACCCACGTTGAGCGCGGCCGTCCAGGGCCCGCCGAAGATGAGGAGCGCCGCGAAGTCGAGGCTGGCGCCGGGTGTGGCGAAACCACCGCCGGGCATGCGCACCGGGGCCAGGTCGGCGAGGATCATGAGGCAGAGCGTGACGGCGAGGCCCGTCCACGGGAGCAGGTCGGGCGCCGGCGGATGCCCGATCAGCCAGGCGAGCGCGCCGGCCACGACGAGCCCATAGAACGGGAGGAACAGGGGATGGCGCGCGGACGGTCCGAGGGTCGGCGGGGCCGTCGCTGCAGCGCGTGCTTCCATCCCTGGGCACACCTCACACAAATGAAGAGACCGACACCGACCTGGGGCTCATCTACCCTGGCAGCGATCCGGACTCAGCGAGGGTCGTCGTTCCACCGCGGGCGAACCCGCGGTGACCTACCAACCCGCCTTGCCCGTATCGGGAGTCGCGTCGTCCCAGCCGCCCTTGCCATCACCAGCGGCCTGGTCCCAACCCGCCTTGCCGTCGTCGGAAATCGTGAGGATATCGACAACGGAGTCAGCCAGCAGCATCAAGATCGAAAGCATGTGAGAACACCTCCCCTAGACTACGTTGAGAACGGAGGAGCCGGACGGCCCCTCGCTTCGTTGGGTTGGCGCTCCGCTTCGGATCTTCGCTTCGCTTCGCCTTACGCCGATGCCGGTCTCAGTTCGTACTCCACAGGCTCGGCCACCCGAAGGCCGCCGAGCACCCGGTTGACCGCGGCCAGCGTCGCGTAGACCACCGACTGGGTCAGATCCTGTTCCACGGTGCAGGCTCCCACCAGCGTCTTCTCCGAACGCTGGGCGAGGAGCTTCACCGCCACCACCACCGTGTCCTGCCGTCCCATCCGGACGACCTCGACGTCATGCGCCGAGAGTGTCATCTCGGGACCGAGGAACGGCGCCAGCGCCGACAGCGTCGCCGACGCGAGCAACCGGTGTGCGTTGTCCCGGGCGGAAGCGCCGGTGGCATTACCGACCCTCGTCGTGCCCTGCCAGGACAACTCGACTTCGGCCTGGGTCCGCAGGCCGCTGACGAACAGGTTCGCGTTGACGAAGCGAACCCTTGCAGTTTCAACGGGCCCGGGAACCGGGGCCGTTGAAACCTGGTTCTTCGCCGCAGCCGCCACCGAGACGGGCGGCACAACGCTCGCCGGCACGACGGGCTGGACGATCGGCGGTGCAGCAAGCAGCGGCGGCGCCTTCGCCGGAATCGGCGCCGCCACCGGAGCGTCCGGATCGGGCGCCTGCAGGGCCACGCTGATGATCCGATGATCGATGCTGCGTTTCAAGAACGCTTTGAGCGCCGTCTCGACGTCGCGCACGATCTGTTTCGGGGCGCGCGTCGATTCGGCGACGATATGCACTTCCCGGATCTGGTCCCCGTCCGTGGTGATCGAAGCGGCCTGGACGTCCCTGAGCCGAGCGAGGATCCGCTCGGCCTCCGCCACCCACTCAGCCGACAGTTCGGAAGACAGGACCGATCCCTCCTTCCTCAAGCAAGTTTCAAATCGTTCCAAGGACAACCCGACCGAAAGCGCGTGCACTCTACCACAGCGAATTGCCGGCGGCAAGCGGTCCGGAAGGGCAACTCAAGCCCCCCAAAGGGGTTCCGGCGGGCAATGCATGGTGGACAGGACCGCATCCACGCGCGAGGAGATCTCTTCCCGCCGGGCTTCGGAAAGACGGCGGGGCGAGAAGCCCTCGACCGCGATCGAGGCCAGCGCCGTGCCCACGACCATCGCGCGGCGGAACTGCATCGGGTGGTTCGCGCCGACGGCATCGAGGTAGCCCAGGAATCCGCCGGCAAAGGTGTCGCCCGCACCCGTCGGATCGAGCGGATGTTCGAGCGCGAAGGCCGGCGTGTAGAACCAGTCGCCCTGGTGCGACATCGCCGCTCCGTGCTCGCTCTTCTTGATCACGATCCGCTTGGCGCCCCGCTCGTGCAGCTTGCGAACAGCGCGCGGCAGCGACCAGTCGTCGGCCAGCAGCTTCACTTCCTCGTCGTTGAGCAGGACGATGTCGACGCGCGCCAGGAGTTCGAGCAGGCGATCGCGCTTCGACGTGATCCAGTAGTTCATCGTGTCGACGACCACCAGCCGCGGGTTTGCGATCTGGTCGAGCACGTGCAGCTGGAGTTCGGGATCGATATTGGCGAGGAAGACGGTGGTCGCCTTGCGCTGCTCCGGCGAGAGTTCGGGCTGGAACGTCTCGAAGACGTTGAGCTCGGTCGACAGCGACTTGCGTTGAGCCAGGTCCTCGCTGTACTCGCCCGCCCAGCGAAACGTCTTCCCGCCCTTCACCGTCGACAGGCCCTCGAGGTGGATGCGCTCCTGCGCCAGCAGCGCCCGGTGCGCGTCGGGGAAGTCCTCGCCGACGACCGCCACGATGTGCACGTCGCTGAAGTGCCGGGCGGCGAGTGCGAAGTAGGCCGCCGAGCCGCCGAGCGCGTCGCGGGCGGAACCGCGCGGCGTGTAGATGGTGTCGAGTGCGACCGAACCCACGACGACGATGCTCAAGCCGCCTCCTACATCCGCTCCGGGGCCGAAACCCCGAGCAGGCCGAGTCCGTTGTGCACCGTCTGCTGCACGCCGCGCACGAGAAGGAGCCGCGCGCCCGTCAGCGCGGCGTCGTCGGTCATCACCCGGTGCTCGTGGTAGAACTGGTGGAACGATTTCGCCAGGTCGTCGAGGTAGGTCGTCAGGCGGTGTGGCTCCTCGGCCGCGGCCGCCCCCGCCACGAGCTCGGGGAAGTGCGCGATGGCACGCAGCAGCACACGCTCCTCGGGTGCGATGAGCAAGACCGCAGCCGCCAGGCGCGCGTCACGTCCCGCGGGCGGCTCGTGCCCCTTCTCGGCGGCGACGCGCAGCAGGCTCGCCACCCTGGCGTGCGCGTACTGCACGTAGTACGCCGGGTTGTCGGCGTTCTGCGACTTCGCCAGGTCGAGGTCGAAGTCGATGTGCGACGATGTCGAGCGCATCAGGAAGAAGAACTTGGCGCAGTCGGCGCCGACCTCGGCGATCAGCTCGTCGAGCGTGACGAACTCCCCCGCCCGCTTCGACATCTTGACCAGCTCCCCCTTCGACTGCAGCCGCACGAACTGGACGATCGTCACGCGGAAGAACTCGTCCGGGTATCCGAGCGCTTTCATCGCGGCGGCCATGCGGGCGACGTGGCCGTGATGGTCCGGACCCCACAGGTCGAGCGACCGGGCCCAACCCCGCTTCGCCTTGTCACGGTGGTAGGCGATGTCGGCCAGGTAGTACGAGGGCTCGCCGTTGCCGCGCATGAGGACGCGGTCCTTCTCGTCACCGAAGGCGCTCGAGCGGAACCACTGCGCGCCATCAAGCTCGTACACGTGGCCGCCCGCCATGAGGTCGGCGAGCGTCGCGGCCAGCGCGCCCTCGGCGTGCAGCGTCGACTCGCGGAACCAGTGGTCGAACGTCGTGCCGTAGGCGGCGAGCGAGCGCTCCTGCCAGGCCAGCATGCGTTCGAGCGCAAAGTCGCGGAACCAGCGCAGGTCGTCGTTTCCGAGTGCGGCTCGTCCTTCGGACTCGGGCACCCGGGCGGCGACGTCGGCGATGTAGTCGCCGTGGTACCCGTCCTCGGGGAATGTTCCGGCCACGCCGATCCGCTCGCGGAAGCGCGCGGCCACGGAGGCGCCCAGCAGGTCGACCTGGCGTCCGGCATCGTTGACGTAGAACTCGGCGTCGGCCTTCCGGCCCGCGGCGCGGTGCAGACGGACCAGCGCGGCGCCGACGGCGGCGGCGCGCGCGTTGACCACGTTCATGGGGCCGGTCGGATTGGCGCTCACGTATTCGACGAGGATCGACGGCAGGTCGGCGGCGGGCCACGTGCCCCAGGTGTCGCCCGCCTCGACGGCGTCCACGAGGGCGAGGCCCAGGCGGACGGAACTCAGGCGGAAATTGATGAAGCCGGGCCCCGCGATCGTTGTCTCCTCGAGCACGTCGGGGCCGAGGTCGAGCGCGCTGACCAGCGCTTCGGCGACCTGGCGCGGCGGGCGGCCGATCGACTTGGCGAGCACGAGCGCGAGGTTCGTGGCGTAGTCGCCGTGCGCCGCGATGCGAGGCACCTCAAGGGGAACGCGCGCCGCGTCGGGACCTGCGGGGCCGGGAAGTGGGAACGCGTTCTTCGCCGCCGCACGGGCGACGGCCTCACGCAGGGCGGTCGTCAACAATCTCGATCCTCTTGGCGTCTCCCCACAGGCGTTCGAGGAGATAGTACTCGCGCGTCTTCTCGTGGAAGACGTGGACGACGACGTCGATGTAGTCGAGGAGCACCCAGCGGCGGCCGTCGAGACCCTCGACGTGCCACGGCTTGACGCCGCCCTTCTCGCGCAGCAGTTCCTCGACGTGGTCGGCGATGCCCTTCACCTGCACCTCGGATGCGGCCGAGACGATGATGAAGAAATCGCTGACCGCCTCGAGCTCGCGAAGGTCCAGCAGGACGGGATCGGTCGCCTTCTTGGCCAGGCAGGCCTCGACGGCGAGGCGTGCCAGCGGCAGGCCGGCGCCGGACTTTACAGGGCGGGTCATGGCGGAATCCACCTAGTTCGACCGGGCGATCGCGTACTGGATCGCGTCGCCGAGCGCGTCCTTGATCGGGGAGTCGGTCTCGGGGGCAAGCGCGCGGCGGGCCCGTCGCGCGTAGGTGTCGGCGCGCTCCTGCGCGTAGGCGACGTGGCCCCCCTGCTCGAGGATGCCGACGAGTTCGCGCCATTCGGCCGGCTCGAGCTCCTTCTTCTCCACCATGCGACCGACTCGCGCCGCGTTCTTCCCGCCGTTCCTGAGCGCGTGGATCAACGGCAGCGTGATCTTGCCGCTTTCGAGGTCGCCCCCGACGCCCTTGCCGGTCGTCGACGGGTCGCCGACATAGTCGAACAGGTCGTCGGCGATCTGGAAGGCCAGCCCGACCTGCTCGCCGAAGCGGTAGAAGCGCTTCCCGCGCGCGGTGTCGCCGGCGTGCCCGTTGGCCAGGGCGCCGATCTGGCACGCCCCGCCGATCAGCGTCGCCGTCTTGGCGCGGATCACCTCGACGTACTGTTTCTCGCTCACGTCGAGGTCGCTCGCATGCTCGAACTCGAGGGCCTCGCCGAGGGCCTCGCCGATCGTCATCTCATGGCTGACCCGGGCAAGAATCTGCATCGCGGGGTTCAGCTCCTCATCCACCATCTTGGTGAACGCCTTGGAGTACAGGAAATCGCCGATGATGATCGAGACCTCGTCGTTCCAGAGATTGTTCACCGTGGGCAGTCCGCGGCGCAGCAGGCTCTTGTCCACCGAATCGTCGTGGATCAACGCCGCCGCATGGATGATCTCGACGACGCACGCCGCGGAAATAAGGCGGCGATCGGCGGGCCCGCTGAGGCGCGCCACCAACAAAAGCAGGGTCGGCCGGAACTTCTTCCCGCGCGTGGCGAGAAAGTGTCCGGCGACCTGATTGATGATCCCGATGGGCGACCGGAAAAGCGTCGCGGGCAGGGGGTGCTCCTTCGGCCCCAGGCCGGCCCCCCGGGCCAGGGCCCCGCCCCCATACCATACAGG
>JANOEH010000191.1:0-2867 GCA_031413115.1 Candidatus Eiseniibacteriota bacterium | reverse complement strand
GCCGAGCCGCGCGGAGGAGGCTGTGTCGGGCGCTCTTCAGGCGCTTCACAGGGTGTAGCCGGTCGGCAGCATCGTCAACGCCCTGCGAGAATCGCTCGAGCAGACACCGCCCGAGCTGGCGTCGGACATCGTCGATCGCGGCATCTTCCTCACCGGCGGGGGCGCTCTGCTGCGCGGGCTCGACCTGCTGCTGCGCGAGGTGACGAACCTCAACATCCGGGTCGCCGACGATCCGCTGACCTGCGTCGTCCGCGGCGCGGGCACGATCCTCGAGAATCCCGTGCAGTACGAAAAGGTGATCATCCACGGTCACAAGGACTAGGTCCGGCCGCTGACGTGCCCGCCACCTCCGGTCTCGACGATCGCCGCGCGGCGGCGGCCCTGGTGGCCGTCGAGCTGCTGTGCGTTCTCCTTCTCGTGTTCGGCAACCGGCTGCCGGTCGATGCGCTGACCGGCGTCTCGACCGGCCTTCTCGCCCCCGCGAACTCCATCCTGCGCTGGATCGAGAGCGTCGCCACCGCGCGCACGGACGCGACGCGCCTGCGCGGCGAGGTCGCGACCCTGCGCATGGAGCAGGGGCGCCTGGCCGATGCCGCCGTCGAGAACGAGCGCCTGCGCACGCTCCTGGGCTTTGCCGAGCGCGGCCGGCCGAAGCTGCTCCCCGTCCAGGTCGTCGGCGTGAGCGGCGAGCCGTGGCCCATCGTCTTCCACCTGGGCTCGGGCAGCGGGGCGGGGCTCGCGGTGGGGCAGGCCGTGCTCTCGCCCGAGGGCCTGGTCGGCCGACTGACGCGGGTCGATGGCGGCACCGCCAGCGCGGCGCTGTTGACCGATCCCAATGCCCCGGTCGCCTGCGAGGTCCTGGGCAGCGGCGTGCGCGGCGTGCTCAAGTTCCGCTTCGGCCGCCGGCCGGGCCTCTACCTCACCGCGGTTCCCCTGACCGACACCGTGCGCGTCGGTGATCGCCTCGCCACCGCGGCGACCTCCGTGCTCTATCCACCGGGCATTCCCGTCGGGCGCGTGCTGCGGGTCGGGCGCGAGGAGTCGGGCCTGCTGTCGGAGATCGAGGTCACGCCGCTGGCGCCGCTGTCGCGCCTGCGCGAGGTGCTCGTCGCCACCGATCTCGCCGACTCGACGTGGTGGCCTGAGGCAAAATCCATGCTCGTGGTCGCGGGTGGTGATAGCGCGTCCAAGGATTCGCTCGCTGCGCTCGCGAGAGCTGCTGCGCTCGCGGGCGCTGACTCGGCCACCGCCGGGGGCCGCTGACGTGGCGCGCGGAACGTTCTATCTGCTCCTGTTGTGGACCACCGCCGGGCTGCTCGTGCGCTCCTCTGCCGAGCGCGGAATGTCGGTCCTCGGCGTGGCCCCCGACCTGCTGACGCTGCTCGTCGTCTACTGGGCGCTGGCTGGCGGGCCGCTCGCCGGCGTGCTTGCCGGATTCGTCGTCGGGCTCGTGGCCGACGCCGATCGCGGCCGCACGCTCGGCCTGGCCGCGGGAGCGCTGTCCGTGATCGGCTACCTCGCCGGGGGACTGGGCAACAGCCTCCATCGCGAGCGGCCGCCAGCGCAGTTCGTCGTGCTGGTCGTCGCCACGCTGCTCGTCCAGTCGGTGCGCACGCTGTTCGCCGCGCAGGGCGATCTCGCCGCGTGGGCCACCACGTTCCCCGTCCATGTCGCGCTCAAGGCCGTGTACACGGCTCTGCTGGGCCCGCTGGTCTACCTCGTCGCGCGCGCCGCCGGCGCGCCGGACTTCCTCGGTCATGGCCCGTCCAGCGCTGAATCGTGAGGCCCGCAATCGCCGCGCGCTGACGATCGGCGCGGTGATGGCGGTGGGCTTCGTCACGCTGGTGGCCGGCACCGTGCGCCTGCAATTGGTCAAGCACGACGCCTATCGCCAGCTCGCCGAGCAGAACCGCGTCCGCCTCGAGGTCGTGCGCGCACCGCGCGGACGCATCTTCGACCGCGCCGGCCGCCTGCTGGCCGACAACTCGCCGGCGTTCGCCATCGTCTTCCGCCCGCCCGACAACGATCTCGGCGTCGCCGACTCGCTCGCCGACGCGCCGTTGGGGATTCTCGAGCGCGTGCTCGCGCTGCCGCGCGCCGAACTGCAGGCAGTCGTCCGCCGCGCGGTGCGCACCGGCGCGACGATGCCGTTCCGCGAAGACGTCGAGCCGGTGATCGTCTCGCAGATCGAGGAGCTGCGCGCCGAGCTGCCGCACGTCGAGGTGCAGATCACTCCGCGGCGGCTATACCCGCTCGGCACGGTCGCGGCGCACCTGCTCGGCTACGCCGGCGAGATCAACGAGGCCGAGCTGGCAACGCGCAAGAAGAAGGGCTATCGCCTGGGCGACCTGATCGGGCGCTCCGGGCTGGAGCGCTCGTACGAGGAGGCGCTGCGCGGCAAGGATGGCCACCAGTACGTCGTCGTCAACGCGATGGGCCGGCGGGTCGGCCAGCTCGAGGACGTGCCTCCGGTCGCGCCGCTGCCGGGGCAGGACCTGCGCCTCGCGCTCGACCTCGACGTGCAGCTCGCGCTCGAGGAGGGGATGGGGGACGAGGGCCACGGCGCGGCCGTCGCGATCGATCCGCGCACCGGCGGCGTGCTCGGCATGGTGAGCCGCCCGGCGTTCGATCCCAACGAGTTCGCGCGCGGCCTGTCGCGCTCGCGCTGGCGCGAGTTCATGCAGGATCGGTCGTATCCGCTGCTCAATCGCGCGATCCAGTCGACGTATCCCCCGGCTTCGACCTACAAGATCGTGACTTCGCTGGCTGGCCTGCAGGAGGGCGTGATCGAGCCGTCGACGCACATGCCGGTCAGTTGCTCCGGCGGCTATCGCTACGGCAGCCGCTGGTACAAGTGCTGGAATCAC
>JANOEH010000190.1:0-3072 GCA_031413115.1 Candidatus Eiseniibacteriota bacterium | reverse complement strand
CCCACGCATGCGGTCCGCTGCACTCGAGCAGGATGCCGGCGTGCGCGCGTGGCCGTCTCTCGGGCAGCGCGCGCGGTGGGATGAACGCGCGCGCCTCGGTCTCGAGGATGAACCCGGCGCGCGTGCGGGCGCCTCCGGTTGCCGAGCGCACGGTGGTGCTCGCGGTCAGGCGCGTCCGCGCCCGGCCCTTCGCATCGAACGCGGCTGCGATGAGCACCGCCTCGCCGCCGCGGGCCCACGTCGCTCCCAGTTCGATTGCGTTCCCGCCGTGCACGATCGCCGCCGCGCTCTCGGCCACCGCGGCGTTGCCTTCATACGGCGCGCGCCGCGGGTCGGTGCGCGTCTGCAGTGCGAGCGCCCAGGCACGGAGCGCGGGTTGGTGAGGCGGGGCGAAGGACGCGGCGATCGCAAGCGTGCGCTCGCCGAGCACGCTGCGGCGCGCATCCTCACTCGCGTTGCGATGGCGCACGCCGAGGAGCGGTCGCAGCGCCACACCGCTGGAGCGCGCCTCGCGCGGTGTCGATGAGGCAAGCGCGCCCAGGCGCCATGCACCGCGCGCATGCTCGAACGCAATGCCGCGCTGGCCCGTTGCCGCACGCGCGGGCGCGGCCGAGAGCGGCGCGGCGAACCATGGTCCGGTCGCAGCGCGGGCGCGCCCGGGAGCGATCGCGCTGCCGACCGCCTCGGGCGTGACCCGCCGCGGACCGAGCACGAGACCGGCGCCGAAGTTCGGCTCGAACCAGCCGGCGCGCACGAGCGTGCGCGGGGTCGGCGCGAACGCGAGGGCGCCATAGGCATCGTCGATGCCGCGCGGCTCGCCGTCCTCGCGGGCGAGCAGGAGCTCGGCGCGAATGCGGCGCGCCCCCGCGGCGGAGGTGAGCAACCGCGCGCCGCCGATCCATGCGATACGGCCGCGGGACCACGGGGTGAACCCTGCCGGCGCAAGCGCCGGCGTCAGCTCCTCGCTCACGTACTCGCCGTCGAACGCGGCGTCGGCCTCGGCGTCCTCCCGGACGAGCGTCGGCTGGGACTCGTCGCCGCCCGAATCGGGCGGTGCAGTCGCCAGCACGAGTGCGACCAGCCAGGCGCTCACCATGCGGCCCCCGCGTCCCACGCGTCGGACGGGCCAAGCTCGGGATGATGGCTGCGGGCCATGGCGATGCGCACGCCGCACACCCCGCGCGTCGAGAACGCTACGCCGAGCGCTCCGCTCCACGGCGGCCCGAACGCGCCCGCCTGGAGCGCGCAGGGCCCGACGGCGAACGCGATGCCGCCGCCGGGGCGCGTGCCGACCAGGTCGTGCGTGAGCACACCGTGGAGCCGGGCGAGGCCGAGGTCGTACGCTGCCTCGATCGTCCAGTCGGGATCGGGCCGGGCCCGTGCGGCGCCGCCCGAGGCAAGCGCGCGCGCCGCGAACGCCACGGCTCCCGCGCCGCGCGCCCAGGTGAGTCCCGCATCGAGCGCCCCTGCCCGGACCGCGCCCGCCGCCGCGTCGGCGCCGTCGATGCGCGCCTCCTGCCAGGCAACGCCGAACGCGAGCGCGCTCCCGGGCTGCGCGCGTCGCCACGCCCCGCCGACCACGAGGCGCGTGCGCCGCGCGCCTTCGGGTCCGTAGGTCTCGAGGCCAAGCGCGACGGCTCCGGCGCCCTGCGCGTAAGTCGCAGCGACCCGCGTGCGCGCCAGCGCATCGAGCCCGAACGGCTGTGTGCGCGCCGCGGCGAGTGCGACGTGCGCGGATGCGGCGGGCGCGAGTCGCGCTGGCTGGTCGAACACCGCGAGCGGCCCGGGCGGATCGGCGAGCAAGGCGAGCCCTGTCGCCCGCGCCGCGGCGTTGCCAGGATCGGGCTGGATGGCGGCCGACGCGCGACCAGAGCTCGCGACGAACGTCAGGAGCATGAGGACGAACCTCAGGCGCGCCCTCATTCGACGCTCACCCACGCGCGCGCCGTGGCGTGCGCGACGGCGCCGGGCGCTCGGGCGCGCAAGCCGACCAGGTAGAGCCCGGGCGGCGCGGGACGCCCCGCATCGTCGGCTCCATCCCATGCGACGCCGGCTGTCCCGGGCGCATCGTCCTCGTCGACCAGCAGCCGTACGCGCCGGCCGCGCAGGTCGTACAGCGCGAGCGTCACGCGCGCGGACTCGAAGCCGGTCGACCAGCGCAGAAGCACCGGCTCGCCGCGCACGTGCGCCGATGGCGCGACCGTGAGCGCGATGCCGGGCGTGGGTGGGCCGCCGGCCACCGAGTTCACGCGCGCGGGCGTGCCGCCCGGGACTGCGCTGTCGCTCCAGTTCGCCACCTCGCGCGTGGCGCGGGCGAGCGAGCGACGTTCGCGCGTGCGGCCCACGTTCGCAGGTGGCAGGTCGAGCGCATCGCTGGCGCGCCCGTCGGGCGGGCGCAACACCAGGCGATCCGCGGCGCTGCCCGCCGGCGCGCCCGACGGCGGATCGTTGTTGAGCGACGGCCACGGCGTGCACGCGGCGACGTGCCGCGCATCGAGGCCGGGGTGGCGCGCCACCAGCGCCGCCGGATCCGAGGTGAAGACAACGAGGCTCTCGGGCGCGACGGCGAACGCCCCACCGGGCGCACCGATCGTGACGCGACCGCGTCGACCGGTCGCATCCTCGACGGTCCAGCCGTCGAGCGCGATATCGCCTCCGGTGCGATTGACCACCTCGATCCACTCCGGCCCTTCGGCGGGAGCGGCCGCCACTTCCGAGAGCATCAACGCCCCGGGCCCCACCTGGACGATCGCGGCCAGGCGATCATTCGCGGTGGCTCCATCCTCGGGCGCAGTCGCGGCGGCGACCACCCGCCACGTGCCCGCCGCAGGCGGCGCGAACGCCAGGTGCACGAGCACCGAGTCGCCGGGCTCGAGCTCGGCGAGCGCCGCGCGCATGACGAGGGACTCGGCCACCAGCGGCGTGAACGGATCGTCGCCGAACCCGACGCCCGGCAGCATCGCCTCGGCAAGCGGCGTCACCCACAGGCGCGCCTCGGCTTCGTTCGCCGGAAGCGGGAGCACACCGCGGTTCGCTACCACCGCGTCGAGCGCGATGACGTCGCCTGGCTCG
>JANOEH010000189.1:0-22671 GCA_031413115.1 Candidatus Eiseniibacteriota bacterium | reverse complement strand
CGCCGCGCTGGCGCCGTGGGCGGACGCCCACGGGTTCACGCTCGTGCGGGGTGGGGGCGGCGGCACGAGCGGTGCGACCGGCGCGCCCGCACGTGTCGCCCCCGAGGCCGCGCGCGCCGCGCTCGCACCGGGAGCCGCAATCACCGTGGACCTGATGCGCGGCGACATGAACCTGGCGGCGATCGGCACCCTCACGCATCGCGACGGCGATCGCATCGTCGCCTTCGGTCACCCGTTCTTCCAGATCGGCGACGTCGCGTACCCGCTCGCGCTGGCCGACGTGACCACGATCGTGGCCAACGACCAGAGCTCGTTCAAGCTCGGCACGCCGGGCGCCCAGGTCGGCGCCATCACCCAGGATCGTCGCGCCGCCGTCGCCGGTTCGATCGGCCCGATCCCACGCATGCTGCCGATGTCCGTGCTGGTACGCGACGGCCGCCTGCCCGCCGCCGACGGGCCCGTGGCGTATCGCTTCGACCTCCTGCGCCATCGCCAGCTGGTGGCCCAGCTGGCCGGCATCGGCGTCGTCGGCGCGCTTGCCGACGCGAGCGGTGGGCTGCCCGAAGCGACATGGCGCTACCGCGCGACCGTGCGCTTCCCGGGTCGCGCGCCGCTGGTGCTCGAGGACACCGGGGGGGGGCCGATCAATGCCGCCTCGACCGCACTGGCCGCGCCGCTTCGCCTCCTGCTCGACAATCCGTTCGCTCCGCTCACGGCCGACTCGGTCGGGCTCGACCTGACCGTGTGGCCGGGGATGGCCCAGGGCCAGGTCGAGGGGCTGCGCCTCGAGTCCTCCATCGTCCGCCCCGGCGCGGACCTGACAGTCGTCGCCACCGTGCGCGATCGCCGCGGGGGAGGGCGCGAGATCGCGTTCACGCTGCCGGTGCCGGACGACCAGCCCGACGGCCGGCTCATTGTCGCCGTCGGCGGGGGCGGCGAACTCGACCGTCAGGAAGCGGCCCGCATGCCGGCCCGCCATCGCGCTGCGACGCTCGACGCGCTGATCGCGCGGTTGGCCGATCGACGGCGCGATGATCATCTGTACGCCGCGCTCTATGGCCCCGGCCTCGAACCGGTCGTTGACGGCGTGCCGTATCCCGACCTGCCGGACTTCGCGCAACGCATGCTCGCCACCGAACGCGCCAACCGGCCGACCGATCCCTGGGGCAAGCTCTCCCCGCTCGCCGAGAAGAATCGCGACGTCGCCGTTCCCGTCGTCGGGCTGCTCACGCTCACCGTCGAAGTGCGCCGCCACCCCGACGCGCCCGTGCGCGCCGGCGAACGTGGCTCGATTCCCGTGCTCCGCGCCTCCGAGCGCGACGAGGAGGCCAATTGATCGCCGTCTTGCATCGTGCGCTCGCACCCCGTATCCGCTGCGCCACGCGCGCCGTGGCCGTCGGCGTCGCCATCGTGGCGGTGGCGCCCACCGCGCACGCGACCGGCACGCAGTACTGGTCGCTGCGCAGCGCCGCGGACTTCGCGCAGGCGGAACTGAAGGGCGTGGCCGTCGGCCCGGACGGTCAGTCGAGCCCGGGACCGCGCGTCGCGACGACGGCCCTGCCGCCGGAGACCGTCGTCTGGGGCATGCTCGCGGAAGGGGATGCGACCATCCTCGCGACGACGCCCGGCGGGCGTATTCTCACCGTGCGCGGGAACGACGTGCGTGGCGACTCGACCGGCGACGGCGCGGCGCTGTGCATCGCGCGCGGTCCGGACGGGGCGCTCTACGCAGGAACCGGCCCGAACGGGCGCGTGGTGCGCCTCGATCGCGGCGGGCGGAAGACCTGGTTCGAGACGGGGCAGAAGTACGTCTGGAGCCTGGCCTGGGCGGGCCGCACGCTCTACGCCGCGACCGGGCCGTTGGGCCGCGTGTATGCGATCGACGGCGAGGGCAAGGGCCGCGTGGTGTTCGATGCCAGGGTGGCGCAACTCACCGCGCTCATCGCCGACGGCAAGGGCGGTGTGTTCGTCGGCGCTTCGGGCCGCGGCATGGTTTATCACGTCGACGGCGGCGGGAGGACGCGCGCGCTGTTCGAGGCGGCGGAGAAGGAGATCCGGGCGCTGTCGTGGGACGGGCGCGCACTCTACGTCGCCGCGCTCTCCGCCACGCCGGTCACCTTCGGTGCCAACGACACGCCCGAGCCGGGCGACGGCGCCGGCCAGCGCGCGGTCGTCTACCGCGTCGTGCCCGACTCGTCGTCGAGCGTGCACTGGGTCGCACCGCAGGGACTCGTCTTCGCGCTGGCGCAGGACGGCGACGCGCTGTGGGCCGCGACCGGCAGTCGCGCCGCGCTCTACCGCATCGATGCGCGCGGCCGGGGCACCACGCTGTGGAACGAGCCCGGCGGCCAGGCCACCGCGCTGGCCCGTGCCGGCAGCGCCTATCGCGTCGCCACGTCGAGCCCGCCGCGCCTGCTCACGGTGACGCCCGGCGACGGCGGCGGGACGATCGCCTCGCCGATCCATGACGCGAAGAAGATCGCGCGATGGGGCCGCCTGTGGTTCGACGGCGCGGGCTCGCCGCGGCTGCGCACGCGCAGCGGCAACACCGCCGAGCCGGACACCACGTGGTCGGCGTGGCAGGGACTCGGCGGCGACGGGGCCGTCGCCTCGCCGGCCGCGCGCTACCTGCAGTGGGAGTCCGCCCTCGACGGCGCGGATCGCATGCGGACGGTCACCGTGGCCTGGGGCGAAGAGAACCAGCGCCCGCGCATCGAGGACTTCGTCGTCTTCCCCGTGCCAGGCAAGTTCTACGAGGGCGAGCTGAACCTGCGGCGCGACCCGGTGACGCAGGAGCTGCCCGACGGGCGCAAGGTGCAGTTCAACGCCGACGTGCCGCGGCGCAGCGCGTCCGAATCGTTGCCGCCGTGGGCGCAGGGCCTGCGGCCCATGTCGTGGAAAGCTACCGATCCCAACGGCGACACGATCACCTATCGCCTTGCCGCACGCGAACGCGGCACGACGGCATGGACGCCAATCGCCGTCGGGCTGTCGAACTCGCTGTACACGTGGGACACCACCGGCTTCCCCGACGGAACGTACGAGGTGCGCCTCACCGCGAGCGATACGGACGAGAACGCCAGCGGCCGTGGCCTGGACGACGAGCTCGTCGCCTCGTCCGTCGAACTCGATCGCACGCCGCCCGAGGTCGTCGCCGCCGAGGCGCGCGTCGTCGGCGACGTGATCACGGTCACCGGCCGGGCGCGCGATGCGCGCGGGTTCATCACCCGGGCCGATGCCGCACTCGACGACGGTGGCTGGTTCGTCGCCGCTCCCGACGACGGCCTGTGGGACGGGCCCGAGGAGGCGTTCACGCTCCGCCTCGAGGGCGTGTCGCCGGGCGAACACCTGGTGCGCGTGCGCTTCGTCGACGGACTCGGGAATCCGGTGCTGGTCACCCGGGCCGCGCGCGTCGGGCGGTGAAGTCCGGGCCGGCGCTGCTCGCCGCCTACCTCGCCGTCGCCCTCGCGCTCGCGCTCGCGGCACCCTGGACCGGACAATCGGAGCGCTTCGCCGCGTTCGCCGCCGCTGCCGGCGCACTGGCGCTGGCCGTGGGGATCGGCGGTCGCGCACTCCCAGGCGGTCGCCGCGGTATCCTCTGGATCGTCGCCGTCGCCGCGCTGGTTCGCCTGCCGCTCCTCGCCGCTCCGCCCACGCTCTCCGACGACGTCTACCGCTACGTCGTCGACGGCCACCTGTGGATCCAGGGCCGCGACGCGTACGGCATCTCGCCCGCGGCGGTGGGCGCGGCGGGGGGGCTACGCAACGCGATCGCCGACTCGGCCCTTGCCCGCGTCAACCATCCCGACCTGGCCACCATCTATCCGCCGTTCGCCGAGGCCACCTGGACCGCGCTCGCTGCGGCGGGCCTCGGCGAGCGCGGCTTCCGCGCGTTCTTCGCGCTGTGCGACCTCGTCACCGCGGCCGCGCTGGGACGCATCCTCGTGCGCCGCGGCCGCTCGCCGTGGCCCGCCGCGCTGTTCGCGTTCCACCCGCTGGCATTGCTCGAGTCCGCGGGCTCGGGCCACGCCGAGGGGTTCGCCTGCGCGCTGCTCGCCGTCGCCTGGGAGCGCGCCGAGGCCGGGCGGCGCGGCCTATCGACCCTGGCGTGGATCGCCGCCGCCGGCGTGAAGCCGCTGGCGCTGG
Source organism: Candidatus Eiseniibacteriota bacterium (assembly GCA_031413115.1). Lineage (GTDB taxonomy): Bacteria > Eisenbacteria > RBG-16-71-46 > RBG-16-71-46 > DASYSL01 > JANPEF01. Next base: position 18,525 of record JANOEH010000189.1, on the reverse strand, counting down.
TGGCACTGGCGTTCCTCGCACCGCGCTGGGGACGCGGACGGACGCTGTTCGCCGCCGCCCTCGTGGCGGTGCAGTATGCGTTTCTGGCGTGGGCCAGCGGGCGCGCCGGCGAGGCGAGCGGGCTCTTCACCTACCTCGCGACCTGGCAGCACAACGACCTGCTGTTCGATGGCGCGCTCGCGCTCGGACTCGCACCCGGCCTCGCTCGTGCGCTCTACGTCGTCCTCGGCCTGGCCCTGGCCACCCTGCTGCTCGTGCGCCGCACGCCGCCGATCGAGGGCTACGCCTGGGTGACCGCGTGGATCCTGCTGGCTTCGCCCGTGCTACACCCGTGGTACGCGCTGGGCCTGCTGGTCGCGGTCCCCGTGCTCGAGCGCCGCGGTCCGCGGGCAACCGGCTTCGCACTGGCGCTCGCCGTGCTCGCCACGTACGTTGTGCCCACGGCGGCAGGGGACACGCCCGGCTTTCGCCTCCTGCCGCTGTCGACCCGCCTCGCCGAACTCGCGCCGATCCTGGTCGTGGGCGTCGTCGAGGCGGCGGCGGCACTGCGCGCGCGCACCTCCGGGCGCGCCCGACCGCTGTCCAACGCGGCGTGAAGCGCACCGTACCCAGATTGCAGGGGAGGACCCGTGAACGGATCCAGCAGACTTGATGCCCGGATGATCCGGCGACACATCCTCGCCTCCGGCGTTGTTCTCGCGCTCGTCGTCACCGCCTCCTGCGCCCCGAAGGCCGCGCCCGTCGATCCGGTCGACACCGCGGCGCTGGCGCAGGCCCTGACGCAGCTCGACGACGACTGGTCGCAGGCCGCCGCGACGAAGGACGCCGCCGCGGTCGGGGCGTTCTACGCCGCCGACGCGGTCGCATATCCACCCGGCGAACCGGTTGCCCTGGGTCAGCCCGCCGCACAGGGGGTGTGGGCCGCGTACTTCGCCGACTCGACCTTCAGCATCTCGTGGAAGACCGACCGCGCCGAGGTGGCGAAGAGCGGCGAGCTGGGGTTCACCGCCGGCACATACGAGGACTCCTACCGCGGCCCCGACGGCGCGATGGTCCTCGAGAAGGGCAAGTACCTGTGCGTCTGGGCGAAGCAGTCGGACGGATCCTGGAAGGCGGTCCACGACATGTGGAACCTGGATCCGAAATAAGGACACGGGGGACACCGCGATGCAGTGGCAAGCCGTCCGCGAGGGCTACGTGATCCGCTTCCTGCACGGCGAGGACCTGGTCGGCGGGCTCCTCGACTTCGCACGCACGCACGCGATCGAGAGCGCATGGGTGAACGCCCTCGGTGCGATCGCCGATCCCGAGCTGGGCTACTACCACCAGGACCGCCGCACCTACACGCGTCAGGTCTTCGCCGGCGAGTGGGAGATCACCGCGATCGTCGGCAACCTGGCTCGCCACGAGGGCGAATCGGTGCTGCACGTGCACGCGACGATCGGTGCGGTCGACTTCTCGACGCGCGGGGGGCACCTGTTCGGGGGGAAGGCGGGGGCGACGTGCGAGGTGTTCCTGCGGCTGCTGGGGGCACCGCTGGAGCGGAAGCTCGATCCGGAGATCGGGCTCAACCTGTGGACGCTTCCGGGCTAGGGCTCGACCTCGACCCGAACTGAAACAGCCCCCAATCTCGCCGATCGGGGGCCGTTCGTCTCCGCTGCGCGAGACCGAGCTACAGTTTCCGCTTCTCGATCGTCACCTTTTCCATCACGACCTTGTCGATCGGGTTGTCGCGCGCGTCGCGCGGCACGGCCACGACCTTGTCCACCACCTCGATCCCCTCGACCACCTGTCCGAACACCGAGTACTTGCCGTCGAGCGCCGACTGCGGGCGCACGCAGATGAAGAACTGGCTCGAGGCGCTGTTCGGGTCGTTCGCCCGCGCCATCGACACGGTGCCGCGCAGGTGCTTGTTGGCGTTGAACTCGGCGGGAATGTTCTTCCCGGACCCGCCGAGGCCGTCGTTGCTGCGGTCGGCATCCTTCGAGTTGGGGTCGCCACCCTGGATCATGAAGCCGGGGATGACACGATGGAACGTCGTGCCGTCATAGAACTTCGCGGTCGCCAGGGCCTTGAAGTTGGCGACGTGGAGCGGCGCATCCTTGTCGTTGAAGCGAAGGACGATCGTGCCGAGACTGGTCTTGAGGACGGCGACATCCTCGGCGCCCTTGGCGGCGGCGGGGGTCTTGGCCTTGTCGGCCGCGTCGGCGTCGAACGAACCCATGGACAGGCCTCCCAGGACGAGCACGGAAAGGATGGAGAAGAGCTTCATCGAGCGACCTCCTCGTGGCGGATGACTTTCAGGACCCGATCAGGATAGCGGGGGCGGCGAGCGCGGTCAAGCCACGCTCCTGCAATCGCTTGGCCGCCGCAATGGCGGGTGCTAGACTTTGCCTTCGTCCGCCAGTTGCGGGCCGCCACGCTGGAGGGCGACGATGCCCCAGGCGCGTCCGGTCCGGCCGTGGTCCCGCCGGTGCGAATAGTAGGTCGGTGCGTCACACGCGGTGCAGGCGCCGAGGTCGGCGACGCATGCTGCATCCACCCCGGCGGCAGCGAGTTGGGCGCGAACCGCGGCGGCGAGATCCACGAAGTGCCGGGCCGCCGTTCCATCCGGGGGTGCAGCGGTCCGCACGAAAGCGGCATCGAAGCGGGCGGCCACGTCCGGACCCACGGCAAAGCAGCAGGGGCCGATGCGCGGACCGAGCGCGGCGCGCAACCGCATCGTCGGGACGCCGGCGTGGACCATCGCCTCGACGAGGCGGGGAACCACGCCCGCGACGGTACCGCGCCAGCCCGCGTGTGCGGCGCCGACGGCGTGGCCCTCGGCATCCCACAGGAGCACGGCCAGGCAGTCGGCCGCGCCGACGGCGAGGACCAGGTCGGGGATGCGCGTGACGAGGGCGTCGCCGGTGCCGGCCAGTCCCGGTCCCCGCGGCGTGAGAACGTGGGCCCCGTGCACCTGCGTCGCCCAGGCGACGCGGGCAGGATCGAGATCGAGCGCGCCGAGCAGCCGGGCGCGATTGTCGTGCACGTGGCGGGGATCGTCGCCGACGCCCTCGCTGAGATTCAGCGCATCGAAGGGGGGGGCGCTCACCCCGCCCCGACGCGTACTGAACGCGGCGACGGGCGTGAAGGCGCCGCCGCCACCAGGTGAGACCCGGACGTAGCCCGGATTCGTCGAAAGGATCCACGCGAACATGATACCTCGCAGTCTAGCAAAGCCGTCGCTCGTCGCGCTGCTCGTCGTCGCTGCCTTCGCACTGCCGGTCCTCGTCCGCGGTCAGGCGGGCGGAGGAACCGCAAAGCGAGGCGGGACGGCCACCGCTCCCGATCCGGTGGTCGCCCGGGTGAACGGCAGGGAGATCCATCGCGCCGAGATCGACGCCCGCAAGGGGCGGGGTCTCGACGACTACGAGCGCGAGACCGGCCGCGCGGCGCCACCGACGTTCGACCTGTTCTTCCAGCGAGTCGCCCTCGACGAGGCCGTCCGCGAACGCCTGATCGCGGGGGAGGCACGCGCCCGCGGAATCACCGTCAGCGATGCGCGCGTCGACTCGATGCTCCAGCGCGACGCGGCGTTCCGCCCCGCCGGAAAATTCGACGCAGCGCGCTACGCGGCCTACCGTCGGGACAATCCGAAGGGCTACGCGCTGGTGCGCGAGCAGGCGACCGACTTCCTGCTGTTCCAGCGGCGAGCCGCCGAGCTCGAACGCGAACTCGCTCCCGATGAGGCGACGCTCGACCGACTGGTCGCCCGGCGCACGGACAAGGTGCGGATCCACACCGCGCTGGTCAGCGACCTGCAGTTCGACGGCATGCACGATGCGAGTGACGAGGAGCTGCGCGCCTACTACGCGAAGCATCGCGATTCGTTCGCCCCACCGGCGCGCCTCTCGTACATGGCGCTGGTGTTCCCCGCCGACGAGGGGGGCCGCGTCTCGGCGCCGGGGCTGACGCGTGCGCGCAATCGCGCGGAGGCACTGCTGGCCGATCTGCGCGGCGGCGTCTCGTTCGACTCCGCAGCCCGGCGCACCGATCTCGTCCCGACGCGCGGGCTGTGGGGCCAGGGTCAGGTCAGCGGCGTCTTCGCGCGGTCTCCCGCGTGGTCGGATAGCGCCTTCGCCTCGCCGTCGGGCCGCGTCCTGCCGCGCAGCTTCGAGGTCGACGATGGCTACGCGGTCGTCCGGGTCGAGCGTAATGCTTCGCGCGAGGTGCCGCGACTGGTCGACATCACGCCCGCGGTCCGGGCCCGCTGGCGCGCCGAGGCGATCGAAGGCGAAGCCCGAACGGTGAACCGTCGCTGGTACGACACGCATCCGGATTCCTTCGTGGTCCCGACCCGCAGCGTGCGTTGGGCACGGGTCGACACGGGCCAGGTGCGGGTGTCCACGCCGGGCGACGACGAACTGCGCACCTGGTTCGCCGCTCGATCGAGCGAGTTCGCGCGACTCGATCCCAACGGCGGTGGCGTGCGCATGCAGCCCTTCGAGGAGGCGCGCGGCGAAGTGCTGGAGCGCGTGCAGACCGAGAAGCGGATTGCGACCGCCCGGGCCCTCGCCGACAAGGTCGCCGTCGAGTGGGCGCGCGGCAAGGGCGGCCCCGGGCGTACCGACGGGCTCGCGACCGGCGGCCCGGCCCCACTCGTCGCCGGCGGCGCGCGTCCGCCCGGCTTGCGCAACGACCTGGCCGACAGCGCGTTGAGCTGGAACGCCGCGCCGCGGGCGATCGTGACCGCCGATCCGCGCGGCTTCGCCGTCGTCGGCCTGATGCGACTCGATCGCGCGAGCCGCGCGCCGTTCGACGCGGTCGAGCCGCAGGTCGCCGCCGCCGTGGCACGCGAACGGGATGCGGCGACCGAGCAGGCCGCGCGCGCGCACTTCGCCGCTCATCCCGATCTCTACCGCACGAATGTCGGCTACGCGATCACCTACGCGACCGCATCGCCGCCGCCGATCTCGCGCGTCGACCTGCCGGCCGACGAGATCGAACGGCACTACCGCGAGCATCCTCTGGACTTCGGCACTCCGGCCGAGGTTCACGTCCGCCACCTGCTCGTCGGCACCGCCAATCGCAGCCCGGCCGACGCCATGGCGCTGGCCACGAAGCTGCGCGCGCGCATCGTGCAAGGCGAGCGGCTGTCCGCCCTGGCGCGCACGATCTCGGACGATCCGGGAAGCCGCGAGCGTGGCGGTGACCTGGGCTGGATCCGCCCGGGTTCCACCGTGCCCGAGTTCGAGCGCGCCGCTTTCGCCCTGACCGGTGCCACGCCGCTGTCGCCGCCGATCCGCTCGCAGTTCGGCGTGCACCTGCTCGAGCTGGTCGAGCGTCGCGACGCGGTGATCAAGCCATACGAAGAGGTTCGCCGCGGAATCGCCATGAAGCTCGCCGAGCAGTACGCGGACACGCTTGGAAGGAAGGCGGCCGAGGCTCTCCGGGCTGACGCGAAGAGCACTCCCGAGTTCCTGCGCCTGGCCGAGGAGCGAAGGATTCCGACCTCCATGGGGCGCTGGTACGAAGGCCTGCCCCTGGTCGGCGCGGCGACCCTCGACGCGGTGCGCGCCGACGCGGCGAACACCGAGCCCGGGCAACCGCTTCCCGGGGTCTATCGCTACCTGCAGCTCGGCTACGTCGTGGCGTTCCTCGACTCGTTGTTGCCACCGCGCCCGCTCGACTACGCCGAATGTGCGGCGCGCGTCCGCGCGGACGTGCAGGCCGAGGCTCGACGTGCCGCGGCCAACCAGCGCATCGACGCGGCAACTGCGGCGCTGGCCGCAGGGCGCCCGTGGAGCGAGGCGACCGAGACCATCGGCGGCACGGTCGATCCGTACCTGCTCGGATATGGTGATCCGCTGCCTGGCCAGGGCGAGATCGCCGGGCTCGATTCGGTGCTGTTCGGTCCCGACGCCGCACCGACCGGCGGCGTGCGCCGCCTGACCACGCCCCGCGGCGACCTGCTCGTCCAGGTCGTCGAGCGCGTCCCGGCCAGCGGGGAGGCGAAAGCCCGCGAGCGCGAGAAGGTGCGGCGCGTCGTGCTCAATCGCCGCATCTACGACCACGTCGAGGAGCTGCGCGCCGCCGCGCGCATCGAGATCCTGCGTCCCGAGCTGGCGGAACGTCCGCCGGCGCCGCCGCGCATCTGAACCCGGAGCCAGCGCCATGGACGGTCGTCTCCCTGAGCGGGCGCGCCTCGCCCTCGTCGATCTCGACGCGGCGCAGCTCGATCGCGTGCGTACCGTCGTCGCCGCACACGTCGGGGGGGAGAACCGCATCGCGCCCGAGGTACGCCTCGTCGTCAGCCCCGATCGCACGACGCTACCGTGGCGCTGGGCCGCGCTCGCCGGCGTGCCGCGCGCGGGCGAGGTCTCCGCACTGGCGGAGACCGTGATCGACATCGTCCTGGTCGCCGACGAAAGCCCGCGCGCCGACGCCTGTGCGCGCCTCGCGGCCACGCTGGGCGCCCGCGTGCTGCGGGTTCCGGCGCCGCTGGCAGCCCGCCCGTGAGCGCGCCCACCACCGTCGGTCGGATCCATCGCCTCGACCCGCGGACGGCATCGCGCATCGCTGCGGGCGAGGTGCTCGATCGCCCGGTCGCCGCGCTCAAGGAACTGGTCGAGAACGCGCTCGACGCCGGGGCGACGACGATCGAGATCACGGTCGTCGGCGGCCTCGACCGCGCGTTCGAGGTCGCCGACGACGGCGTCGGCCTGTCCGCCGACGAGTTGCCGGTCGCGCTCGAGCGCCACGCCACGAGCAAGATCAAGTCGCTCGAGGATCTCGACGCCCTGGCGACGCTCGGCTTCCGCGGCGAGGCGATTCCGTCCATTGCCGAGGTCAGTCGCTTCGCGATCCTGTCGCGCCCGCGCGACGGCGGCGACGGCCACCGCATCGACGTCGAGGGTGGACTGGTCGCGCGCGTCGTACCGGCGGCCCGCGCGCCCGGCACGACCGTCTCGGTGCGCGACCTGTTCTTCAACACGCCGGCGCGCAAGCGCTTCCTCAAGTCGTCCGCGTCCGAGCTGCGGCAGGCCGACCGCATGCTGCACGCGTTGGCCGTCGCCCACCCCGAGGTCGCGTTCCGCTTCGTCGTCGACGGACGCCCACGCCTGACGCTGCCGATCGCCGCCGATCGGCGCGAGCGCCTGGTCGCGTTGCACGGCGCGCCGTTCGTCGAGCGCCTGCTCCCGGTGCGCGAGGAGCGCCCGGGCTTCGTGTTCGAAGCCTGGCTCGGCGTGCCCGAAATGGCGCGCGTCACGCGGGAGGCGCAGACCATCCTCGTCAACCGGCGCTGGGTGCAGAGCATCGTGCTGTCGCAGGCGCTGCGCCAGGGCTATGGGAACCTGCTCGCCCCGGGTCGCCATCCGACGGCGCTCGTCGCCTTCGACCTCGACCCGGCCAGCGTCGACGTGAACGTGCATCCCACCAAGCGCGAGATCCGTTTCGCGCGCGAGGATGCGATGTTCAGTTATGTCGTCCAGGCGGTGAGCAAACCGATGGCGCTGCTGGCGCCGCGCTACGTGCCCGCCGGCCACTCCGAGCCCGGGCCGCCGACGCTCGCCGAGCTGACGCACGAGGACCGCCGCCAGCCGAACCTGTTCGCCACCGACCCGGCGCGTCCGGGACTGCTCGCCGGAGCGGTCGTCCCCGGCGGCCTCGCGGTCGTCACCGGCGGTGGCCCGCTCACCGGCGGCCCCGGCGCGACGGCCGAGGGCGGCGGGCTGCGCCTCGTGGCGGGGGCTGACGCGGGCGCGGCCGCGTCGGCGGAGGCACTGCCGTCGACGCGCCTGCCCGACCTGTGGCAGCTCCACGAGACGTATATCCTCGCCCCGATTGCCGGCGGCCTCCTCATCGTCGACCAGCATGCCGCCCACGAGCGCATCCTCTACGAGGAGGCGCGGGCGCGCATCGAGGGGCGCGCGACGGCGAGCCAGGGCTTGCTGTTCACGCTGTCCGTCGACCTAACGCGCGACCAGTTCGACCTCGCGCTCGAGATCATGCCCGCGCTGACCAAGCTCGGCTTCGAGATGAGCACGCTGTCGCCGCCCTCCGTGCTGGTTCGCGCCGTTCCGGCCGGCATCGGCGCGCGCGAGCCGGCCACGCTGCTGCGCGACGTGCTCGACGGCCTCGGTGAGCACCATGGCCGCAGCATGGCGAAGGACGAGCCGTGGGATCGCGTCGCCAAGTCGTTTGCCTGCCATGCCGCCGTGCGCGCCGGCGAGCGCCTGTCGCGTGAGGAGATGAATCACCTGGTCGATCGCCTGTTCGCCACCGGCATGCCGCACGGCGATCCCCACGGGCGCCCGACGTTCGTGCGCGTCGACCTGCACGAGATGAACCAGCGCTTCGGGCGGAGCGACTGATGTCGTCCCCCCGCATGCCGTTCGTCCTCACGGGCGCGACGGGCACGGGGAAGACCGCGGTCGCGCTCGAGCTCGCCGAACGGCTCGACGGCACCGTCTTCTGTGCCGACGCACGCCAGCTCTACCGTGGGCTCGACATCGCCACCGGCAAGCCGTCGGCGGCCGAGCGCGCCCGCGTGCCGCACGTCGGCTTCGACCTGCTCGACCCGCGCGAACCCACCTCGGCCGGCCTCTACGCGCGCACGATGGGAGAGGCGATCGGCGCCCACGAGGCGAGCGGGCGCGTGCCACTGCTCGTCGGTGGCAGCGGCCTGTACCTGCGCGCGCTCCACACCGGGCTTGCCGACGTGCCGCCGATCGCAGCCGACGTGCGCTCCCGGGTGCGCGCGCGCCTCGCCGCCCAGGGACCCGAGGCGCTGCACGTCGAGTTGGGCGCGCTCGACCCCGTTCTCGCCGCCCGGCTCGCGCCGCGCGACGGGCAGCGCATCGCGCGCGGGCTCGAGGTGGTCCTCGGCACCGGTCGACCACTCACCGCCTGGCAGGAGTCGACGGGGAAGGAGCCCCCCACGTGGTTCTGGGTTGCGCTGGTGCGCCCGCGCGACGAGGCGCAGCGCGAACTGGCCGCCCGCGCCCACGGGTTTTTCGCCGCGGGCCTGGTCGACGAGGTGCGCCGCCTCCTCGCCGCTGGTTTCCCGGCGGACGCCCCGGCCTTCGATGCGCTCGGCTATCGCGAGGCGATCGCAGTCGAGGCGGGCATGCTCCGGCGGGAGGACGCCGTCGATCTCCTCTCCCGGCACACGATCCAGTACGCGAAGCGCCAGGCGACGTGGCTGCGCGGCGAGGCACGGCGCGTCGATCTCTCCTTTCGCGAGAGCGGACCCCACGAATCGCCCGGCCAGGTCGCCGCCGAGCTCGCTGCGCGCTATCACGAAGCGGTGGCCCGCGCCGGCGACCCGCGCCCGACGGTCGAGGGCCGAGTTTCCAATTGACGATCCCCCGACGGGCGTCCAGATTGAGCTCGTCCCCGGCGCCGGCTCGACTCGTCGATCCTGTGTTCCTGTCGGGTTTTACGGGGCGGGCATAACTCAACGGTAGAGTGTCAGCTTCCCAAGCTGAAAGTTGCGGGTTCAAATCCCGTTGCCCGCTCCAATTCCCCTCCTCGCCCCGGCCTCGCGTCGGTGGAGACCCCGTGCGCCACCCGATCGTCGCCATCCTCGGCCGCCCCAACGTCGGCAAGTCGACGTTGTTCAACCGGATCCTCGGCCAGCGCATCGCGGTGGTCGATGACCGCCCGGGCATCACCAAGGATCGCCATTTCGCGCTGGCCGACTGGAACGGCCGCAGCTTCCAACTCGTCGACACCGGCGGGTTCCTGCCCGACATCGCCCAGGGCCTCGAGGCGGCCGTGCGCCGCCAGGCCGAACTGGCCCTCGACGCCTGCGCGGTCGCGCTGTTCATCGGCGACGCGAAGACCGGGCTGACCGACCTCGACGCCGCGATCGCTCGCTCGCTGCGCAAGCGCGGCTGCCCGGCGATCCTCGTGGTCAACAAGGCCGACGATCCGCGCAACCCCGTCGAGGCCGAGTTCCATCGCCTGGGCCTGGGGACGCCGATCGCCGTCTCGGCCGAACAGGGTCACTCCATCGGCGACCTGCTCGACCAGGTCGTCGCGCTGTTGCCGCCGCCCGAGCCCGACACGCACGAGGACGACACCATTCGCGTCGCCATCGTCGGCCGCCCGAACGTCGGCAAGTCGTCGCTGGTCAACGCGCTGCTCAGCGAGGAGCGCATGGTGGTCGATGACAAGCCGGGGACGACGGTCGACGCGGTGGACAGCCCGTACGAGACCCACGACGGACGATTCATCCTCGTCGACACGGCCGGACTGCGCCACGAGCAGACGTTCGAGGAGGACGCCGAGTTCTACGCCACGCTGCGGACCATTCGCGCGGTCGAGCGCTCGGACGTCGTCATGGTCATGCTCGAGGCCGGCCCGGGGTTCGTGCGCCAGGACGCGCGCATCATTGCAGCGGCGCAGGAGGCCTCGAAGCCGGTCCTGCTCGCCTACAACAAGTGGGACCTGATCGAGGACAAGACCGATCGCTGGGACGAGCTCGAGGAGCAGCGCGACGATCGCTACCCGACGCTGACGCGCCTGCCGCGCATCGCAATCTCGGCCAAGGACAAGATCCGGCTGTCGCGCCTGCCCGGGCTCTGGAAGGAGCTGCACGACGAGAACACGCGTCGCGTGCCCACGCACCGCCTCAACGAGTGGCTCAAGCAGGTGCAGGCCGAGAAGGCGCCGCCCGCGACGCGCGTGGGCCGGCCGGCGCGCATCTACTTCATGACGCAGGCCGCCTCGGCGCCGCCCAAGTTCATCATCTTCGCCAGTCACCCCGAGGCCGTGAACTCCTCGTACCACCGCTTCCTGCTCAACCGTCTGCGCGACGAGTTCGGCTACGCCGCCGCCAGCGTGAAGCTCGAAGTGCGCAAGAGCGAATGACGCCGTGAACGCGCCCGCTGCCGTCGCCCTCGTCGCCGCTGTCGGCTTCGCCCTCGGCGCGCTGCCGTTCGGCCTGTGGGTGGGACGCCTGGTCCGCGGCGTCGACATCCGCCGGCACGGCAGCGGCAACCTCGGCGCAACCAACGTCTATCGCACGCTCGGCCCGGGACTGGGCCTCACGGTCTTCGCACTCGACGTGGCCAAGGGTGTCACGGCGGTCTACGCGGGCCGCGCCCTCGCCGGCCCCGCGTTCCCCGGCGACGCCGAATCGGCCGGGCTCCTCGGCGCACTCACCGCGGTGCTCGGCCACAGCTTCACGCCGCTGGCGGGATTCCGCGGCGGCAAGGGCGCGGCGACCGCGGCGGGGGCGATGCTGGCGGCGACCCCGGCGGCCTCCAGCGTGGCGCTCGTGGGCTTCGTGGTCGCGGTCGCCCTGACCCACCGCATCTCGGTCGGCTCGCTCACCGCGGCGGTCCTGCTGGGGACCTTGCTGTGGGCCGCGCCGTTCGCCTGGCAGGGCCCCGCCGCGGCCTGGATGGGGACGGGGGTGGCCGTCCTCATCATCCTGCGCCACCTGCCGAACATTCGCCGCCTCCTGCGCGGCGAAGAGCCGCCGTTCCGCCTTCGCCGCGATGTCGGGCAGGCGCAGCCGTGAGCGACGCGACCAAGGCCGTCGTCCTCGGCGCCGGCTCCTGGGGCACGACGCTGGCCAACCACCTGGCGATGGAGGGTCACCCAGTCGCCCTGTGGGACGGCGACGGAATCAACCTGGATCGGATGCGGGCCGAACGAACCAACGCGAAGTACTTGCCGGGCATTGCACTCCATCGATCGGTGGAGGTAGTCTCGGAACTCTCCGCCGCACTCGACGGGGCCGCCCTGGTCACCTGGGCTGTTCCCTCGATCGCGCTGCGCGAGGTGGCGCGCCACGCGCGCCCGGCTTTGCCCGTGGGCGCGCTCGAGGCTTGCGCGACGAAGGGACTCGAGCCCGCCGCCGCGGGCGAGCGTCCGCGGCGCATGAGCGAGGTCCTCGCCGAGGAACTGGGCGAGCGCCCGCGCGCGATGCTGGTCGGCCCGAGCCACGCCGAGGAAGTGGCGCGCGGTGTGCCGACGTCGATCGTCGCTGCGGCCGCCCGCCTCGAGTGGGCCGAGCAGGTACAGCAGGCGTTCTTCGCGCCGCGCTTTCGCGTGTACGCGCAGGACGACCTGATCGGCGTCGAGTTCGCGAGCGCGCTCAAGAACGTGATCGCGCTCGCGGCCGGAGTGAGCGACGGGCTGGGCTACGGCGACAACACGAAGGGTGCGCTGCTCACCCGCGGGCTCGCCGAGATGAGCCGCCTCGGCATCGCGCTCGGCGGACGTCGCGAGACGTTCTACGGGCTGTCGGGCATGGGCGACCTGGTGACGACGGCGATCAGCCGCCACAGTCGCAATCGTCGCGTCGGCGAGGAGTTGGCGCACGGCAAGTCGCTGGCCGACGCGCTCGCCGTGCTCGGCCAGGTGGCCGAGGGGGTGAACACCGCACGGCCCGCGCAGTCGCTCGCCGCCGCGCACGGGGTGGACGTACCGATCACGCGCGAGGTTTGCGCGCTGCTGTTCGAGGGCAAGTCGGCGAACGACGCGCTCGCCGCCCTGCTCGCACGCGATCCCAAGCGCGAGGGTTGACGCGCCGGAAGGAAGGAGTTCGCCGTGCCCAGGAAGACCGTCATCGAAGCCCCCGAGAAACCGTATCGCTCGATCAGCGAGGTCTCGGAGTTGCTCGACATCAAGCCGCACGTGCTGCGCTACTGGGAAACGCAGTTCGCATCCCTGCGTCCGCGCAAGAACCGGGCGGGCAACCGCATGTATCGCCCCGACGAGATCAAGCTCCTGTACACGATCAAGGAGCTGCTCTACGGCCGGCGCTACACGATCGAAGGCGCCAAGCGCAGCCTGCAGGCGGAGAAGAAGCAGCCGTCGGGCCAGCTCGAGATGGGCTTCAAGGACGCGGGCCGCAAGGTGATCCTCGACGAGATCCGCAGCGAACTGGTCAAGATCGCCACGAAGTTGAAGGAAGCGCCGCCCAAGCGCCGCGTTCTGCGCACCTGATTTCGCGCTTGTCGGCGGGGCCGTCCGTCGACTAACGTGCGCTTCGTACGCCGTCCGCAGACGGACGGTCTCGGTCGGGGCGTGGCGCAGCCCGGTAGCGCACCTGCATGGGGTGCAGGGGGTCGGAGGTTCGAATCCTCTCGCCCCGACCATCGTCCGACCTCGGGGGCCCGCCGGGCCTCCGTTTTCGTTTCGACCCTCCCCGCGGATCGCCACGTGTCGACTTCTCCCGGACTCCTCCTCCATCGCACCGCTGCCCGCCTCGCGCGGAAGCTCCCGCGTCCCGTTGCCGTTGGGCTGGCGCGCGGCATCGCCGTCGGGTTCCGCGCGCTGTCGCCCGGCCGCCGGGCCGCAGTCCGTGCCAACCTTGCTCGCCTGCGTCCCGGTGCCGGCGCCCGCGCGCTCGACTGCCTCGTCGCCGCCACCTTCGCCGCGTTCGCCGAGTCGTTGATCGACGCCTGGCGGCTCGACCTGCGCGATGGCGGACCGGCATGCACGGTCGAGGGCGCGGATGCGCTGCGCGCCGTGCTCGCCGGCGGACGCGGCGTCGTCCTGTGGAGCGGACACTTCGGCAACTGGGAGCTGGCCGCCGCCGCGCTCGCGCGCGAGGGCTTCGACGTCGCCGCCCTGGCGCGAGCGCACGCCGATCCCGGCGTCGATCGCTTCTTCGCCGCCCGTCGCGCCGCCGCCGGCGTGCGCATCGTCGGCGGCTGCGCGCTCGCGCGCGGCGCCCGCACGACGCTCCGCGAGCGCGGCCTGCTCGCGCTGCTCGGCGATCGCCGCTTCGGCGGCGCCGGTCGCAGCGTCGCCCTGTGCGGCGGGCGGGCCACGCTGCCGGCGGCAGCGGTCGCCCTGGCGCGGAGAACCGGCGCGGCGATCGTGCCCGGCTTCGTCGAGCGCGTCGCCCCCGGGCGCTGGCGCGTCACCTTCGAGCCCGCCCTCGAGCCCGGCGATTCCGCACTTGCCGAGCTGGCGCGTGCGCTCGAGCGGCGGATCGTGGCCGATCCCACGCAGTGGTTCGTGTTCGAGTCGGTGTGGGACGACGTGCAGGTGGAGGGCGCGTGAGCGGGACCGACCCGACCACGCTGCGCGTCGCCGTGCTCGTGCCCGCTTACCAGGCGGCCGCGACGCTGCCGGGCGTGCTCACCCGGCTGGCGCGCGTTCACCCGCCGGGGGACACGTTCGTCATCGACGACGGATCCCGCGACGGCACCGGCGAAGTGGCGCGTGCCTCCGGCGTTCATGTCGAGACGCACGCGATCAACCGCGGGAAGGGCGCCGGCCTGCTCACCGGCTTCCGCGCCACCGCGGGCTACGACGCCGTCGCCACGCTCGACGCCGACGGCCAGCACAAGCCCGAGGACCTGCCGCGCCTCGTTGCCGCGCTTGCCGACGCCGACCTCGTGGTCGGCGCGCGCGCGTGCGCACCGCGGCCATGCCGCCGCACCGGCGATTCGGCAACTGGCTCTCGGCGGCGTACCTGGCGTGGCTCGCGCGCACGCCGCTGCCCGACGTGCAGTCGGGCTACCGCCTGCACCGCGCGAGCGTCCTCGTGGCGCTCGGCCTGCAGCCTGCGCGCGACTCGGTGGGCGAGGCTGCAGGCGGCCCGCCGCCGGCCTTTCGCTCGACCGGATACGGCTTCGAGTCGGAGATCCTGATCGCCGCGGCGCGCCTGGGCTTCCGTGTCGCCAACGTCCCGATCGAGGCGGTCTACGAGGGTGCGCCCAGCCACTTTCATCCCTGGCGCGAGCTGCCCCGCTTCGGCGCGCTCTACACCCGCCTGCTGCTCGACGCAGGCCGCTGGAGCGCACACCGCCGCGGGCGGGAGGGGGCGTGAACATCCTCGTCACCAACGACGATGGCATCACCTCGACCGCGCTGTACGGCCTGCGCGATGCGCTCGCTGACCTGGGGCGCGTGTTCATCGTCGCGCCGGATCGCGACCAGAGCGCGACCAGTCACAGCCTCACGCTCTATCGCCCGATGCGCATCGAGAATCCCGCGCCCGACGTCTACGCGGTCGACGGCACTCCGACCGATTGCGTGCTCATCGCCATGCACGGGCTGTTGAACGAACCGATCGACCTCGTGGTCAGCGGCGTCAACCGTGGGGCCAACATGGGCGACGATGTCTTCTACTCGGGCACCGTCGCCGCCGCGATCGAGGGCGCGATGCAGGGTCTGCCCGCGATCGCCGTCTCGCTCGCCGTCTCCGGGCTCGCCGACTTCACCTACGCCTGCGCCTTCACGCGCCGGCTGGTCGAGGCGGTCCGGCGGGAGGGGATGCCGGCCAAGAGCGTGCTCAACGTCAACGTGCCGAACCGGCCGGCGGCGGAGGTGGCCGGGGTCGAAATCACCCGCCTGGGCAAGCGGGTCTACCAGGACACGCTGATCGAGCGCACCGACCCGCGCGGCCGCAAGTACTACTGGATCGGCGGCGACGCGCCCGTCTGGGAGCCCGCGCCCGAAACCGACTTTCTGGCCGTCGATCGCGGCCTCGTGAGCGTCACGCCGCTGCACCTGCTGCTCACCGACGAGCCCCTGCGGGAGCGGCTGGCGGGTTGGCGTTTGACGCCCTGAGCGAGTCCGGTTGGCACGGGCCGGGGGCTGTGCTAGGGTCCCGGGGTCGATGATGGCCCCGGGTGACCGGGGTTGTTCTGTGTCGGGGCGTAGCGCAGCCCGGTAGCGCACCTGCTTCGGGAGCAGGGGGTCGGAGGTTCAAATCCTCTCGCCCCGACCACTTCGTGGAAAGCCCTTCGGCGTCGCCGCCGGAGGGTTTTCTGTTGCTGTCCGCCCGCCCGCTGGAGACCCTTTCCGCTGATCATGACCCCCGAGCTCGCTCCCGAGCCCCGCCTTGCGGCCCTGCCCGCCGGTGGTTTCGCCGCACGCCTCGACGAGGCGTGGCAACTCGCTACGCGTGCGCGTCGACTCGATGCCGAGCAGGTCGACCTGCTCCTCGGCGCCCCGGGTTTCGACGCCATCCGGTTCGCCGACTTCTGCGATCGGGCGCGCACGGCGGGCATTGCGCTCGAAGGCGTCGATCCCGGGCCCGGGGCGACCGACGCCGACCTGGCCGGGGCACACGCGGCGCGCGAGCACGTCGGGGCCGTCGGCAGCCGCGGCTTCGACGATCCCGAGAACCAGAACCTCAATCGCTACCTGCACGAGATCCGCCGCTTCGCCACGCTCGACGGCGATGGCGAGCGCTCGCTCGCGCGCACACGTGCCCTGGGCGGCCCGGCGGGGGAAGTCGCACGGCGCACGCTGATCCTCGCCAACCTGCGACTGGTCGTGTTCTTCGCCCGCCGCTACCGCAACCGCGGGCTTGCCTTCCTCGACGTGATCGAGGAGGGGAACCTGGGGCTGATCACCGCGGTCGATCGCTTCGATCCCGACCGCGGCGTGCGCTTCGTGACCTATGCATCCTGGTGGATCCGCCAGGCGATCCTGCGCGGCATCGCCGAGACCGCGAACGCGGTGCGCATCCCGATCCGCGTGCTGCGCCAGGTGCAGCGGCTGGTCGCCGCCGAGCGGCTGCTGCGCCACCGCAACGGGCACGAGCCGAGCGCGAACGAGCTCGCCGCCGCACTGGGCCTGGCCCTGCCGCAGGTCGAGCGCCTGTCCCGCCTGCGCCGCTCGATCGGCGCGCCCGCGGAGCTGTCCGCGCTCGAGCTCGCGCCGGAATTGATCGACGACGACGACGCGCTGGCGCCGCCGTCGATCGAGACGCTCATCGAGTGGCAACTCGACCACGAGCGGCTCGAGGCGTTTCTGCGCCGCCTTGGCCCGCGCGAGGAGAAGGTCCTGCGCATCCGCTACGGCTTCTTCGACGGCGTAGCGCGCACCCTGCAGCAGACCGGCGACGCGCTGGGCGTGACCCGCGAGCGTGTGCGCCAGATCGAGGAGCGGGCGCTCGCGCGCCTGCGCGAGATGATGGACGTGCAACCGACCTGGGAGACGGAGGAATGGTGAGCGAGACATTCGAACGCCCGAAGACACCGGGAGCGCCGCTCGCGGACTGGGTCCGCACCGTGCCCGACTGGCCCAAGCCCGGGGTGCAATTCCGCGACCTGACGCCGCTGTGGGCCGACGGCGCGGCATGGGCGCGCACCGTGGCGCGCCTCGCCCGTCCGTTCGATCCGCTGCCGCCGGCGGTCGTGCTCGGGATCGAGGCGCGCGGCTTCGTCGTCGCCGCCGCGCTGGCCGCGCGCTGGGGTGCGGGGCTCCTGCTGGCGCGCAAGCCGGGCAAGCTGCCGGGTGCGGTGCACCGCGAGGACTACGCGCTCGAGTACGGGACCGCCGCGATCGAGGCGCACCGCGGCGTCGTGCCCGCCGGCAGCCGCGTGCTCATCGCCGACGACGTGCTCGCCACGGGCGGCACCGCATTCGCCGCGCTCGCACTGGCGCGCGCACTCGAGGCGCAACCGATCGGCTTCGCGTTCATCCTCGAGATCGAAGCTCTGGACGGCCGGTCGCGCCTAGGCGCCGGGCTGCCGATCGAGGTCGCGATCGCCTACGACACGGCGGGCAGGCCGCGAGATCCGGACGCGGCCTGACTACGGCAACAAGCGCGAGCGGTAGCGGCGACTGAGGCGCAGTTCCGTTCCGTCGTCGAGCCGCACGTCGAAGTCGCCGTGCGCCGCGGCGACGACCTCGAGGATGCAGTCGACGCGCACCAGCGTGCCGCGATGGATCCGGGCGAAGCGTGCGGGATCGAGGCCGGCCTCGAGCTCGGCCATGGTCGCACGCACCAGGTGCGTCCCCTGTGCGAGGTGTAGCTCGGCGTAGTTTCCCGCCGCCCCGATCCAGCGCACGTCGTCGACCGGCACGAAGCGGATGCGCTCGCGATCGCGCACCGTGAAGCGCTCGATGCGCCGCGCCTCGTCGCCGCGTACCCGGCGCATGTCGTCGAGCAGCGCGGCGAGCCGCGCCGGGCCCTCGCGCTCGACGCCGCGGGCCAGCTCGCGGCGGGCACGCTCGAGCGCGACGCGAAAGCGCTCCTCGCGCACCGGCTTGAGCAGGAAGTCGAGAGCGGCCAGGTCGAACGCGCGCAGAGCGTGCTGCTCGTGGGCGGTGACGTAGATCACCTCGGGCAGGTGGGTCTCGGCGATCCCCTCGAGCACGTCAAATCCGTCCCCCTCGGGCATCTGGACGTCGAGAAACAGCAGGTCCGGGCGCTCGCGCAGGACGAGCCCGATCGCCTCGGCCGGCGTGCCCGCCTCGCCGACGATCTCCACGTCGCTCTCCGTGGCGAGCCACAGGCGCAGGCCCTCGCGGGCGACGGGCTCGTCGTCGACGATCGCGATGCGGATCACGACGCGACTTCCGCCGGCGCGAGGCGCCGCCACGGCAGGCGGATCGTGACCCGGCCGCCGCCGCCCTCCGGCGTGTCGCAGCGCAGGATTCCGCGCGGGCCGTAGAGCAGGCGCAGACGCTCGCGCGTGTTTGCAAGGCCCACGCCGGATTCGGATGGGGTCCCCGAATCTCCGCCGCCCGCCGCGAACCCCGGCCCATCGTCGGTCACCTCGATCACCAGGTCGTCCCCGTCGCGACACGCCGCAACCCGCACGCGGCCGC
>JANOEH010000188.1:0-21298 GCA_031413115.1 Candidatus Eiseniibacteriota bacterium | reverse complement strand
CTCGCCATGGCCGCCGCGATCGCTCCGCGCCCACGGGTGCTTCTGCTCGACGAGCCGGCGTCCTATCTGGATGCCCCCGGTCGAGCGGCGCTGGTCGAGGCGCTCGCGCGCCTGCGTGCGGCCGGAAGCGCGGTCGTCTGGAGCGCCTGTTACCGCGACGAGTCGCCCGACGCCGGTCCCGTCCTCGACCTGGGAGGGAGCGCGCCCCCCGTCCGGGGCGACCGCCGCACCCGCGAATCCAGGGCACGCCCCTGAACCGGGCGCCGCCCGGCCCCTCCTCTGGGATGGCCACGGGCTCGCCCTCACCCGGCGGGACGAGCGTGGATCGACGAGGCTCTGGGGCGGAATCGAGCTGCGCATCGCGGCCGGGGATCGCGTGGTGCTCCTCGGGGACAACGGTTCCGGGAAGACGGCGCTGCTCGATCTTCTTGCCGGCCTCGTCTCGTCCCGTCGCGGCGGCGGGCTCGAGGGGTCGCTGGCGACCCCGGGCGAGACCCGCGGCACTCGACCCCGCCTGCGCTACCTGACGCAATATCCGGAATCCCAGCTTTTTGCGGCGACCGTGGGTGCGGACGTGGGCTTCGGCGCCCGCGGCGACCGATCCGACCTGGGCGACCGTGTCGCGACCGTCCTGGCCGCAGTGGGACTCGACCCGGTCGCGACGCTCGATCGCTCTCCCGAGGCGCTCAGCCTCGGCGAGCAGCGCCGGGTCGCCCTGGCGGGGGCCCTGCTGGGCGATCCGGACGTCCTCCTGCTCGACGAACCCACCGCCGGTCTCGATGATTCCGGGAGATTCGACCTGGAGCGGGCGCTCGAGGCCTGGATCCGGAGAGGGGCGGCCGGAGCGGGTCCGGCCCGAAACCGGACCATCGTCCTGGCGACCCACGGCGATCCACCAGGAGGCCGACCGGGCTGGCACGCGGTTCGGCTGCCGGCCCCCGAAAGGGCCGGTCCGGAGGGGCGCGAACGCGCCGGGTTGCGGGCTTAACGCACGAAAGCACTTGACACTTCCGGAACGTCCGCCTATCGTTTGCCGCGCACGAGTATGGAGGGGCCGGATCGGGGCCTCGACTCGTTTTGCGGAATTGATCAACCAGCCGCCCCCAACTTTCCCCAGTGGGTCGGGCGTCCGTCGTCCACCGTCGTTTCGACAGCAGTCGAGCAACGTCGCGTTACATCGAGCATCGGCGTCGAACTCGGAAGGACTCCACCGGAGTCCTCAGCTTCGGAGGCGTACGCACCGACTGTAGGGCGCTTTCGATCGTGGGACATTGACTCAAGTCAATGTAGAGATCATCAAAGGCGAGAAAGGGGGGGCGTCACAACTGGAGGAGTACGCAGCGAAGGCTTCGGCTCGCACGTCGTGGATGCTCGATCCGCACGGGCGCACCGGGGCTCCGGAACCTCGCTCGCAGCACCCTGGGAAGATCCTCGCAGTGCCCGAATGCAGTGCGAATGGAGGTAGTGAGATGAGAAAGGCTTTTGTCGCAGTACTGCTCCTCGCCCTCGGCGCCACCACGGCGTCGGCCGGAGATGATATCGAACAGTCCGTGCCCGGAACCGTCCGGGCTGTGCCTGGCGGTGCGTCGGCTGGTAAGAGCTCGTTCGGCACGGCGGGTCGGGGCGTCATTTCCGCCGCGGCCGACACGGTGTGGATCGGTCACAACTCCGCCTTTGCTGGCGGTGCATTCCTCGGTGTTGGCGTCAACGGCGTGTGGGACTTCGACACCGACGTCGCGGGCACGGACTCGACGCAGGGCTGGCGTCGCTTCCCGCTGCGCTTCGCTTTCGGTGGCTTCCGTCCGGCGGAGGATCGTCCGGAGTGGGCGCTCAACTACGGAAACATCATCAACGTGGGTAACACGAACCTGTGGGCCGCCCACGACCTGGCGGGCAGAAAGTATGTGAAGACCGGCGTTGCCGGCGCCTGGCACTCGGACACGATGGCCGGCGTGAAGCTGAACGTCGCCAACAACGCTGAGCCGTCGGCCAGCCCGATCCATCTTACCCGTTCGGCCTGGTGCGGCCTTCGTGAGTCCGGCAACCTTTCCGCCCAGGACGCCCTCACCGGCAACTATCTGAATGGCGACGTCTACATGGACCTGGGTGGCACAACGTCGCTCCCCGAGTTTCCGGGCTACATGAACCTGTGGGACCAGATGATGTACAAGGACTTCTCGTCCACGGGCACCGGCACGGTCAGCTGCAGGGTCGCCGTCGAACTCTCGACCTTCGTCGACCCCGTCACGCCAAATGTTCTCGATCGAACCGCGTGGTTCAACCCGGATCCGACGAGCCTCGCAAACCTCGTCATCAACCCCGCGGACTCGTTCATGGTCTACGTGGGTTCGCCCAACGAGAATGCCTACGACACCAACCGTCGCTGGTTCTCGGAGGTCCTCGACCTGACCAAACCGTACCAGCAGCTTTACAGAACCAGCGGTCCGAGGGTTCCGGTCGCCCTTCCCGACACGCAGCTCACGCTCGCCTACTCGGGCATCACGCCCATCTCCAGCAACGTGCGTGTCGTCTTCCGCGTCAAGACCAACCGCGCTCGCTCCGACGGCTCGGTCGGCACGCTGACCGGAAGTGGGAATACGAAGATCGGCGCGGCCATGCTCGACCAAGTTCAGGTGGATGGCGGCTTGATTGAAGGCTTCGAGTCGGCCGGGCAGATCACCGCACGCTCGCTGATTCCGAACATTGCGACCGCGGGCGGCCCCTGGGCCACGACCGGCAAGCCGCCGGGCGTGTACATGCACGTCCAGAACGTGGCGAGCCTCATTTACGACGACCTCTGCGGCCAATTCGGTGAACCGACCCGCACGTGTAACCTCCTTGGCAATGTGATGGTCGCCGGTAACTTCGACAACGGGAACCTGATCGAGATCGAGCATTACCAGTCGATTGCGTCGCCCACGGTGGACCTCGCGGTCCGTAGTGCGGCGCCCAATGCGGTGAATACTCAGGGAATCGACCAGGAGACCGCGGCTCGCGTGAACGCCGTCATGGGCTTTGAGATCTACTCGGGCAACATGGATCTCGACGAGGCGACCTTCTACCGCTTCGCGGCGCAATCGCATGGGCCGGCGTTCAAACAGCCAGTCTCCGGCACGCGCATGTGGGGGAACTTCAATACCAACACCTCCATCTCCTTCGAGCCGGATCCGCGGTGCTACGAAGTCCAGAACTCCCTCAGCGAAATCGGCGTCCCGGTCGGATCCATCGACTCGCTGCGTATCCACATTGCCTCGATCTCGCTTGCCTACAACTGGCCCAGCCCGACGAACGGCATCACGAACGGCACGTACTTCGACAATGCCCGTGTCGGCCTCATCAGGGGCGCGGCCGCCTCGCTGTCGCAGGACATGTGGGACAAGTTCCAGGATCAGTTCCCATGGAACGAAATCGTCTCCCCGGGTGACAACCCGGGGTTCGACACGACTGCCGCCCGCATGAACGGAGGCCTCAACAACGTCGCGCCGGCCTCGCAGCGCGGCGTCGTCGCTGCTGACTCGATTATCGCCTCCTCGCCGTACGTCGGCGACGGCATCACTTCGGGCGCCCGCCTCGATCTGATCTTCCGCATCGATCCGGGTCCGGGAAACTACACCGTCGCGGGCAACCGCGCCTCGGCTCTGGTCGCCCGGGATCCGGCGCGTAATTTCTTCGCGAAGTATCTGGCGAACAACGGCCCGTACGGCACCCCGGGCGGCCACGGCGGCACGTGGAACCGGCACGTCTGGAACTCGGCGCGCATGGACTCCGCGCAAGCCAACGTCTATCCGGTCCTTTCGCAGGGTACCGCTGGCACTCCCATCTCGCCGGAGTTCATGGGGACCCTTCACGAGGCGGATCCGAACTTCGCGACGCTCGGCATCGAACGCAACATCTGCTTCCGCATTGATCCGGTTGGTTCCATCAGCGAAACCAACCTCGACTGCTCGGGCACGCCGCCGGCCATTTACGGAGCGGTCACGGCCGCTACGAAGGAAGGCACGAAGATCCTGCCCGACGGTTGGTTCACGCCGGGAACGCACATCGAGTACTTCATCCGCCAGTCCATGATCGAGAGTCCGGGAACGTACACCCTCCTGTTCGACACGACCCTGGTGTCCGGGCAGGATCCGGCGGGCCAGATCGACCTCGACCTGGATCGCTGGTCGTCGGTAGACGTCCTTCCTGACATGTGGAAGTCGGATCGCTTCGGCGGCGCGGGCTTGGCCTGCATGCTCATGGTCGATGGTGCTGATCGACGCGGTTCCGAACCTGCCTTCATCGGTGCCGCCGACTCGCTGGGCTTCGGCAAGAACAACGGGGCCAAGAAGGGTTGGAAGGGCCTCGGCGCTGGTTCGGATCCGGACGATCCGGCCGGTTTCGTCGCCGCCAACAATGGTCAGGCCGGTCTGAACTACGACCTGTACGAGATTAAAGGTTCGGAGGCTAGCGAAGCCGGTCACCCCGGTGTGCGTTTCGCCACGAATCTCGCTGGCTACGCCTTGAAGGGTGATACGTCGGGACCGTCGGCAGCAATGCTGGCGAACCTGTACGACCTCGTCCTTCACTCCTCTGGCGACCTGTCGGCGGGAACGTTGCACGACAGTTTTGATCCCGATGAAGCCGCGAAGGATATCGACCTGTACGAGGGGTTCCTCACCGGCGCGACCGGTGGCGACCGCCGCGGCCTCTGGCTGTCCGGCGACGGCATCATGGAAGACAGCTGGTTGAACTCGGACAACGGTGCCTTCCTCTATCCGTTCCTCTCCGAAGTGCTGGGTGCGGACTACGGATCGCGTAACTACAAGGACTACGCGCAAACTGCTAGGAGAACGGTCGGTTTCCTGCCGGCGGCGTCGTGGAACAACGCCGGTAGCCCGATCTACGGCTTCAACCACTCCTGCTTCCTTCTCGCGGACGTTCTCACGATTGTCCCGAACCTTGGCGCGGCCCCTGCGGCCACGTATGAGGCGATCGGTCCGGGTCCGGCCGGCTTCGTGTCGTCGGTCTATCGGCCGATCGATCCGGGTGTCCGCGAGTTCCGCACGCTGTTTGATGGCTTCGATTTCCGACACCTGCGGGGCAACTACTCATCGCTTGCCGCCATCGAGACGCAGCTGGGCACGGACAACGGCCGCATCGCCTGGTTCGACGACGTCGTTGCGGCTCACTTCCAGATCTGCGCGCGTATTGGAACGGTGGTCGCGGTGGGTGATCAGCAGGGCGTGGATGCCGCTCGGTTCTCGAACATGAACCTGGGTGCCTTCCCGAACCCGGCTTTCGCCGCCAAGAACGTGACCCTCCGCTTCACGCTCGCGAAGGCTCAGAACGTCACGGTCCGCATCTACAACGTTGCGGGTCGCGAAGTTGCGAACTTCTCGAAGAACGTGACCGAGGCGGGTCCGGTCAACATGGTCTGGGACGGCAACCTCTCGAACGGTGCGAAGGCCACGCCTGGCGTGTACTTCTATCGTGTCGATGGCGTCGATTTCGGTGGCTCGTCGGCCCCGAACAAGATGATCCTGCTCAGCAGCGCCCAGTAGGTTCAGCCGAACAGATGCAGCACACCCGGGGGCGGGGGCCGAAAGGCCCTCGCCCTCGGGCTTTTTGTTGTCCGGGTTCGGCGCTCTCGACTCGTGAGGGCTGCCTCGCCTCGCCCGCGCGCACGAACGAGGCGAGGCAGCATCCCGCGACCCAGCATGGTCGGTGGGCCACCTGCGGGGCCGCCAGGCTGTCAGGCGGTATCCGCCACCCGCCGACCACGAAGACGGGCTGGGGCGGGTCCGGCTCTCCCGGATCCCCACCCCGAAAGTGGGGGTCGCACAGGTGCCAACCCAGGCATTTTCCGCGCCTTGCGTGGCCCACGCCTTGACACCGATTTGGACCGCTTGTTATGGTCCTGTCACCGGGAACAGGAAGATCAGGGTGCATCGGAGGACGGTGGATGCGTTTGAGCACACGGCTTTTTGCTGTCTTGATCGGTCTGATCCTGGTCGTTGGAAGCGGTTGTCGTGAGATCGCCACGGAAAATGCGGATCGCAATCGTGCCCCCGAAACACATCTCTCGGCGGCGCCGCTCGATTCCATTGCCGGCGGTGGACTGAACCGCGTCGCGCACCGTTACCGGGCACACTGGTCGGGAGCCGATCTCGACGGCGAGGTCATCGGATTCTACGTCGCGGTCACCGAGACCACGCTCGACGTGCGGTCGGGCCTCCCCCTCCGCCTGCCTTCACCGCGCCCGGAGGCCTACAAGTTCACGGTGTCGCGCGATAGCCTGTTCACGTTCTCGGTGCTCGAGGGTCGTGGGTCGGATCGCCAGCACGCGCTCTATGTCTACGCCGTCGACAATCAGGGCCGCGTTGATCCGACGCCCTCCGTGGTGCATTTCGTCGCGCGCGACCCGAACCTGCCGACCGTCCTGTTCAGCCTGGCCCAGTCGTCGGGGCAGATCTTCGAGAGCGATGGGGCGGGTGGCGTCCGACCGATCGAGTTCTCACGCGCCCTCACCGACACGTTCGAAATTCCGCTGCACGCGCTGGTCGATACGATTCCATCCGGGGGCGCCGTCCGCTTTGCATGGCGTGGCTTCGACAAGGATTTCGCGTCCTCCATCTCGGGGTACCAGTACAAGCTGACCGAGATCGAGTACGTCCGCGTCGATTCGACGGTCACCAGCGTCGAATACGGCACGGGCTTCGGACCGAATCCCGGTGTCATTCCCATTGGTCGCAACGTGTTCCGGATTCGCGCGATCGACGAGGCTGGAGGCACGACACAGCCCGACGCTCTGCGACAGTTCTTCGTCAACTTCAGCCCGGATACCTGGTTCGCCGGGCCGGATCCCGACGCCCTGGCTGAGAACCTGCAGAGTGACTCGCTCGGCCAGTACTTCCCGATCAACCCGACGACGAACTGGCCCGAGGACTTCCCGGGCAACCCGCTCGGCGCCGACACGCTGGAGACGCTGCCGGCCGAGCGCAAGGCAATGGACGGGCTGGCGCCGGCGGGACGCGAGTTCCGCCCGAAGACGTTCGTCGAGGGCCGGTTCCGCTTCGACCGCCAGCTCCGCTGGTACATCCGCACCGAGGGCGACACGATCGCCTTCGGGTCACGCATCGTCGCCCGCCTCGGCGGTTTCGACAAGGACTCGCCCTACAACGTACGCGGCGGGTCGCCGACGAGCGCGTACCCGCTCCTGCGCAGCGGTCCGCAGAACGGCTCACCCGTCGCGTTCCAGGGTCGCCTGGCCATCCGCCCCGCGGGGGGCGGCGCCATCCAGCCCCCGTTCACGACGCCGTTCCCGAACGTGGATCCGCTCGATCCGCTCAACAACGACGCGGTCCTGTTCCAGGTCGAGCGCATCGAGGCGGCCGGTGACGGCTTGCTCCAGGTGCGCGCCGTCGACGGCGACCGCACCTCGGACATCCGGATCGGCGATCCGTTCCAGAGTAATCCGCCGCTGTCCCCAGCCCTGCGCTCGAAGCTGATGATCATCCCGATCAACTTCAACCCGGGCCTTGCGGACATCTCTCCGGCACCCAACACAGTGCTCGATCCGCCGACGAATCGCGTCACGCTGACGGTCAGGGCGACCGATCCGGATCCCGATCCCTCAAATCCGCGGCCGCCCGGGTCCAACCCGCTCTATTCCGTCATGTACCTCGCATT
This sequence comes from Candidatus Eiseniibacteriota bacterium, assembly GCA_031413115.1. GTDB lineage: Bacteria > Eisenbacteria > RBG-16-71-46 > RBG-16-71-46 > DASYSL01 > JANPEF01. Next base: position 13,630 of record JANOEH010000188.1, on the reverse strand, counting down.
GCGCGCACGCATCTTCAGCCCGCTCGATCCGCCGACGCCGAACCAGGGCTGGCAGGATCCGGTGTTCGGCTATTACTCGCCGGATTCCGCCACTCCGGGCATGTTTCCGTATACGACGCCGATCACCCTCGAGTTGGACGTGCCGACGACGATTCCGGCAGGCTTGGCGATCATCCAGATCGAGGTCGTCGACAATTTCAGTCGGACCAACGCGCGCGTCGTGATTGTCGAGGTCCCGGTGTACTGGAGGGTCGGCCCATGACCGGGGGCGCGTCCGTCCAGGGTTCAGCTCGCAGGGAGAACCGCATCATGAATCGACCCTTCCGGTCCGCAATCAAGGCTCTCGCCGGCGGTCTGGCCGTCCTGGCGGCGTTCGCCGGTTGCGGCAAGTCCGGCGGTGACTTCCTCGTGGAGAACTTCCGCCCACAGGTCGAACTGTCGGCCGCGCCGGCGCAGAGAGACTCCGTCTCGTACTCGGTCCGGCTCAATTGGTTCGGCTCGGACGCGGACGGCGTCGTCACCCAATTCGAATACGCGAACGATCCGTCGGCCAACGGCGATACCGCGTGGGTCAGCACGACCTCGAGCGAAGTCACCCTTCTGTATCCATCCCGGGATCCGCTCGACGACCCGCTGCCGCCGCCCGACCGAAGCGTGGCCTCGAGCGAGTATCACACCTTCGTCGTGCGTGCGGTCGACAACGAAGGCGCCCGTTCGGCGCCGGTCAGCCGCTCGTTCACGTCGTTCACGGTCGCCCCGTCGACGGCGATCACCACGCCGCAGCCCAACCGCCAACAGCCCGTGAACACGACGCCGTCGGTCACGATCTCGTGGGACGGCGCCGATTCCGATGGCGTGCTGTCGCAGCGCCCGGTGAAGTACAAGTACCGGCTGGTGCTGGCGAGCGACATCAATCCGGCGGACCCTGGCGGCGTCACGGCGAACGACCTGCAAGAGTACTTCTCCGCGGATGCCGTGACGTTTTTCGCCAACTGGGACTCAGTCGGCGGGGACACGACCTCGAAGTTCTACGAGGGCCTGACGCCGCAGACCGTCTACTACTTCGCGATCGTCGCCTTCGACGAAGCGGGTGCCTACGAGCCGCGGTTCAACCAGACGTCAAACGTGCTCAGGTTTCGCCCGACGCTGCAGAAGCTCGGGCCGCGCATCACGGTGTTCAACGAGTTCTTCTCGCGCGAGCAGAGAACCGGCGGCGTGTCCCTCGCCGAGTCGCGCATCGTCAAGATCGAGTTCCCGGCCGATGCGCTGGTCACGTTCAACTGGACCGCCACGCCGCCGCCGGGCGCCGTGATCACCGGGTATCGCTGGTGCGTCGACATCGAAGGCCAGGACATTTCGAATGAGACGCCGCGCGAGAACGACGAGGACGTCTATCACTGGAGCGCGTGGTCGCTGATCGAGACGTCGGCCCGCGTGGGTCCGTTCACAGGATCGACCGACTCCACATCGACGCACTACTTCTACCTCGAGGCGCGCGACAACCTGGGCTTCATCTCGCTCTACACGATTCGTCTCTCGATCGTGAAGCCGAGCTTTGCCAAACCGCTGCTCGTCATCGACGACATGTACGGAATCTCGAGCGACCTCGTGGCCGGGCAGCCGGTGGGAGGCAACGTCCGGCTCATCGGCACCTACCCGATGGAAGCGGAGCAGGACACGTTCTACTTCGCGCGAGGCGGATACGTCGATTCGCTGCTCCAGCGCTCGGGGACGCCCGGCGTCATCACCGTGCCCGGCTCCTTCTCGGAGTTCGCACCGGACACGCTCGATTACCGCTTCTACAACCTCGACGGCATCGACCTGGAGAAGTTGTCGCAGTACCAGGTCGTGGTCTGGTACTGCGACAACGCGTCGTCGGCCCGTGCGGACGCCAAGTTCACCAGCACAAGCCCGTCGACGGCGATCCGCCAGATCAACGCGGCGAATCGCCTCAACACGTTTGCGGTCTACTTGCGCCAGGGTGGAAAGGCGTGGCTGCTCGGCGAGGGGATGGTGCCCGCAATCGTGAGCGGCTACTGGACCCGCTTCGGTGGCGTACCTCCGCTACCGTACACCGCGGGCGAGAACCCGAGAACCGATGTGCTGTTCCCGGGATGCTTCCTGTACGACTTCGTGCATCTACGTTCGCAGCTCAGCCTTGCCGGGGGCCCGAGCACGACGCTCACCAGAAACCAGCAGATGCGCGGCGCGATCCCGTACCTGCCCCAGTTCAAGGGGACCGCGACGATGACAGACCGCTCGCATGATCCGCGGATCGACGATCGCCCCGGGGCCGGCGCGGAGCGCACGGCGCAGCACTGGAACGACCTGCCGTGGCTGACGCAGCGGCAGTACCGGGGAGCGAACGCGGACATCAACGCCCGCTCCTACAACTACACCTGGTTCATCAGCCAGCCTCTGCAGATCACGTCCGATCCGCCGCTCTTCTTCCCGGTGATGGACACGCTGTACCTGCTGCAGGCCCGCGCCTACGATCCGACACGGCTGATGCTTCCGCCCAGCGACGGGTTCCCCAACGCCGTGCACTACTACGGCAATCAGAATGGGCCGGGAAGCGAGATCGTGTGGTTCGGCTTCCCGCTCTACATCTTCGAACCCGACCAGGCGCGACAGGTGGTACGGTCGGTGATGCGCAACCTCGGCGTGGAACCGGTTCCGGCCGCGATGCGCGGGGCGTATCCGGCGGAGCGCTCGGCGGCTCCGCGCATCGTCGACGGTGGCGAAGCGATCGATACCTGGAGGGCCCGGCGTTGACGACGATGACCTCGGCCGGAGCGCGTTCGTTCGCGCTCGTGGTCGCCCTGCTCGCGCTCGTCGCGGCATTTTCCGGGTCCGGCGCCGCCCCGGTGCGCGCGGCCGACGGCCGCGGCGAAACCGGGGGGGCGTCGGCGTTTCCGGCAATCTCGTTCCGTGCCTTCCCCGGCGTTCCCTCGTCGACCGGCGCCGACAGTGTGGTGTCCCGCAAGGTCACGATTCGCTGGGCGCGCGATCGGGATGCCGAACTGCGTCCCGACTTCGGCGGCTACCGCATTTATCGCCAGATGACGACGCGCGACACCACGAACATGGAGTTGATCCGCCGCTTCGCCGTGTTCGGGCGCAGCCTCGGCGACACGCTGGCCGACGGCACGCCGAACCCGTCGACCTACTCGCGCCGGGACACGCTGCTCTGGTACTTTCCGGACGATCAGGACACACTGCAGTTCGTCGATCCGGACTCGGCCGGAAACTTGGTCAAGGTGTGCCGTGACTACGACGAGTTCAACCGCTGCATCACCCCGGGCGACTCGGTGTTCGCGCTCGTGCCGCCGGGACAGCCGCCGGGACGTCCCGATTACCCGGCTGCGGGACCGCACGACGGCTTTGCGACCTATTACACGATCGTGTACGGCGCGATCGACCAGACGCGACGCGAGGTGGCGGAGATGTTCGTGCCCGACACACTGGACGCATACGCGCGCTGCAATGTGCCGGGCGATCCGACATCGTGCCCGAACCTGAACAACAAGGCGCTCAACCTGATGGTCAGCCCGGTGTACGTGACCGGGCCGGCCCAGCCGAACGTGGAGTCCGTGATCGTGGTGCCCAATCCATATCGCGCCAGTGAGCGCTGGGACGAGCCCGGCGGCGGACGCATCCAGTTCCAGAACCTGCCGGCGGTGGTGCGCGTACGCGTCTACACGGTCGCTGGAGACCTCGTGCGCGACCTGAACAAGAACGACGCATCCACGGGCAATCTCGACTGGGACCTGAAGAACGGCGCCGGCAGTGATATCAGCTCGGGGATCTACGTCTACCACATGGAGTCCGGCGAGGGCTTCGCGGCCAAGGGCAACTTCGTCGTCATTCGCTGAGCTGATCGCTGCCGCCCGGCCACCGCCGACCTTTGCCCGACCGGATTCCCCGCGCGGGCCGAACGCACGTCCGGAGTGTGCCCCCATGCCGAAGGCGCCCCACATCAAGTCGAGGCCGTTGCCCGGCCCCAGGGCCCGCGCGTGGGTCAAGCGCGACCACGCCGCGATCTCGACGTCGTACACGCGCGCCTACCCGCTGGTGGTGAGCCACGGCAAGGGTGTGGAGCTGACCGACGTCGACGGCAACGTGTTCCTCGACATGAACGCCGGCATCGCCGTGGGAGCCACGGGCCACGCGCACCCGGTCGTGGTCGAGGCGATCCAGAAGCAGGCCGCGAAGTTCCTGCACATGTCCGGCACCGACTTCTACTACCCGCAGGAGATCGAGGTCGCCGAACGGCTGGCGAGGGTCGTGCCCGGGAAAAAACCCAAGCGCACATTCCTGTCCAACTCGGGGACCGAGGCGGTCGAGTGCGCGATCAAGCTGGCGCGCTACAAGACCGGACGGTCGCAGTTCATCGCCTTCATCGGCGCGTTCCACGGGCGCACCATGGGATCGCTGGCGCTGACCGCGTCGAAGGCGATCCAGAAGAAGGGCTTCTCGCCGACCATGCCGGGCGTCACGCACGTGCCGTACGCCGACTGCCGGCGCTGCGTGTTCAACCTCAAGTTCCCGAGCTGCAACTTCGCCTGCGTCTCGTACATCGAGGACGTTGTCTTCAAGAAGGTCGTCCCGCCGGAGGACACGGCGGCAATCGTGGTCGAGACCATCCAGGGGGAGGGCGGCTACATCATCCCGCCGCCGGGCTATCACCAGAAGCTTCAGGCGCTGGCGAAGAAGTACGGCATCCTCATGATCTTCGACGAGGTGCAGTCGGGCATGGGGCGCACCGGCGAGTGGTTCGCCCTCGAGCACTGGCCGGGCGTGTCGCCGGACATCGTCACCATCGCCAAGGGCATCGCTTCCGGGCTGCCACTCGGGGCGACGGTCGCTTCGCGTGACATCATGGACTGGCCGCCGGGATCGCACGGCAACACGTTTGGCGGAAACCCGATCTCGTGCGTCGCCGCGCTGGCGACCATGAACCTGATCGAGAGCGAGCTGCTGGAGAACGCGCGCACGGTCGGCGCATTCATGGCCCGCGAACTCAACGGCATCGTCGAGCGGCACGACCACGTCGGCTGGGTGAACGCGATCGGGCTCATGATCGGCATCGAAATCGTGGGCAAGCCCGGCACCAATCTCAAGGCGCCTGAGATGCGCGATGCGATCGAGCTCGAGTGCTACCGGCGCGGCGTGCTCGTCCTCGGCTGCGGTCCGTCGGCGATCCGCATGGCGCCACCGCTGGTCGTCACCCGCAAGCAGGCGCAGGTCGCGCTCGAGATCTTCGAGGACGCGGTCACCGCGGTCGAGCGCTCGCCGCGCGGTCGCTGAGCGTCGCCAGGATGCCGATCCGAGTGGAGGTCCTGCGCGGCGGCACCCTCGAGTCCGCGCATGCGGTCGACGGAGTGGTCGTCGATGACACGGGTCGCGTGCTCGCGGCAACCGAACGCCCCGATCGCGTCACCTTCTGGCGTTCCTCGGCAAAACCGTTCCAGGCGCTGCCGCTGGTCGAGCGCGGGCACTTCGACGCGTTGGGGCTCAGCGAGCGCCACCTGGCGCTGATGTGCGCAAGCCACAACGGCGAGCGGGAGCACGTGGTGGGTGCGCGTGAGATCCTCGCTGCCGTGGGCGCCGGCCCCGCCGACCTCGAGTGCGGCTTCCAGTTTCCCGAGGACCGGGACGCCGCCGAACGCCTGCGCCAGGCCGATCCCGCCGAGCGCACCGCGCTTTACCACAACTGCTCCGGCAAGCACGCCGCCATGGTCGCGCTGGCCGTGCGCGAGGGCTGGCCGGTCGCCGGCTACACGCACCCCGATCATCCGCTGCAGCGGCTCATGCGCAAGACGATGGCCGAGGCCTGCGGCGTCGACGAGGCGACCACGCCGTTCGCCGTCGATGGCTGCAGCGCGTCGAACCCGGCGGTCTCGCTGCTCGCCATGGCACGCGCCTGGGCCGGGTTCGCCGCCGCCCGCGCCGAGGGGGTGACGCCGCGTGAGCGCGCGCTGGCGCGCATCCGCACGGCGATGGTGGACGAGCCTTTCATGGTGGCCGGCACGCGGCGCTTCTGCACCGACTTCATGCGCGCGACCGGGGGCCGCATGGTCACCAAGACCGGTGCCGAGGGCCTGCAATGCATCGGGGTTCCCGAGCGCGGGCTCGGCATCGTCCTCAAGGCCGTCGACGGCGCCCGACGGGCCACCGGCCCGGCGACGATCGGCTGGCTTGCCTCTCTCGACCTGCTCACGCCGGCCGAGGTCACCGCACTCGCGGAACACGCTTCGCCTCCCGTGCTCAGTCACCGTGATGTCGTCGTGGGTACGCTCGCTGCCGGATCGTATCCGGCGTGGCGAGCCGCGGACCCGACGCCGGCACCCGACGTCCTCGAGGGAGCGCCGCGCCGATGACTCGCCTCCACCGGATCGCCGTCCTGCTCACGTTGGCCGCCGCGTTCGCCGCGAGCGCGCCCGCCCTTGCCGCGGTCGTCGCTGCCGACGTGGCCATGCTCGCCCGGACGCAACCCGAGGCGCGGGTCGTCGCGTGGATCCGCTTTGCCGATCGCGCCGGGGCGGAGCACTCGCCGTCGGCGCTCGCCGCCGAGCGCGGCCGTCGCCCCGCGCGCGCGCTCGCGCGGCGCGCACTGCGCGGTGCGGGTGCGGAGCGCGACCTCACAGCCGACGACCTGCCGGTGCACGCGCCCTACGTCCATGCGGTCGAGGCGCGCGGCCTCGCGGTGCGCGGCGCGAGCCGATGGCGCAATGCGGTCAGCGTCGAGGGCCCGGCCGCGGCCGTCGCCGCGCTCGCCCGCCTGCCGTTCGTCGCCGCGATCGAGCCGGTGGCGCGCGCCCGCGCGCTGCGTCCGGTCGAGGGCATCGAGGTCGACCCGGCGGTGAGCCGTGCGGGCCCGTCGGCGCCCCGTGACCGTGCAGTCGCCGGGCGACACCGCGTTCTACGGCGCGTCGTTCAGGCAGCTGTCGATGATGCAGGCGCCGGAAGCCCATGCGGCCGGCTGGACCGGCAACGGCGTTCTGATCTGCGTGCTCGACAGCGGCTTCCGCACCACGCATGTGGCGTTCAGCGGCCTGTCGATCGTGGCCACGCGCGACTTCGTGCACGGCGACACCATCGTGGACGACGAGCTCGGCCAGGATGCCGCCGGCGCCGGCACGCACGGCACGATGACGCTGGCGTGCATCGCGGGCCTCAAGACCGGCACGTTCGTCGGCGGCGCTTTCGGGGCAGCGGTCGCCCTGGGGAAGACCGAGGACGTGGCGACCGAGACGCCGGTCGAAATGGATTACTGGCAGTTCGGCGCCGAGTGGGCGGACAGCCTGGGCGCCGACGTGATTTCCTCGAGCCTCGGGTACTTCAGTTTCGATCCTCCCTTCCCGTCGTACGGCCACGCGGACATGGACGGAAAGACGACGATCGTCACGCGGGCCGCGGCGATGGCGATGCGCCGCGGCATCGTCGTCGTCACGGCGAACGGCAACGAGCGCGGCTCGGCGTGGAACGACCTGCTCGCGCCGGCCGACGCCGACACCGTGATCTCGGCGGGTGCGGTCGACTCGTTCAATGTCGTCACGTCGTTCTCCTCGCCGGGCCCGACGGCGGACGGCCGGATCAAGCCCGACGTCACGGCGATGGGCCGCCGCGTCTACGTTCCGCTGTTCACCGACAACGTCAACTACGGCCGCGTCAGCGGCACCTCGTTCTCGACGCCGCTCACCGCCGGGATGGCCGCGCTCCTCCTCGAGGCACACCCGACGTGGGATCCGTTCGCCGTGCGCGAGGCGATTCGCGAGACCGCGCTCGGCGCCGCCACGCCCGACCCGGATATCGGCTGGGGGCTGATCCAGATGACCGGCGCGCTGGCGTGGACGCCGAGCACGATTGATGTCGCGCCGCCGGCCGCCCTGGACCTGTCCGGCGGGGGCATCGCGCTCGTCGCCGGCCCGAATCCTTTCCCGCTCGGCGCGGGCGCGGTGGTGCGCTTCGCCGGGCCGGGCCGCGTCGCGCTCGACGCGTTCGACGCTCGCGGCCGCCATGTCGCGCGCCTCTTCGAGGGCGATGCCAGCACCGGCGCCAGCGTCACCTGGCGCGGCGAGGGTGCCGGGAGGCCGGCCGCACCGGGCGTCTACTGGCTTCGCCTCGCGGCGCCCGAATCCCCCGCTCCATCGCGCACCCTGCGCGTCGTGGTGACCCGATGAATCGTTGGCAGCAATCCAGGCGCGGCATTCGCCGTCCGTTCGCTCATGGAGGTCCGAGGATGAACCGTCGTCCGGGTGCGCGTCTTGCGCGCGCCGCATCCATCGTCGCCCTGGCCCTCGCTGCGTGGCCGCTCGCGCCCGCGGCGTTCGCCGAGGAATCCGTCGCCGCACTCGTCACCCCGCAGGAGTCGCGCCTGTCCAACGGACTGCGCATCCTGTCGCTCACCGACCCCAAGGCGGCCGTGGCCACGCTCCAGGTGTGGTACGACACGGGGTCGCGCAACGAGCGGCCCGGGATCACGGGGATCTCCCACCTGTTCGAGCACCTGATGTTCAAGGGGACGAAGAAGGTCGGCGCCGAAGAGCATGCGCGTCTCATCCAGGCCGTCGGCGGCGTCAACAACGCGTTCACCACGTGGGACGTGACCGCCTACTGGCAGGCCCTGCCGCCCGATCAGCTCGAGCTGGCCGCCCGCCTCGAGGCCGATCGCATGACGAACCTGAGCCTGACCGAGGAGCACCTCAAGTCGGAGCGCGCGGTGGTCAAGGAGGAGCGGCGCTTCCGCACGGACAACTCGCCGATCGGCAAGGGCGCCGAGCTTCTGTCGTCGCTGGCGTACGACAGCCATCCCTATGGCTGGCCGACGGTCGGCTGGATGCGGGATCTCGACGCGATCACGCTCGAGGACTGCAAGGACTACTACGCGATCCACTACGCGCCGGACAAGGCGACGGTCGTGATCGCCGGACCGACCAGCCACGAGGCGAACCTCAAGCTGGTGGAGAAGTACTTCAAGGGCAAGAAGGCCGGTGCGCCCGCGCCGCGCGTGCCCGTGGGCGAGGTGCCGCAGCGCGGCGAGCGCCGTGCGGTGCTCGAGACCGAGGTGCAGCTGCCGATCCTGCTCGGCGGGTTCAAGGTGCCGCCCGACTCGAGCGCCGATGCGACCGTCATCGAGGTGATCACCAACCTCCTGTCCAATGGCCAGTCGTCGCGGCTCTATCGCAAGCTCGTGTACGAGGACCAGTCGGCGCTGTTTGCGGCCGGCGTCGCGTTCCCGCGCAAGGACGTCTCGCTGTGCTACGCGTTCGCGGCGTTGAATCCCGGCCGCGACCGCGACTCGCTCGAAGCCACGTTCTTCGCCGAGTTCGACCGCATGGCGACCGAGGACGTGACCGACGAGGAGCTGACGAAGGTGAAGAACCAGCTCGAGGCGCAGTTCGTCTTCGGGCTCGAGCAGATCCAGGACCGGGCGATCGCCGTGGGGAATGCCGCGCTCATCACCGGCGATCCGGCCGCCGCGGCCCGGCGCACCACGCGCCTGCGCGCGGTGACCAAGGAGGATATCCGTCGCGTGGCCGCGAAGTACCTGATGAAGGAGAACCGGACCGTGGTGTGGGTCGTGCCGCAGGCGCAGACGCGGAGGCCGTCGTGAACGCCCGCCGCGGGCTGAGTGCGCTGGCCGTCGCCGCGACGCTCTTCGCCGTGCCGCCGGCCGCCGTCGCCGCCCCGGCCGCGGGCGCCGCGCCCGCGTACGTGGTCCCCAAGCCGCTGGAGCGGCAGCTCAAGAACCAGCTCAAGGTGTACATTCTCGAGGATCATCGCCTGCCGCTCGTCCACTACCGCTTCATGGTGCGCGCCGGATCGGCGAACGAGCCCGCCGAGAAGGCAGGGCTGGCCAACCTGACGATGCAGACGCTGCGCCAGGGTGCGGCCGACATGGATGCGAAGGCGGTCTCCGCCGGGCTCGACGCCCTCGGTGCGGACTGGGCCGCGTCGTCGACCCGCGACTACTCGGTGGTGACGGCGCAGTTCCTCTCCCGCGACTGGCGCACCGGGCTTGACCTGCTGGCGAAAGTCGTGCTCCAGCCGACCTTCCCGAGCGACGAGGTCGAGCGCCAGCGCAGCCAGGTGCTCGGAGCGATCCAGCAGTCGCGCGACCAGAATGCGGCGGTCGCGAGCGAACACGCGGCGGCACTCGTCTACGGGGAGCATCCGTACGCGCGGCCGACGGTCGGCGACGCCGGCTCGGTGCAGGCGATCACGCGCGAGGACATGACGCGCTTCCACGACACGTACTTCCGCTCGAACCTGTGCCTGCTGGTCGTCGTCGGGGACGTCGATCCCACGCAGGTGATGTCCGACATCGAGGCCCAGTTCCGCGAGATGGACAAGGGCGAGCCGCCGTCGCGGCCCGGCCCGGCACTGCCGGTGCCCACGGCGAATCGCATCCGCCTGCTCGACAAGCCCGGCGTGACGCAGGCCGAGCTGCGCGTCGGCTTCGAGGGCACGAACCGCCGTACGCCAGATTTCTACTCGCTGCAGGTGATGAATTACATCCTGGGCGGGGGCGGATTCTCGTCGCGGTTGCAGCAGAATGCGCGGGCGAAGGGCGGGCTCACCTACTCGGCGAGCTCCAGCTTCGACCTGGGCATGGACAAGGGCGCATTCTACGCCTCGACGTTCACCAAGAACGCCTCGGTCGGGCCGATGCTCGACCTGGTGCTGGGCACGATCAGGGACTTCAAGGCCGAGGGCGCCACGGCGAAGGAGGTCGAGGATGCCAGGCACTTCCTCGTCGACGCGCTGCCCTTCGGCACGCAGACCGCCGAGGGCCTGGCCGCGCAGTGGGCCGCGATCGACTTCTATGACCTCGGCACCGACTACTTCGATCGCTACGCCGAGCGCGTGGCCACCGTCACTCCGGCCTCGGTGAAGGACGTCGCGCAGAAGTACCTGCGCAGCGAAAACGTGGCGATCGTGGCGGTCAGCACGGCCGATTCCGTCCAGGCGCAGCTCGAGCGCTTCGGCACGGTCGAGGTGCTCGACTACCGCTCGCCGACCGGCGCGATCCCGCAGAGTCGCCCGGCCCAGGTGGTTCCGACCGCGGTCCTGACCCCCGAGGCCACCGCCCGCGCGAAGGCGATCGTCGCCCGTGCGGTCAAGGCCCACGGCGGTGGGGCAAGGTTGCGCGCGGTGAAGGACGTCTCGACCCGCATGAAGATGAGCGTGACGACGCCGAACGGCGCGATCGACGGGCAGATGATGGTGGTCGTGCGCCTGCCGAGCCAGAGTCGGATCGAGATGACCATGTTCGGGCAGAGCGGCGTGCAGGTTCTCAACGGTGAGAAGGGCTGGGCCTCGGACGGCAGCCAGATCCGGGAGCTCGACGCCGAACAGATGCAGGCCATGCGCAGCGGCGTGAAGACGCAGGTGCTGCCGTTGCTGGTGCGGCTCGCCGGCGGCGACGTGCAGGTCGGCTGGGTGGGCGAGGGCAAGGTCGGCGCCGAGGCGGTCGACGTCGTGCAGGTGGTCGATTCCGAGGCGATGGCAAGGCTGTCGTTCGCCAGGGGATCGGGCCTGCTGCTGCGCCTCGAGCAGGAGGAGCCGTCGATGTTCGGCGGCGACAAGGTGCCGATGGCCCGCCTGTACTCCGACTTCCGCACGGTGGACGGCCTGATGGTGCCGTACCGCACCGAGCGCCAGGCGCACGGACAAAAGCTGATCGAGGATGCGGTCACGTCCATGTCGGTGAACAAGGGAGTCGCCGACTCACAGTTCCAGCGTCCGCCGCGCTGAGCGGAGGACGAACGGAGGACCGATGACCCGTCGTGAGACGACGTCGACCACCGGATCGGCGGCGGCGTCCCGGTGGTTCTTTCATTTCGGCAACGGGACCGCGGAGGGCGATGGGAGCCTCCGCGACCTGCTCGGGGGCAAGGGCGCCGGCCTCGCGGACATGTCGCGGGCCGGCATTCCGGTTCCCCCCGGATTCACCATCACGACCGAAGCCTCGCGCGCCTTTGGCGCCCGCACGGGCGGGCTGCCCGAGGGCTTCGAGGACGGGATGCAGGTTGCGCTGGCGCAGCTCGAGGCGTCGCTCGGCAAGCGCCTGGGCGATCCCGGAGATCCGCTGCTCGTCGCCGTGCGCTCGGGCGCGGCCGTGTCCATGCCCGGGATGATGGACACCATCCTCAACCTGGGCCTCAACGATCGCGCGGTCGAGGGTCTCGCCGCCGGCACGGGTGACGCGCGCTTCGCCTACGACTGCTACCGTCGCTTCCTCCACATGTTCGGGATGGTCGTACTCGACGTGCCGCACGAGGCGTTCGCGGAGCCGCTCGCCGCGCTCAAGAACAAGCGCCGCGTCGTGAGCGACGCCGATCTGGCCGCGACCGACCTCGCCGCGCTCGCCCAGGCGTATGCCGCCGCGGTGCGTCGCCACACCGGTCATCCGTTTCCGCAGGATCCGCTCACCCAGCTGCGCCTCGCTCGCGACGCGGTGTTTCGCTCGTGGATGGGCGATCGCGCCATCACGTATCGACGGCTGCACCGCATCCCCGACGACCTGGGCACCGCGGTCACCGTGCAGGCGATGGTGTTCGGCAACCGCGGTCCGACTTCGGCGACGGGCGTCGGATTCACGCGCGATCCCGCGACCGGCGAGAATCGCTTCTACGGCGAGTACCTGGTGAACGCGCAGGGCGAGGACGTGGTTGCCGGCATCCGCACGCCGCGGCCGATCGCCGAGCTCGAGCACGAGATGCCCGGTGCGTTTCGCGAGCTGGTGGTCATCACGCAGCGGCTCGAGTGCACCTACCGCGACGTGCAGGATTTCGAGTTCACGATCCAGGAGGGGAAGCTCTACCTGCTGCAGACGCGCACCGGCAAGCGCACCGGCGCCGCCGCCGTGCGCATCGCGGTCGAGATGGTCGACGAGGGCCTGCTGACGCGCGACGAAGCGTTGCTGCGCGTGCCCGCCGACAGTCTCGAGCAGCTGCTGCACCGTCGGGTCGATCCCGCGGCCGCGCCCGATCCGCTGGCGTCGGGCCTGGCCGCCTCGCCGGGCGCCGCCGTGGGGCGCGCGGTGTTCACCGCCGACGATGCCGTCGAGTGGACCGCGCGCGGGGAGAAGGTGATCCTCGTGCGCCAGGAGACGGTGCCTGACGACATCCACGGCATGGCGGTGGCCGAGGGCATTCTGACGGCAACGGGCGGCATGACCTCCCACGCGGCCGTCGTCGCCCGCGGCATGGGCAAGTGCTGCGTCGCCGGCGCCTCGGCGATCACGGTCGAGGAACGGGCGAAGCGCTTCGTCACCGGCGCCCACACGATCGACGAGGGTGACGTGATCTCGCTCGACGGTGCGCGTGGCCTGATCTACGACGGCGCGGTGCCAACGATCGAGGCGGCGCTCACGCCGGAGTTCGCGCGCTTTCTCACGTGGGCCGACGAGGTGCGACGCCTGCGCGTGCGCGCCAACGCCGACATCCCGCGCGACGCGAAGAAGGCGCGCTCGTTCGGCGCCGAGGGCATCGGCCTGTGTCGCACCGAGCACATGTTCTTTGCCGAGGAGCGCTTGCCTGTCGTGGTCGAGATGATCTTCGCCGCGGCCGAGGCGCGCGGGCTCGAGGGGCGCGTGCACGAGGCGGCGCGCCAGGTCGAG
>JANOEH010000187.1:0-7946 GCA_031413115.1 Candidatus Eiseniibacteriota bacterium | reverse complement strand
CGGGTGCCCGAGCGGTTGAGGTCGAGCGAGGGGAAGATGCGCTTGTCGGTGAGCTTGCGGTCCAGCACGATCTCGGCGTTACCGGTGCCCTTGAACTCCTCGAAGATCACCTCGTCCATCCGCGAGCCGGTCTCGACGAGCGCGGTCGCGATGATCGTGAGGCTGCCGCCCTCCTCGACGTTGCGCGCCGCGCCGAAGAAGCGCTTCGGCCGCTGCAGCGCGTTCGAGTCGACGCCGCCCGAGAGCACCTTGCCCGAGGGCGGCACGATCGTGTTGTAGGCGCGCGCCAGGCGCGTGATCGAGTCGAGCAGGATCACCACGTCCTTCTTGTGCTCGACCAGCCGCTTCGCCTTCTCGAGCACCATCTCGGCCACCTGCACGTGGCGGTCGGCGGGCTCGTCGAAGGTCGAGGAGATGACCTCGCCGTGGACGGAACGCTGCATGTCGGTCACCTCCTCGGGCCGCTCGTCGATGAGCAGCACGATGAGGACGATCTCGGGGTGGTTCGTGGTGACCGCGTTCGCGAGCGCCTGCAGGATCATCGTCTTGCCCGTGCGCGGCGGCGCGACGATCAGCCCGCGCTGGCCCTTCCCGATCGGGGCCACGAGGTCGATGATGCGCGTCTCGATGGCGCGCGCCTTGGTCTCGAGGTTCAGCTTCTCCTGCGGATAGAGCGGCGTCAGGTTGTCGAAGAGGATCTTCTCCTTCGCCACCTCGGGGCTCTCGAAGTTGATCGCCTCGACGCGCAGCAGCGCGAAGTAGCGCTCCCCTTCCTTGGGCGGGCGCACCTGGCCCGAGATGGTGTCACCGGTGCGCAGGTCGAAGCGCTTGATCTGGCTCGGCGAGACGTAGATGTCGTCCGGACCGGGCAGGTAGTTGTAGTCGGGCGAACGCAGGAAGCCGTAGCCCTCGGGCAGGATCTCGAGCACGCCCTCGGCGAAGATCAGGCCGCTCTTCTCGGTCTGCGCCTCGAGGATCTTGAAGATCAGTTCCTGCTTGCGCATGCCGCTGGTGCCCTGCAGATCGAGTTCCTGGGCCACCGACAACAGCTCGGAGATGGTCTTGCCCTTGAGTTCCATGATGTCCATGTGCGGACTTGCTCCTTTGGGGGTCCGCCGGCTCACCGGGGCCCGCGGGACGGGCGCAGGTGAATCGGGGAGGGTCCGGGCCGTCTTCCCGGGAAGCTCGCCGGGTGGCGAGCCGTGGATCCGTGGATCGGTTTCGGGTGGGGTGCGGGACCGTAATCCGGAAAACCGCCCGGATTTCGAGCTATTCCTGCTCCGTTCGGGGTGCTGGAAAGAAGGGATCGGAGGGGATGAACACTACGGAGTCGCACCGGCCGTCTACCGGTCAGACACGAAACTAGCGGTCCTGCGGCGGGGCTGTCAATCCCCTTGCGGGGAGGGGGGTTTCGGGGGAATCCGGGCGGACTCCCCCCTCCCGCGGCAGGATCCTACTTGCCGCCCTTGCCCGGCTTGGCCGACGGCGGCGCCGACTTGGTCTTGGCCGCGTTCTGCTTCTGGTTCTTCTGCGCCGCCTGCTGCTTCTTCTCGCGTTCCTTCGACTTCGGGGACTTGTCGCCCATGGAGCACCACCCGTTGGTTGGAGTGCGGTACGGAACGATCGGTTGCGCCCGAGACTAGCACCTTCGGCCCCGGGTTCCACGAGTGCTATGGTTCCACCCTTCGTTGGTTCGACCCGAACCCGCTCCCCCGACCGGAGACCGGACATGAACCCGATCCTGCGCAACGTCCTCGCGGTGCTCGCCGGCCTCGTCGTCGGCAGCCTCGTCAACATGGGCATCATCGTGGCCGGCGGATCCGTCGTGCCCCCGCCGCCCGGGGTCGACACGTCGAACATGGAGAGCCTGAAGGCCGGCATGCACCTGTTCCAGCCGGTGCACTTCCTCCCCCCGTTCCTCGCCCACGCCGTGGGCACGCTCGCCGGCGCGTTCGCGGCGGCCTGGATCGCCGCTTCGCAGAAGCTCGCGGTCGCGCTCGGCATCGGCGTCGCGTTCCTGTGCGGGGGCATCGCCGCCGCGTTCATGCTGCCCGCGCCGACGTGGTTCATCGGGCTCGACCTGGTCGGGGCGTACCTGCCGATGGGCTGGCTCGGGTGGAAGCTGGCAATGCCGCGCGCATGACCACAGTCGACCCCGCCTCGATCGACCAGATCCTGCTGCGCCAGCGGATCGAGCTGCGCTACCGGCTCGACGCCGCGGGACGCCTCGTGGGCGAGAATCTGCCCGAGGATCCGGACGACCAGAACGCGCCCAGCCTGTACGCGTGCCTGGGCGCGGACCGGCTCGTCTACGCATTTCGCCACGACGTGTCCCCCGAGCGCGTCGAGCACGCGACGGCCGTGCTCGAGGCCCTGTCGGACGCGCTGTTCGAATCGCCCGAACAACTCGCCGATGCCGCCGAGGCGCTCGCCGCGACGTGGGGCGACGGGGCCGCCCGCACGAGTGGCCCGATCTATCGGGTGCCGCGTGGCCTGCCGCAGGATCCGGACGTCGTGCTTCTCGACGCCGCGCGACGCCACACGCTCGCCGACTCGTTCCCGCATACGCGGCGACATCTCCTCGCGCTCGTGCCGTGCGCCGCACGGCTCGTCGACGGCAAGGCCGTGTCGATCTGCCGGACCATCCGCCGTTCGCGATTCGCGCTCGAGGCCGGCGTCGACACGCTCGAGGCGCACCGCGGGCGCGGCACTGGCGCCGCAGTCGTGGCCGCCTGGGCGGAGCAGGCCTGGCGCGAGGGCCGGGTCCCCTGCTACAGCACCGAGTGGACGAACGGGGCTTCCATGGCCCTCGCCCACCGCCTCCACATGATTCCGGTCGGGGCCGAGTTCACGATCGGCTCGAGCCGGGGTGGAACGAACGCCTCACCCGGACTAGGATGGCCCGGGAGGCGCCGATGACCGACGACTGGGATTTCTACTTCTGCCGCATCGACGATCGACCCGCTTCGACGTTCATCGACCTGGGCGCACAGGAGTTCGCACCCTCGGCGAGCCTGCCCTATCTCGGCTACGTGCGCGTGGTGCTCAACGACGCCACCGCCGAGGGGCTCTCGAGCGGCAGCGAGGCGAAGACCCTGGCGATGATCGAGGACTCGCTCGACAGCACGCTGGTCGGCCCGCACACCGGCTACGTGGGCCGCTGCACGACCGCAGGCGCGCGCGACTTCTACTTCTACACGTCCGCCGCCGAGGGCTGGAAGTCGCGCGTCGACGAGGCGATGCAGGGGTTCCCCGCCTACGACTACGACGCCGACACGCGCATCGATGCCGACTGGTCGACCTACCTGGGCTACCTCGCCCCCGGCGACGAGGACCGGCAGCGCATCCAGAACCGCCGCGTCTGCGAGTCGCTCGAGGAGGGCGGCGACGCGCTCACCGAGCCGCGCGAAATCGACCACTGGGCCTACTTCGCCGACGCTGCACAGCGCGATTCGTTCGTCGCCGATGCCGCGGAGCTGGGCTACGCCGTCCGCGTCGTGATCGAGCCCGAGGCCGACCTGCCCGACCACGGCGCCCAGGTGTGGCGCAGCGACGTCCCCGGCTACGAGACGATCGACGACGTGACACTCCCGCTGTTCCACCTCGCCGCCCGCCACGGCGGGAACTACGACGGCTGGGAGTGCGAAGTCGTCGATGACTCCGAAGCGTGAGGACCATCGAGGCACAGGAGGGCGCGTTCGCGTCGATCCTCGAGCAGTGGGTCGGGCACGTCTGACCTGACGTCAGTCGGGCAACGTGTACTCGAACACGTAGAAGTGCTGCTTCTCCACCATTTCGATGACGAACGATCCCACGAGCCCGACCAGCGCTCCGGAGCCCGAATCGGGCACGACACGGATCGACTGCGTGGGCACGCCGCGATCCATCACCGAGGAGTGCTGGAACACGAAGCTGCCGGCGCGCCCGGCCAGTGTGCCGGTCACGCGCTCGATCGCGACGTAGCCGGCCGAGCCCTTCGTTTCCGTCATCGCGGTCAGCATCTCGCCCGCGCTCGTGGCGACCAGGTCGCCCGCAAACGTCTTCGCGAGCGACATCCGGCCGAGCTTCGTGCCCGGAGTCTCGTCCGGATCCGACAGCGGTTTCATCGCGACGGTGAACGTGCCGGTGGCGCGCGAGGTCATGCTGCGGACTCGATGTTCTGGCGAATGATTCGCGGGTGCCGTGCGGCGATGCGCAGGAGTGCCAGGGCGGGACCCTCGGGCCGTCGACGGCCCTGTTCCCAGTTCCTGAGCGTATGCACGCTGATCCCCATGGCCTTCGCGAACTGAATCTGGGTCAGGCCGACAAAGTGCCGGAGTGCGGCGACGTCTTCGCCCGAGTCGAACTGACCGAGCATGAGCCGCCGGCGTACGCGCGCGGGAATCGCTCGCGCGAGCCGGGCACGCGTGAGTTCAGGAATCGACGTCATGACAGGTCCCTCACTTTCGATTCGTAGACTATGCGCTCGCGTTTCGTTGCCCAGCGTGCACTGACGATGCGAATCCTGTCGTCCTCCGGTTCCGTCCAGACGATCAGGACGAGGCCCCGGGCGATCGGCCCCGTGGCGAGGAAGCGATCCTCAAGATCGGAATGCGCGTCATCGAAGGTCTCGAGATAGTCGACTCCCGACATGAAGAGCGCCGCGGCTTTCTCGAACGTGGTGCCATGCTTCCGCTCGTTTGCACGACTCTTCGCCTCATCCGAGAGGATCCGGACGCGTCGATTGTAAGCCATTGGCTGAGTCAGTCAAGGGCGGATCAGACTGCGCGGGGGCGTTCGAAAGCTCTTCAGCAGAGATCCGTCGGCGGGACCGAAAGTCCGGACGCCTTATTCTTCCCCGTGGGGGGCGGTGTGCTTCGCGGAGGCCGCGGTCTCGTAGTACGCGTACACCAGGCTCCCGCCCCGGATCGTGTCGATCAGCGGCTTGGCCAGCTCCTTCGACACCGCGGGGCAGCCCCACGAGCGACCGATGCGCCCGTGCTCGCGGACGAACGCGTCGCTCACGTACGGCGCGCCGTGCATCACGACGGCGCGCTCGAACGCGTGCGAGTTGAGCTCGCGATCGAGACCGAGGAGGCGCAGCGAATACCCATTGTCTCCCACGTAAGGATCGCCCGTGAGGAACAGGCCCAGGCTCGTCTGCCGACTGCCGATGCGGTTCGAGAAGTGCTGCGCCCAGGCCTCGCCCGTGTTCGCACCGTGCGCGACCCGATCGCAGAACAGCAGGCGGGGCATCGCCGTGTCGAACACCCACAGTCGCGGTTGCCACGATGGACGCGTGTAGTCGATCACGGTGAGGAGGCTCGAGCGCACCTCGACGCCCTGGGCGCGCGCCAGCCAAGCCGCGTCGAGCGCGCGCTCGATGGCACGCGGATCAAGGCCGGGAGCGAGGTGTCGCAGGGTGACGGCGAGTTCGCGGAGGGGGTCCTTCGGCGAAGCGGGCACGGCGACCGGGGCGTCCGACTCGGCGGGTGCGGCCGGTGCGGCGATGGACTGTCCGGAAGTGGCCACGGACACGATGAGAAGCAGCGCGCCAAGGACCTGCCCGACCCTCCAGGAACGAACCCTCATTCCACCTCCCCTGTGGCGACGCACCCCCGGGCGCTCCGGGCCGAACCCTGACGCTAGGGATTGCCCGCGGCCGCGTCAACCGGCGCCCCCGAATCGGGGGATTTCCTGACGTTTCGCGGGAGCGGCCGGGCAGCCAGGATGGCCGCGCTACGTCTGAACGTGCCGTTGGAGTCCTTTTCCCCCGAAATGGAGACTTCCACCCATGCTCGAGACTCCACAGATCCTCGACCTTCCGGCCCAGTCGGTCGCGGTCATCCAGCTGACGATTCCCCGCGCTGAAATCCAGGACGTGATGCGCGCCGCCATCGGCGAAGTGATGACTGCCGCCGCCGCGCAGGGGATCGGGCCCACGGACGTCGTCTTCTCCCATCATCGGCTCCTGGACCACGAAACTTTCGACTTCGAGGTGGGTGTTCCCGTCTCGGCGCCGGTGACACCGGTCGGGCGCCTCATCGCCGGCGACCTGCCGGCCGCCCGCGTCGCGCGCGCCGTCCATCGCGGTCCCTACGAAGGGCTCGCCACCGCGTGGGGCGAGTTCAACGCGTGGATCAACGAGCAGGGACACACGGTCGCGCCGAACCTGTGAGAACGCTACGTGCAGGGCCAGGAATCAGGCCCCGATCCGACCGTCTGGCGCACGGAACTCAACCGGCCACTGGTGGGCTGAGGACACGGCACGGCGGCCATCGCATTGTCGCCTCGATGACGCAATTCATCCGGCAAGCTGCTAGATTCCCCGTCTGCCGCGCGAACCACCACCGCGGTTTCGCCTCCCTCACTCAATGACCCTCGCCACCTCAGGAGTTTCGCATGGCCACACCCGGCAAGAAGCCGAACATCCTCATTCTCTGGGGCGATGACATCGGCCAGTTCAACGTCAGCGCCTACAACCGCGGCATGATGGGTTACAAGACGCCGAACATCGATCGCATCGCGAGCGAAGGCGCGCTGTTCACCGACTGGTACGGACAGCAGAGCTGCACCGCCGGTCGTGCCGCGTTCATCACCGGACAGTCGCCGATCCGCACCGGCCTCACCAAGGTCGGGCTGCCCGGCGCCCCCGAAGGGATGAAGATCGAGGACCCGACCATCGCGGGCCTGCTCAAGAACCACGGCTACATGACGGGACAGTTCGGCAAGAACCACCTCGGCGATCGCGATGAGATGCTACCGACGAATCACGGCTTCGACGAGTTCTTCGGCAACCTCTACCACCTGAATGCCGAGGAAGAGCCGGAGCATCCCGACTATCCGAAGGAGAAGGACTTCCCGAACTTCAAGAAGAACTTCGGTCCGCGCGGCGTCATCCACAGCTTCGCTGACGGTCGCATGACGGACACCGGTCCGCTGACCAAGAAGCGGATGGAGACCATCGACGAAGAGGTCAGCGCCAAGGCCCTCGATTTCATGGAGCGCGCCAAGAAGGCGGACAAGCCGTTCTTCCTGTGGTGGAACTCGACCAAGATGCACGTCTTCACGCACCTGAAGGAAGGCGTGGCGGGCAAGACCGGCCTTGGGATCTATGCCGACGGGATGGTCGAGCACGATCGCCAGGTCGGCGAGATGCTCGACAAGCTGAAGGAGCTGGGCCTCGACGAGAAGACGATCGTCATGTACTCCACCGACAACGGGGCCGAAGCCTTCACCTGGCCCGACGGCGGCACGACGATGTTTCGCGGCGAAAAGAACACGCCGTGGGAGGGCGGTTACCGCGTCCCCTGCATGATGCGCTGGCCCGGGGTCCTCAAGCCCGGCACGGTGATCAACGAGATCGGGGCGCACGAGGACATGTGCGCGACGCTCCTCGCCGCCGCCGGCGAGCCGGATGTCGCCGAGAAGCTGCTCAAGGGACACAAGGCCATCGGCCGCGACTACAAGGTGCACCTCGACAGCTACAACCTCATGCCTGCGTTCAAGGGTGAGGCCGCGTGGCCGCGCCGGGACTTCATCTACTGGACCGACGATGGCAGCGTCGCCGCGCTGCGCTACGACAACTGGAAGATCTCGTTCCTCAAGCAGCCGGCCCACGGCCTCCACGTCTGGATCATGCCGTTCGAGGTGCTACGCGCCCCGATCCTGACCAACCTGCGCATGGATCCGTTCGAGCTCGCACAGGAGATCGGGATGGACTACGGCCGCTGGTTCGCGGAGCACATGTTCCTGTTTGCCCCCGCGGGGGCATTCGTCGGGCGGTGGTTGCAGAGCTTCAAGGAGTTCCCGCCGCGGCAGAAGCCGGGCAGCTTCAACCTCGACAACGTGATGGCCGCGGTCTTGAAGCCGCAGGGTGGCGGTAACTAGCAGCCTGCCCAAGCCGTCCCCCACGGGTCGTGGAAAGAGTCGACTGGCAGGGCCGCATCCGTCGCACACGGGTGCGG
>JANOEH010000186.1:0-24143 GCA_031413115.1 Candidatus Eiseniibacteriota bacterium | reverse complement strand
GGTCGAATGGGATGTCGACGTCGGCGATGCTTGCGTACGCGCGGCGGCCCAGCGCGCTCTCGATGGTGGGATTGACCGGGATCACCTCGAACCCGCGCTCGACCAGCATGCGCGGGATCTTGAGTGCGGGCTCGCCGCTGCGCGATTCGTCCTTCATGCCGAGCACTGCAATGACCCGCATGGCCCGGACGATGGCCTCGATCTCGGTGTCGGTGGGATCGACAGTCATCGCGCCATGCCCCGCACCGCGGCGATCGCCGCCGTCCAGCGCGCTGCCGCCTCGGCTCGCTCGCGCACTGCAGCCCGCCCCACGCGTGGCTTGAACGTGCGATCTGCCGCCCGTGCCTCGCGTCCCGCCGCGCGCCAGCCCAGCGCCCTCGCCGCGAGCAGCCCCGCGCCCAGCGCCGTCGTCTCGATCATGTGCGGGCGCACGACCGGCACGCCCAGCGCATCAGCCTGCATCTGCATGAGGAAGCCGTTCGCGGTCGCGCCGCCGTCGACGCGCAGCGTGCGTCCGCGCGGTAGGCCGTCCTTGGCCATCGCCTCGACCACGTCGCGTGCCTGCCAGGCGATCGCCTCGAGCACGGCCCGCACCAGGTGCGCGCGACCGGCGCCGCGGGTGAGGCCGAGCCAGGCCCCGCGTGCCTCGGCATCCCAGTGCGGCGCGCCCAGGCCCACGAACGCGGGCACGAACACGGTGCCCGCCGAGTCCGGAACGGAGCGCGCCAACGCCTCGGTCTCGGCGGCGGTCACGACGACGCCCATCGCGTCGCGCAGCCACTGCACTGCCGCGCCGGCGATGAACACGGCGCCTTCCAGTGCGTAGGCGGGCGAGCCGTCCTCGGCGCAGGCCACGGTCGTCAACAGGCCGTGCTTCGACGGCACACGCTGCGTTCCCGTGAATGCCATCAGGAAGCACCCGGTGCCGTACGTGTTCTTGATCGCGCCGGGCGTCGTGCAGCCCTGTCCGTAGAGCGCGGCCTGCTGGTCGCCGGCGACGCCGAGAATAGGGATGCCGTCGGGCAGGCCGGGCACGCCGCGCGTCTCCCCGAACGGGCCGGCGGACGGGCGCACCTCGGGCAGCAGGGCGCGCGGTACGTGGAACAGGTCGAGCAGCGCGTCGTCGAAGCCCAGGCGATCGAGGCGATCGCTGCGGTACAGCAGTGTGCGCGACGCGTTCGTCGGATCGGTCGCGTGCACGCGCCCGCCAGTCATGTTCCACAGGAGCCACGAGTCGACGGTGCCGAACGCCAGTTCGCCGCGCGCTGCGCGCCCCGCCGCCCCTCGCACGTGGCGGAGCAGCCAGGTCAGCTTGGTGCCCGAGAAGTAGGGATCGAGCACCAGCCCGGTGCGCCGCCGGACGAGCGGCTCGTGGCCGGCATGCTTCAAAGTCGCGCACAGCGCGGCCGTGCGCCGGCACTGCCACACGATCGCGCGGTGGATCGGCCGGCCCGTGCGCCGGTCCCACACGAGGGTGGTCTCGCGCTGGTTGGTGATCCCGATCGCGGCGATGCGCCGGGCGATGGCGGCACGCGCGCCGAGCCCGGCCGCGGCCAGGGCGGTGTGCGCCGCGGCGAACGTCGCGCCGGTCAGGTCGTCGGGGTCGTGCTCGACCCAGCCGGGCTGCGGGTAGTGCTGCGGAAACTCTCGATAGCCTCGGCCCTGCACGCGCCCGGCGCGGTCCAGCACGAGCGCGGTCGCGCCGGTTGTTCCTTCGTCGAGGGCGAGCACCAGGTCGCCCTGCTTCGCCGGGGCACGCTTCACGCTTCGTCGAGCCATCGTTCCTCCTCGTCGCACGCGGCGACGACCGCGGTGGCCTCCGCATCGCGTCGTGCATCATCCCAGCCGAGTAGCGGCGCCATCCACGAGGCGACCTGGGGTGCAGCCGCGCGGGCCGCGCCGCGATCGAGCCACAGCGCGCTGCGCCGCCAGACCACGTCTGCCGTCGTGCGCGCGAACTCGTGGCGCATGGCGTGGGCGACGTCGGCTCGCACCGGCGCGAGCGCCCGGGTGCCGATCGGCAGTCCCGTCGCCTCGCCTGGCCGCCCGGGCAGCGGCGCCGTCGCGGTGTCGCCCGGCCGCGTGCGCCCGGCAGCGTCGAGCCGGGAGGCGACGTGATCGACGACGCGACCGGCGAGGCTGCGCGCGGTCGTGTACTTGCCGCCGGTCATCGACACGAGGCCGCCGTCGTCGACCAGGCGCGCCTCGCGCGGTGTGCGCCAGGCCAGGCCGAACGTGCCGCCTTCGCTTGCTCCGCCAGGTGCCGTCGCGAGCGGCCGCAGTCCGGCGAACGCGCGCAACGGGCGGGCATCGCGCCCGGGCCAGCGACACGCGATTTCGGCGCGAAGGTAGCGCACGTCGTCGGCCGTCGGGTGCACGCGAGCGGGGTCGTCACGATCGTCCACGTCGGTGGTGCCGACGAGCGAGCGCATGCCGTAGGGCAGCACGAAGAACACGCGCCGATCGGCCGCGAACAGGAGCAATGCCCGCTCGTTGGTCAGCGCCGGGACGACGAGGTGCGTGCCGCGTGTCGGGCGGATCGACGGACCGGCCGGACCGGCGAGGCCGCGTACGGCGTCGACCCACGGCCCGGCGGCGTTGACGACGGCGCGGGCGTGGATCGTGTCTCCGTCGGCGGTCGTTGCGCGCCACGCCGCGTTCGCTCCGGCGTCGTCGCGAGCCAGCCCGTTGATCGCACAACGCGTGCGCACCGTCGCACCATGCACGGCCGCGTCGACCGCGTTGGCGACGACGAGCCGTGCGTCGTCCATCTGCGCGTCGTAGTAGAGCGCCGCGCCCGTCAGTCGCTCGGCCGGCAGCGCGGGCTCGAGTGCGAGCGCCTCGTCCCGCGACAGAAGCCGATGCCGCGGCAGGGCGGCCGCCGCATCGGCGCCGGCGCGCGCGGCGAAGCGGTCGTAGAGGGACAGGCCGACGCGCAACATCCATGCGGGCCGCGCGTTCGGTACGTCGCGTTCGATGGGGAGGAGGAACGGCAGGGGCCGCACCAGGTGGGGCGCGGTGCGCAGCAGGATCGCCCGCTCGGCCAGCGCCTCGCGCACCAGCGCGAACTGCCCGGTCTCGAGGTAGCGCAGCCCGCCGTGGACGAGCTTGGACGAGCGTGACGACGTTCCCGAGGCGAGGTCGCCCTGCTCACAGAGGACGACCGAGAGCCCGCGCCGCGCGGCATCGCGCGCCACGCATGCGCCATGGATGCCGCCGCCGATGACGAGCAGGTCGACGGGGGCGGTCATGGTGGCGGGATCCCTTCGGCGAGCGGCTAGAAGTGGAGCTTCTCGAACCAGCGCTCGCCGCGCAGCACGAGCCAGCTGGCGATCGCGCCGAGCAGGTAGCCGGTCATCACGTCGGTGGGATAGTGGCGGCCCAGGTAGATGCGCGACAGGCCGATCCACAGCGCGAGTCCCCACGCCAACCAGCCGAGCCGCCCGTGTCGCCTGGACACGAGCACGGCGACGGCGGCCGCACCGGTCGCGTGCTGCGACGGGAACGACGCGTTCTTCCGGTCGTGGTCGCCGGAGGGACGCTCGCGGTTGGCGATCCACTTGGTGGCCTGCGAGATCCCGCCCGAGCCGATCAGGCTGACGGCGGCGAGCTTGGCGGTGACCTGGGCGGTGGGTGTGCCGAAGAAGGCGAAGAAGGCGAGACCGAACAGTCCGCTCTTGGTCTCGCCGATCTTCGAGGCGAAGGCCATCGACTTGTCGAGCCAGGGCGCGCGATAGGTGTCGTGGATGGCGTGATAGGCCGCGACGTCGATTCGCTGGCCCTCGGTGGTGAGGAGCCCCCACAGGTCGCCGGCGAAGAGCGCGACGATGAGCAGACCGGTGAGGACGGGGCGCAGGGCTCTACTCCTCCTCGATGCGGATCACGGCAACGGGGCAGTCGATCACGGCCTGGCGGATGGCTTCCTCGTGCTCTTCGAGGTCGGCCTCCGAGCGCACGTAGCAGTTCTCATCCTCGATCACGAAGGACTCGGGGCTGATCTCCACGCACACGTTGCAGAGGATGCAACCATCCTCGATCCAGACCCGGTTCAGGCCCATCGGCGGGCTCCCATCGTGAATCCTGAGAAGCAAAAAGCCGGGAGCGGAAGCCCCGGCCGCCCGAGCATGATGCGAGCCTGTGGCGCGGCTTGCAAGCGGATTCCCGCCGCCGCATCATGCGGGCATGGCTCCGCACGCGCACCCCGCCTCGCGTCGCACGCTCGCGATCGTGCTCGCCCTCAACGCGCTCTCGTTTCTCGTCGAGCTCGTGGCGGGCTGGTGGACGAACAGCCTCGCGCTGCTGTCCGACGCCGGGCACATGCTCGGCGACGTCGGCGCGATCGCGCTCACGCTCGCCGCCGCCACGATCGCGGCGCGGCCCCCGGCGCTCGACAAGACGTTTGGCTGGTGGCGCAGCGAGATCCTGGCCGCACTCGCCAACGGCGTGACGCTGGTCGTCATCGCCGCACTCGTGGCGGTCGAGGCCACCCGCCGCTTCGGGGCGCCGCCCGCCGTGCCCGGCGCGACGGTTGCCTTGGTGGCGGCTTTCGGGCTGGTGGTCAACGCGATTTCGGTCGCCGCGCTGGCCGCCGGGCGCAAGCACGACCTCAACCTGCGCGGCGCATTCCTGCATGCGGTGTCCGATGCGCTGGGCTCGATCGGTGCGCTCGCTGCTGGCATCCTCGTGGCCACGCGCGGCTGGACGCTGGCCGACCCGCTGGCCGGCATGCTGATTGCGGTACTCGTGGCGATCGCCGGGGTGGGGTTGTTACGCGACACCGTGCACGTTCTGATGGAGGGCGCGCCGGCGTCGATCAAGGTGGACCGGCTGCGCGCCGCGCTCGAGGGCTCGCCCGGCGTGCGCGGCGTGCACGACCTGCACGTGTGGAGCCTGACATCGCGCTTCCCGGCCGTGTCGGCGCACGTGGTCGCCGATCCCGCCCTGTCGCTGGCCGAGGGTCAGCTCCTGCTTGACCGCCTGCGCGGGGTGCTTCGTGAGGAGTTTGCGGTGCGCCACGTGACGCTGCAGCTCGAGACACTGGCGGCGGAGGGCTGCGATCCGTGCGCGGAACCGGGGGCGGCTGCCGCGGGCGGCGCGTCGACACCGACACCGGCCCCGGCAAAGCAGGCCTAGCGAATCAGGACGAGGCGCGTCGCTTCCACGTGGCCGCCGCCCCGGAGACTCGCGAAGTAGATCCCCGCCGGCACCCGTGGGCCGGACTCGTCCCGACCATCCCACCGTGCAACGTGATTGCCAGCCTCGAGGCGGCCCGCGCGCAGCGTGCGCATCAGGCGCCCGGCCGGGTCATGGATCGTGAGCCGCAGGTTTGCCGCCTCGACGAGCTGGAAGGCGATCGACGACTCGGACGTGAACGGATTCGGCCGAGCCGACAGTTCGAGGCGCCCGCCGCCCGGGCCGCCGCCCGGCACCGACGTGGTCGAGAGCAACGTGATCGTCACGCCCAGATCGCCGTCGGGATCGCTGTTGTCGCGACAGTAGATGTCGGCCGGCGTCACGAACAGGTGGGTGGCCCCGGCCGGAATCACGATCGAGATTCCGGGCCGACCGACCGTGAAGTCCTCGGGAATCTCCGTCGGCTCGTTACCGGGCCACGTGCCGCCGGAGAAGTTGTCGATGCTCGAATCGATCGCGCCGGGCACGCGGTGAGGCAGGGTCGGGCCGAGCAGGATGGCACTCCCGCTGAACACCGCGAGCAGGTTCGTCTGCGTGTCGCCCCCGGGTCCCGCATGCCAGTCCCCGGAGGACTCGATGCCGATCGTGTAGCCCGGCACGAGGCCAAGCGCGCCAAGGTCGATGGGGACCGCTGGACTCGTCAGGTCGGCCGGGTCGACGTGGAGATAGGCCCCGTGCACGTCGAGCGGGACGAGTTGTCGTCTGGGCGGCGGCGGGGCCGGCGGCGCCGGCGCAGGAGCCCAGGATGCTGGCGAGAAGCAGGATTCGGAACATGGTCGACACCCTCCGGATCGGTTGATCTTCGATCGCTTCGACGACCGACACCTGCAGGTTGTCAGCGCACCAACTTGCTGTGCAGCAAGTTTGCAAGTAAGTTACTAGGATTTTGTATTGGCGAACCGGGGCGCCGGTGCCCCTGCTTGTCCGGCAACGACTTGGGGTACGCCGGGGCCCAGGATTGGCGCGTCCAAAGTACGGAATGTTCTCTTATGAAACACAAATCCGAGTCGATTCGGCGTGAAAAGGCCGGCTTGTACCCAATTTCACAAGCACAACCCCGTGTGATATGGCATCTTAGGTGCAAGCCAGCGGCATCGTTTCGGGCATGGCGCTCGCCTTGCCCGACTGCTACACGATGACGCAACGCGCCGCGCGAGGTCCCACGGCGGCGCATCGAGACGACACCGCTGGCGCAGTGACCCCGAAGCAACCCGATCACCGAAGGAACGAGGAGGAGTACCCCATGAACGTGAAGCCGCTGGCCGACCGTCTGCTCGTCAAGCGCGTGGATGAGGCCGAGTCGAAGAAGGGCGGGATCATCATTCCCGACACCGCCAAGGAGAAGCCGCTCCACGCCGAGGTTGTCGCCGTCGGACCGGGCCGCATCACCGACGAGGGCAAGCGCCTGAGCATGGACGTCAAGAAGGGCGACAAGATCCTCATCGGCAAGTACTCGGGCACCGAGGTCAAGATCGATGGCAACGAGTTCGTGATCCTGCGCGAGGACGACGTCCTGGCCGTGATCGGCTAGTTCGCACGCTTCGCACCGACGTTTGAAGGATCCTGCACTCTTCCACCTGACTCACGGAGGTTCTTCCATGGCTGCAAAGCAGTTGCTGTTCAGCGACGAGGCCCGCAAGGCCATTCTCGAGGGTGTCGAAACCCTCGCCCGCGCCGTCAAGGTCACGCTCGGACCGCGCGGTCGCAACGTCGTCATCGACAAGAAGTGGGGCTCCCCGACGGTCACCAAGGACGGCGTCACCGTCGCCAAGGAGATCGAGCTCGAGGGCGCCTACCAGAACATGGGCGCGCAGATGGTCCGTGAGGTCGCTTCCAAGACCTCGGACATCGCGGGCGACGG
Source organism: Candidatus Eiseniibacteriota bacterium (assembly GCA_031413115.1). Lineage (GTDB taxonomy): Bacteria > Eisenbacteria > RBG-16-71-46 > RBG-16-71-46 > DASYSL01 > JANPEF01. The sequence continues at coordinate 17,089 of JANOEH010000186.1, read as the reverse complement.
CACGACCACGGCGACGGTGCTCGCCGAGGCGATCTACCGCGAAGGCCTGAAGAACGTCACCTCCGGTTCGACGCCGATCGCGATCAAGCGCGGCATCGACAAGGCGGTCGAGACGGTCGTCGCCGAGCTCAAGAAGATCTCGAAGACGGTCAAGGACAACAAGGAGATCGAGCAGATCGCGACGATCTCGGCCAACTCGGACACGTCGATCGGCCGCATCATCGCCGAGGCGATGGAGAAGGTCGGCAAGGACGGCACGATCACGGTCGAGGAAGCCAAGTCGATCGAGACCACGCTCGACATCGTCGAGGGCATGCAGTTCGACAAGGGCTACGTGTCGCCGTACTTCGTGACGGACAAGGAAGGCATGGAGGTCTCCCTCGAGGACGCCTCGATCCTCCTCTACGACAAGAAGCTCTCCAACATGAAGGACCTGCTGCCCCTGCTCGAGAAGATCGCGCAGCGCGGCAAGCCGCTCCTCATCGTGGCCGAAGACGTCGAGGGCGAGGCGCTCGCCACCCTGGTCGTCAACAAGCTGCGCGGAACGCTGCAGGTCGCGGCCGTCAAGGCCCCCGGCTTCGGTGACCGGCGCAAGGCCATGATGGAGGACATCGCCATCCTCACCGGCGGCAAGGTCGTCTCCGAGGACATCGGCATCAAGCTCGAGAACGTCAAGCTCGAGGACCTGGGCCGGGCCAAGCGCATCACGATCGACAAGGAGAACACGACGATCGTCGAGGGCGGCGGCAAGAAGCCCGAGATCCAAGGTCGCGTGGCGCAGATCCGCCGCGAGATCGAGGATACGACCTCGGACTACGATCGCGAGAAGCTGCAGGAGCGTCTCGCCAAGCTCGCGGGCGGCGTTGCCGTCGTCAACGTCGGCGCGGCGACCGAGACCGAGATGAAGGAGAAGAAGGCCCGCGTCGAGGATGCGCTGCACGCCACGCGTGCGGCCGTCGAAGAGGGCATCGTTCCGGGCGGCGGCATCGCCTACATCCGCGCGCTGCCGGCCCTCGAGAAGCTGATGGCCGAGGTCACGGGTGACGAACTGGTCGGCGTGAACATCGTGCGCCGTGCGCTCGAGGAGCCGCTCCGCCAGATCGTGAACAACGCCGGCCTCGAGGGTTCGGTCATCGTCGAGCGGGTGAAGAAGGAGAAGAAGTTCGTCGGCTTCAACGCGGACACGGAAGAGTACGTGGACATGTTCGATGCCGGCATCATCGATCCGACCAAGGTGAGCCGCTCGGCGCTGCAGCACGCGGCGTCGGTTGCGGGCCTGCTCCTCACAACCGAGGCGCTGATCACCGAGATTCCGGAGAAGAAGAAGTCGGCGCCCATGCAGGGCGGCGGCGGCTACGGCGAGGACTTCTAGGTCCCCGCTGGTCTGAAGAGGCATCATGCGCCCCGGGGGGTTCGCTCCCCGGGGCGTCTTGTTTTCTGGCGGTTGGCGATGGAGGTTCGCGTGCGAGGCTGGCTGGGATTGCTCGTCGTCTTCGCGCTCGGCATCGCGCTCGGCGGCTGGTTCTTCGCGGGCACGAAGTGGCGGCCGTTCCTCGTCCCGGCCGGCGCGGGCCGCGGGCTCGACCCCGAGGAACTGCGCGGGCTCGTCGGCTCGATCGCCGTTCGCCGGACGCCGCAGGTGCTACCCGACGTCGTGATGACCACGAAGTACTCGATCGCCTTCGAGTCGCCGTGGCCCGAAGCGCGCACGCATCTCGTCATCGTCCCCCGGCGCGACATCAGGGACCTGGCCGACCTCCGCCGCGGCGACGAAGCCTACGTCATCGACGCGGTCGCGGTGGCGGGGCGCCTGGCGCGCACGCGCGAGCTCAAGCGGTGGCAGTTCTTCACCCGCGGTCCCGACGAGCAGACCGTGCGCTACCTGCACTTTCATCTGGTGTCGAACGAGATCCTGCCGCCCAAGGCGGCGAGGGACGGTGTCAGGGGCGATTCGGCAGGACGATGATCGTCGATTGCATCGTGGCGACGAGCACCTCGTCGACGCTGTCACCCCCCGCCGGCAGCCCGAACACGTCCGCGCGGCACACAGTCAGCGTGCGCCCGGCGCGAAGAACCCGCCCGCGGGCCACGAAGCGCGGCGCACGGGCGGGCGTGAGCAGGTTGATCTTGAACTCGACGGCCAGCACGTCGGTCCCGGCGGGCGCCAGCGTGTATGCGGCGTAGCCGTTCGCCGAATCGGCCACCGCGGCGAGCGCGCCCGCGTGGACGAAACCGTTCTGCTGCACGAGGTCCGCTCGCGCGGCGAACGCCAGGTCGACCTCGCCGGGGGCGACGTGCGCGAGGCTCACCCCCAGCGTGGTCATGAACGCCTGGCGCCCCAGGCTCTCGCGGACCAGGTCCGCGAAGTCGGGGTTCGCCGCGGCGAACGTCAGCGCGCTCCTCCGGGCAGGTACAGGACCTTGCGCGACGTGTCGGCTGGTCCGGTGACGACGCGAACGAAGTAGACGCCTGCCGGCGCCCGTCCGCCTGCATCCTGCCGTCCGTCCCACACCAGGTCGTACACGCCGGCAGTCGCCGCACTCTCGCGCAGCAGCGTGGCGACGCGGCGACCGTTCGCGGCGAACACCGCGACGTCGAGCGCACCCGCCGTCGGAACCGTGAGCGCGAACGCAGTCGAGCCGGTGAACGGATTCGGCCACGCCGCCGACAGGGCGATGCCCGTGCCGTTGCCACCGGCAAGCGCGAGACGCGGCGACGCGTTCGGCGTGGTGAGGCCGATCCCGTCGCCGGCTGCGAAGTCGGACGACGCGACGGACAGTTCACCGCCGGCCGTTGCACCGTCGCGCAGGCGGAGCCGCAGGAGCGCGCGCGTCTCGCCGCCACCCAGCGTGACCGGGCCGACACCCCCGAGTGCTCCGAGGTCGAGGATCGCCAGCCGCGCGTGTCCCGAGCTCGCATCGTGCATCGTCCACCACGACGCCGGTGTGTCGGCGAACGTCACGCCGAGCAGCTCGTAGCGGGCATCCGGGTACGCGATGTCGAGGCGTGCGGCCGCCACCGCGCTCCAGCCACCGAAGCGCAGCGGCACCTCGAGCGTGCCGTCCGATGCCTGCTGCGGCATGCCGAAGCGCACCGCGATCTCCGGCGCCTCGCGCAGGCCGCCGGTCGAGTCGGGCGGGCCGTCGCCGCCGAGCATCGAGCGCACGCAGCAGAACACGTCGTCGAGATCGAACGTGCCATTGCGATCGCAATCGAGCGTGCCGGCCAGCGAGTCGACCGGGCACGCCAGGCGTGCGTTCGATGGCGGCGACAGGCAGTTGATCATGACGACGAGATCGCGCACGTCGGAGTGACCGTCACCATTCGCATCGCAGCGTACTGCGCGGCACACCGTCGCGACGTTCGGGCCGGGGTAGATCCCGATCACCGGGCAGCCCCGGATGCCGCGCCCGGTCCCGTCGGAGACGATGAGGTCGACCGCGGCGAGATGCACCACGTCCGGCGTCACCACGTCGAGCAGGCCGTTGTGCGTGACGTCGACGCGCAGGAACGGCATCGGCGAACCTAACTCCGTGGCTGCGATGGGCGCGGCCCCCGGCCCGGCGAAGGCGATGAAGTGGCCGCTGCCGTCGTTCGAGTACGCCACTTGCCACCCGGGCAGGAAGGCGCGAACTCCGGCGACGCTGAGCGCACCCGGGTTCTCCAAGCGCAGCCGGCCTTCGACGCCGGCGATCGGCACGTGCGAGCCGACTTCGAGGGTCAGCGTGGTCGTGCCGTTCGGCCGCCAAGGCGCTGTGCAGCGCGGACGGTTCTCAGGGTCGGGACTCCTTCCATCGTGGGACCACGCCACGTTGTAGCAGACGTCGCCCGGCGGCGGCGGCGGAGAGGTCGAGCACGAGTCGGCGACGGTGAACGGATACACCGCCTGCGCGAGGAACTGGCCGATCGAGTCGGAGCTGCAGAAGTCATGCAGGTAGCCCTCGATCGGCAGCTGGTAGACGAACCCTCCCAGGTGCGGCATCTCGGGCAGGCGCACGCGCGCCGCCCAGGGCTGCGGGATCATCTGGCACGGGCGGCCCAGGCACGAATGCGTGCCATACGTGATCCGGATGGTCGGCGGATGCGGGAGCGGATCCATGAGGGCCGACGGGTACAGCGCGACCCCGGCGAGGAACGTGCAGTCGTCGGGGAACGTGCCCGCGAGCAGGACATCGATGGAATCGCCCGGGCACACGCGGGACGGGCACTCGGCGCACGGCGCGGGCCGCCCGATGACGACGCGCTCGAGATACGGGATGCCGCCCGGCGTCGGGCAGTCGGGGGCGACCGAGAACGTGAGGAGGTCGTGCGCCGGCGACGTGGGCCAGGACGAATCGGGCGGAGACGTGACGTAGTCGATGAGGAACGTCGGCTGGATCGCGACGTTGCCCGCCGCGAACCGGCCGAGGTGGACGATAGCGCTGTCGGGGTTGCACGTGGCGCACACGATCGCCGGATTCGCGGTCAGGCGCACCACGACACCACGCGTCGAGTCGAACGACGCGTCGAGCAAGTCGACCTGGCACTCGCACAACATGAAGCGCAGCGCGACGTCCTGGCCGGCGCACGGTCGTGCGGGGATCGTCTCCCAGGTCATGCCGAGGATCGTGCGGCGGACGATGAGCGGGTCTTCGGAAGCAGCGGCAGGGCCGGCGGCGAATGCAGCGAAACCGAACGCGAGGGCGAGCAGGAACGCGAGGGCGCGTGGGGACCGGGGACGGGTCTGCCCCGGGTGGGCTGGGTTCATGGGCAAGCCTCCTGTGAACCTCGAAGGCCCCAAGGATACTCCCCTGGGGCCTTCGATCCAAGCTCTCGCAAGGGCCCCGATCAGGGCACGATCACGACCGGGCGCGACAGCCTCCTGCCGCCGACTTCGAGCTCGGCGTAGTAGACGCCAGCCGCCAGGGACAGCCGCCCATCACCCAGCGGCACCCGGTGCTCGCCCGGCGCCAGCGCGCCGTCGACCAGCGTCGCGCGCACGCGACCTGCGACGTCGACCAGGCGCAGCCGCACCGCGACACCGTCGCCGGAGCGCACGCCCGGCACGCTGAACACCAGCGCGCCGCCGCGGGCGCTCGCCGGGTTCGGCACCGCGCCGCGGAACGCCAGCGCCACCGGCGCGTCCATGTCCTCGGTGCCGACGGTCGGCGCGCTGATGTTGCACGCCGCGTAGCGCAGCTCGCCGGCGAACAGGTTTTCCTGCCCACCCGAGGTGAACCAGTCGTAGCCGTCGTGGAAGCCGCCGGTCTCCGGCTCGCGGTTCATGCACAGCACGGGCTGCTCGTTATCGGCGCGCGACCAGCCGAGCTGCTCCACGCGCACGAATTCGGGCGTGTACAGGTAGACGACGGTCAGGTAGTCGAGGTCGGTGGTGAACGAGCCCGGCTCACCGCGACGCAGCGCGCGCTTCTCGGTCGATCCCAACCGGCCGAACTGGGTGCCGGGAACGCCGATGCGCTGCGTGCCGTCGTTGCTGCCCAGGTACCAGTTCGTGAAGTCGATGTCGGCAGAGCCCGGGTTGAACAGCTCGACGGCGTCGAGGCTGCCGGTCGGCGGGTTCCAGAACACGCGCGTCGTGAACAAGGAGCTGCCGAGCTGCGTCGACGTTCCCGCGTTGTCGGTGCCCGGCGTCGGGCTCGACGTCGAGTTGAAGTCGTTGGCGTCGTTGCCCGTGTCGTCTCCGTTGGGCAGGCGCGCCGTCGAGATCTCGACCGAGTCGCCGGGCGCCAGCAGGGTGAACTCGGGCGCGCGCGCCGCCGGGGCGATCGCCGCCGGCAGCGCCGGCATGACCGGGGCTCCGCCGCGGTAGCCGTACGCGACGCGGTCGACCAGGACGCCGGCGGGGGAGAACAGCTCGAGCACGGCCCCGCGATCGGGCATGTAGCCCTGGCCCGGATCGAACACGCGGTCGATGAACTCGAAGTCGACGAAGAAGTTGAGGTCGGGCAGCACGCCGCAGGGAATCCCGGCGATGATGTCGCTCGATCCACCGCGGAGCTGCGTTTCGTCGCCGGGCGGCGTGCGCAGATCCGAGGAGCAGTCGACGACCCGACCGGGGGCGCCGTCGATCACGAGACGCCAGCCCTTGAGCTGGAAGTCCTGGCCGGTCGTGTTGTAGAGCTCGATGAACTCCTCGCCGTCGCTCGGCGGATGCGCGCTGAACTCGTTGATCACGACCAAGCCCTCGAGCGTGTCGCGGGCGTCGGCTCCGAACAGGCGCAGGCCCTGCCACTCGGCGTCGTTCTGGCTGCGCAGGTAGGCGAAGCCCATGCGATCCGCCTGGCCCTTGAGCCCGGCGCCGGGCACGTCGACGGTCGCGTCGTTGGTGTAGGCAAGGGGTGCGGGGTCCGGGAAGCTGGACTGGCTCACGTTCGTGCGCCGCAGCTTCAGGTCGACCTGCGAACCCTCGAGCTGGCTCCACACGGTGAGGAAGTTGTAGCCGCTCGACATCGCGATCGGGTTCGCCGGCACGTAGCTGCCGGGGCCCAGCGGCGCCGAGTCGCAGTTGAAGCAGAAGGGACGACCGCCGAGCCACGTCGCGGTCGGGATGTAGAGCCCGGTCCCGTCGTTGTCGAGACGCTCCTGGTAGGTGACCAGCCACGAGTCGCCGTTCCACGCGATCTTCGGCTGCTCGAACACGCGGCCCGCCTCGTTGCGAACATTCTGCTCGAAGGTCGAGACCTCGAAGTTGTCGACGTACAGGAAGCGGCCCATGATCGATCCCGTGTCGGGCGGGGTGTTCTTCTGGTAGACGATGAACGATTCGCGGTTGTCGCCGTCGACGATGCGCGGCGGCAGCTGCGGCCGCTCCTCCTGCACGCCGGCGGCATTCGTCACCACGACTTCCGCGCCGGTGGGCGCGCCGGCGACGACCTGGATTGCCCAGATGTCGCGATCACCCACCACGCGCTCGTCGGTCCACGCGACGACCACGATTCCATCCCGCATGTGCTGGGCCGTCGGCTCGAGGTGATTCCACGCGCCGGAGGCGACGATGAACGTGTCGATCGGTGCACCGCCCGTGGTGAAGCGCGCGCCGACGATTGCGCGATGTCCGCCGCGATCCTCGGCCCAGAACAGGTTGAAGTTCGTGCCGTCGAAGCACGCCGTGGGCTGCTGCTGATCGAGCCCCGGCCGCGCGGCGACGTAGGAGATCAGCGAGGGGGTCTCGAAGCGCGCGCTGTCGGTGACGGCGTAGCGCAGCCGGCCCTCGGTCGGGCCGTAGCGATCGTCGACCCACGCCATGAACCAGCGGTTGCCACCGAACGAGAGCGCCGGCTGCGTCTGGTTCGGCGTCTGGGTCGAGATCACGAACGCGGCGCCGGGGGTGTTTCCCGCGCCGACGATCGCGCCAACGATGTCCTGCAGCGGCTTCGGGGCACCGGTGCCCTCCTCGGGCGCGGACCATGCGACGATCGGCGTCGCGCTGTCGCCGCCGAACGTCGCCTGGCCCAGCGTGCCCGACGCGGTCGACACGTCGACTCGCCCGCCGGACGCATTGCCGTTGTTGCCGACGGCCCGCAGGAACTGTCCCGCGTCGTTCTGCGACCACGCGACCAGCCACTGCGCGCCGGTGTGCGTCACCGCCGGGTTGCGGTCGTCGCCCGCCTCGTTCGACAGGCGCGTGCCCGCGGGATCCTGCACCGCTCCGGTCGCGTCGACGCGCGAGGCGTAGATGTCGATGCCGGCGGTCGCATTGCGGGAGTCCTCCCACGCCACGAGCCAGCCGTCGACGCGCGCGCCGGCGGCGGGAAGCGTCTCGCGGCTCGCGCCCGCGGAGATCGCGAAGTCGGCCGCGTCGACGCGCACCAGCGCGGGTGGGCCCGAGATCGAGCGCTCGAGGCGGAAGCCGTAAATGTCGGCATTGCCGTTGCGCGACGTCTGGAATGCGACGAGTGCGGTCGGTTCGTTGACGGCGATCGCAGGAACCTGGTCGGTGGGCCCTGCTCCGACCGAGAGCTGCACGGGGGCGACTTCGAGCGAGCCGTCGGACGCGACCACCGCGCCGAAGATCCGCGAGTCGGCGCCGCTCACCGCCCAGACGATCGCATGCCCGCCGCCCAGGCCGGCCGCGGCCGGCGTGCGCGAGGTGAACGCCGCGGTGTAGACGTCGATTCCCGACGGGTCGAGCACCTCGCCGTCGGTCGCGACGCGCGCGGCCACGATGGCGCCGTCGCGGTCCCATACCACGAGCCAGTTCGAGCCGTTCCACGACACCGTGGGCCCGAGCTCGTCCCCACCGGTCGACGCAATTGCGATCCCGTTCGGGTCGAGCACGGTCCCGTCGTTGCGCACGCGCGCGGCGTAGATGTCGCGGCTGCCGCTACGCGAGTCGGTCCACGCGAACAGCGTCACGGAGTCATTGGCTGCGGCGGCCACGTCCTCCTGCATGCGCACGGCATTGATCTTCGTGGGATCGAGCGCGGTGGGCGTGCTCACGGCGAGGCCGGCGGCGGCGCGCGAAGGCGCGAAGGACAGGGCAAACGCCGCGACGACGAACGAAGTGGCGGCGAAGCCGAAGTGGGGGACGACCCGGCGTGACGGCATGACCCATCCTCGCAGCGCTCGCGCGCATCGGAAGGGGGGAGGTCTCAGTAGACCGACCGCAGGCGTCTCGAGGACGACAAAGGGGCGGGCGGACTCGAATCAAACGGGGAGGCCCGAGAAGGCGGAACCCTGATTGGGACCATCCATGGCTCCGAAAGACGGCCCGAAGCATACTCCCGCGTCGTGGGGGCAGGCCAGCGCAGATTGCGGCCGATTGCGGACGGGGTCGCGGCAAAATCGCGACGCGTGCCCCGCACGCTCCGCTCGACTACGATAGGCGTGCCCACCTGATTGTGGGTGGACGGCTTGCGCCAGACGCCCCGTTGCCGGACAACGAGTTACAGGGTCAGGGTGGGCCGAATCGGCCTCCGGAGGCCCAACCGATGATCAAGAGGGCACAAGGTGAAGATCTACACCAGGACAGGCGATGACGGCTCCACGGGGCTGTTTGGCAACGAGCGGGTGGCCAAGGACGCCCGCCGGGTCGAGGCCTACGGCACCATCGACGAGGCCAACTCCTGCATCGGGGTCGCCCTTGCCGCGGGGGCGCCCGCCGACCTGGCGCGCGTGCTGATCGACCTGCAGGCGCGGCTGTTCGACCTGGGCGCTGACCTCGCCACGCCGCGCGGGCAACGACCCGACCCGACGTACCTGACCCGCATCGACGAGGGGCATGTCGAGGCGCTCGAGCGGCTGATCGATCGCTTCGACGCCGGGCTGCCGCCGCTGACGAACTTCATCCTGCCCGGCGGGACCGCCACCGCGGCCCACCTGCACCAGGCGCGCTCGGTGGTACGCCGTGGCGAGCGCATTCTCGTCACCCTGTCGCGCGAGGAGGACCTTGGCCCGGGCGTGATCCGCTTCGTCAATCGGCTCTCCGACCTGCTGTTCGTGCTCGCGCGCTGGGCGAACCACGCCGCGGGGGTCGCCGACGTCCCGTGGCGCCCGCGCGCGGACGAGCCCGAGGACTGATCCCGACGACCTTGTGCTAACCTCCGCGCGTCTGCCGCACCGACGTCGCCCCACCGCTCCAACCCATTCGAGGGACCGCTCTCATGGCGCACTACGACAGCATTCGCGCACTGGCCGAGGGCCTGCACGGCTCGCTCCGGCTGCATCCCGACGCCACGATCACGATCACCGATGCCGCGGAGTTCCGCGCCGAGAAGGTGGATCGCCTGCTCGCCACCGCGATCTTCGCCGCCGACGAGGCGACGCGCGACGCCGCCCGCTGGGTGCTGTGGGAGGCCGGTCACGCGCTCGGCGTCCACTCGGCGTCCATCCAGGGCCTGTATGTCGCGCGCGGCAAGGGCAAGGTCAAGGGCTTCACCGTGCCGGCGGTCAACGTGCGCGGCCTCACCTATGACACGGCCCGCGCGATGTTCCGCGCGGCGCGGCGGCTCGATACCAGCGCGATCGTGTTCGAGCTGGCCAAGAGCGAACTCGGCTACACCTACCAGCGCCCTGCCGAGTACGTCGCCAACATCATCGCCGCGGCGATCCGCGAGGGACACCACGGCCCCGTGTTCATCCAGGGCGATCACTACCAGCTCAACGCGAAGAACTACGCCGCGGATCCCGAGAAGGAAACCGAGGGCGTGCGCGCGCTGACCAGAGAGTCGATCGAGGCTGGTTACTACAACATCGACATCGACGCCTCGACGCTGGTCGATCTCTCGTTCCCCACGCTCGACGAGCAGCAGCATCACAACTATCTGCGCGGCGCCGAGCTGACCGCGCTGGTGCGCTCGCTGCAGCCGCGTGGCGTCACCATCTCGGTGGGCGGCGAGATCGGCGAGGTCGGGTTCAAGAACTCGACCGTCGAGGAGTTCGAGGCCTACATGGACGGCTACCTGCGCGAGCTCGACAAGCACGGCGCGGACCTGGTGCCCATGTCGAAGGTGTCGGTGCAGACGGGGACGTCGCACGGGGGCAATCCGACGGCCGACGGCACGGTGGCCGAGGTGACGCTCGATTTCGGCGTGCTGCGCGCCATCGGCGAGGTCGCGCGCGCGAAGTACGGGCTGGCGGGCGCCGTGCAGCACGGCGCCTCGACGCTGCCCGACGACCTGTTCCATCACTTCCCCGCGGCCGAGTGTGCCGAGATCCACCTGGCAACCGGCTTCCAGAACATGCTGTTCGACGGCGGCTTCCTGCCCGACGCCCTCAAGGCCGAGATGTACGCCTGGCTCGACGCCCACTGCGCCGACGAGAAGAAGGCGGGCATGACCGACGAGCAGTTCCACTACAAGACGCGCAAGAAGTCCTATGGCCCGTTCAAGCAGCAGCTCTTCGACCTGCCGGCCGACGTGCGCCTCAAGTTCGCCACCGCGCTCGAGGAGAAGTTCCACTTCCTGTTCGAGAAGCTGGGCATGCGCAACACGAAGGCGGTCGTCGACGAGCACGTGCACCCCGTGCTGGTGCATCGCACCGTGCCCGAGGCGCTGAAGAACGCGCTCGAGCAGGTCACGGCCGCCTGATGTCCGCGGAGCGGGCAGTTCTCGGGCTCGCCCTCACCGTGGCCCTGGCCGGGGGCTTCGCCGGTTGTGCGAAGAAGGATGCCGTGCACGGCGCCGCCGACAGCACCGTGTCCGACGACGACGGGATCGTCCGCTTCGAGCGCGCCTACGGCGCGACCGGCGACTCGCTCGCCGGCTCCGCACGCTACGTCCTCGTCACCCCGAGGCCCGAGCGCATCCCGGGCGTGAGCGCGCTCGCCGAGTCGCTGCGCGCCGCGATCGCGTGGGCGGCGGCCGAGGGCCAGGCCGGCGTCGACGGGCGGCCGTTGCCGGTCGACTCGGTCGCGGCGCGGTTCGTCGCCAACTACCAGGAGTTCCGCTCCGAGTTCAAGGACGCGCGCCAGGAGTGGTCCGTCGAGCGCGAGGTCGCACTCGAGACGCTGCCGTTCGGGCTGTCGACGTTGAAGATCGATGACGTGCGCTACGAGGGTGGCGCCCACGGCATGGCCAACACGTTCTACCAGAGCTTCGATCCGGCGAGCGGCGCACGGCTGCGCCTGGGCGATGTCGCCGACCGGGCCGGCCTCGATAGCCTGCGCGTGCTGGGCGAGGTCGCGTTCCGTCGGGAGCGCGACATCCCGGCGACGTCCTCGTTGCAGCAGGCGGGGTTCTTCGTGTGGGATGATTCCACGTTCGCGTTGAGCGAGAACTTCGGGGTGATGCGCAGCGGACTGGTCTTCCACTACAACGCGTACGACGTGGCGCCCTATGCCTCCGGGCCGACGACGATCACGCTGCCGTGGGCGAGCGTGAGCAAGTTCGTGCGCGCGGACGGCCCGCTCAAGATGGCGAAGTAGCTCGCGATCGCGTCAGGTCGCGGCGACACGCCGGCGACGGCGGGGTCGATCATGTACACCCGCGAAGGGATCGATCACGTCAAGGAACGGAAAGCGCTGGAATCCGGCGTCGCGCGTGTAGATCGTGCGGATTCCGTGCTCGCGCATCAGGATCGCAATGTGGGCGTCGTGCATGGCGTTTCCCCGAAGGTCCGGAAGTTCGTGGAACGTGGCGCGCGCGATCTCGCCATGGCGCTCTCCCGGGAGCAGCGTGCGATATCCGGGAGATTCGTGGATGGCCTCGAGGAATCGCCAGGCCCAGGAAGTGGTGCGCGGGTGTCGCATCGCCCCGGCATGGGTGACCACGCGCAGGAACTCGTACTGGATGCTCCATGTCGCATGCCAGGCATCGGGGCCTTCGCGCCAGGCATCGACGAGCGTTCTGGCCGGTCCGTGCAGGGGGGAGTCCCCGTCCGCGGCGTAGACCAGGATGTTGGTGTCGACGACGAACACGCTACTCCTCCTCGTCCGATTCCATTGCGTTGTAGAGCGCGTCCCGGTCGGCGATGTCGACGAGGTGGCCGCCACTGTGGAAGGTCGGCAAGGGCGTGAGTGTCGGTTTGACACGTGGACGCTCGAGGAATCGTCGCAGGGCCGATTCCACCAGCTCCGACATGGTCTTGCCCTGCCTCGCGGCTTCGGCCTTGAGGCGGCGCATGACTCCTCCATCGATCTCGAGGGTGGTCTTCATATGGAAAACCATACGGAACGGTCCTGGGCTCGTCAAGCCCGCCAGAAGCCCGACTCGAAGAAGCTCTATGACCGCGCCTACTTCGATCGCTGGTACCGCGATCCGTCGTGGGTCGTCATCCAGCGCGATCATCTCGAGCGGCGCATGCACCTCGCCGTCTCGGCCGCCGAGTGGATGCTCGAACGCCCGATCGAGAGCGTGATCGACATCGGCTGCGGCGAGGGCGCGTGGCGCGCCGCGCTCAAGCGCATCCGCCCGCAGGCGCGCTACGTCGGGCTCGATCCCAGCGAATACGCCGTCGCGCGCTTCGGCAAGAGCCGGAACCTGATCCGCGCCAGCGTCGGCGACCTGGGCTCGGCGTGGTTGCGCCAGGAGCTCGCGCGGCGCGAGATGAAGCCGCCGTACGACCTGGTCGTCTGCTGCGACGTGCTCCACTACGTGCCGACGCCCGAGCTCGAGCCGGGCCTCCGCGCGATCGCCGGGTTCATCCGCTCGGGTGGCCTCGCCTACCTCGAGTTCTTCGCCCGCGAGGATTCGACCGAGGGCGACGAAGAGGCGTTCCAGCCGCGCTCGGCCGCGACCTATGCGCGCCGCTTCCGCGCTGCCGGCCTGACCCATCTGGGCCTGCACTCGTATGTGATCCGCAGGGCGCTGGCCCGCGAGTTGATGAAGTTCGAGGAGGGTTGGGCGGCACCACGCCGTGCATCGAAAGCCGCACCTGCCGCATCCAACACTCGGGCTGCACGCGAGCGATCCCGGACGAAGGAGGCACGATGAGCGCGACACGCGAGACCGCCACGCTGGCGGGAGGATGCTTCTGGTGTCTCGAGGCGGTGTTCGAGCCGCTCGAGGGTGTCGATTCCGTGGTTTCGGGCTACAGCGGCGGGCGTCATCCGAATCCGAGTTACGAGGCGGTGTGCACGGGCGTGACCGGTCACGCCGAGGCGGTGCAGGTGACGTTCGACCCCGCGGTGCTGCCGTACGCGGACCTGCTGGAACTGTTCTTCGTGTTCCATGATCCGACGACGCTGAATCGCCAGGGTCCCGATACCGGCACGCAGTATCGCTCGGCGATCTTCTTCCATACGCCCGAGCAGAAGGCGACGGCCGAGGCGACGATCGCCCGGCTGGACGCGGAAAAGGTGTTCCCGAGCCCCATCGTCACCGAGGTGGTTCCGGTGCCGGAATTCTACGCTGCAGAGGAGTCCCACCAGGGCTATTATCGGCGCAATCCGACTCAGGGATACTGTCAGGCCATGATCGGTCCCAAGGTCGCGAAGCTGCGCGCGAAGTATTCCGCACGCTTGAAGAAGTCCACGGCGTCCTGAGCGGGCCCGCTCGCGCCCGGCCTTCGCACATGGAGGTCCCACTTGATGAGCCGCAATCGCATTGCCGCACTGCTTGCCTCGTTGTTCACGCTTGCGCTGCTCGCCGCCGCCGTCGCGCCGGCTGCCGCCGCCGGAAACATGGTCCTGAACCCGCAGGCCGGGGTGACCTGGAGCAACTTCTCGTTCGATGACAACGAAGCCATCAACGACGAGTCCGGTCGCGTCGGTTACGGACTCGGCGGCAACATCCGCTTCGGCGGCAAGATCTACTTCGCACCCGGGCTCTACTACCAGAAGACGGGCTTCGAGGCGACCGCGACCGATGAGCTCACGCTCGAGTCGGTGACGGACGTCGTCGGCATCAGCTCCTTCCAGATTCCGGCCCTCGTCGGATTCAACCTGTCGGCGGGGGCGACGTCGGCCGCGGCGACGGGTTTCCGCGTCTATGGTGGCCCGTCGTTGACCGTCGTCACCTCGGTCGATGACAACCTGTTCGGCGTCGAGACGGACGACTTCGAGAGCACGATCTTCGGCGGCGTGCTCGGCGCCGGGCTCGACCTCACGTCGCTCACCTTCGACCTCAACTACGAGATCGGCATGAGCGAAGTCTTCAAGGACGAGAACTCGGTCGGCGCGAAGCAGAACGTCCTGCGCGGCCTGGTCGGCCTCAAGTTCTAGGAGCCACGCGTACACGATGATCGACGGCCCGAACCCGCGGCGGGGTCGGGCCGTCTTCCTTCGGGAGCTCGCATGTCCCTGAGCATCGCCACCTGGAACGTCAACTCGCTGAAGGTGCGCCTGCCGCACCTGACGGCGTGGCTCAGGCGGCATGCGCCCGACGTGGTCGCGCTGCAGGAGACGAAGACCGAGGACGACTCGTTCCCCTACGACGAGCTCGCCGCCCTCGGCTACGCCAGCACCGCCTCGGGCCAGAAGACCTACAACGGCGTGGCCGTGCTCACGCGCGTGCCGCATGCGGCTGCCGCGGGGGACGTCGTGACCGCGATCCCCGGCTTTGCCGACGAGCAGAAGCGCGTGCTCGCCGTGACCGTCGGCGACGTGCGCGTCGTCGACGTCTACGTGCCGAACGGGCAGGAGGTCGACAGCGACAAGTACCGCTACAAGCTGGCCTGGCTCGCCGCGCTCACCGCGTGGCTGCGCGAGGAGATTGCGCGGTATCCGAAGCTCGTGATCCTCGGGGACTACAACATCGCCCCCGAGGATCGTGACGTGCACGACCCGAAGGAGTGGGCCGGGAAGGTGCTGTGCAGCGAGCCCGAGCGCGAGGCGCTTCGTGGGCTCGTCGCGCTGGGGCTGGCCGATGCTTTCCGCCTGTTCGACCAGCCCGAGCGCGCGTACTCGTGGTGGGACTACCGTATGCTCGGGTTCCAGAAGAAGAAGGGCCTGCGTATCGACCACATCCTCGTCACTCCGGCTCTGGCTGCGGCGTGTGCGGCCTGCACGATCGACGTCGAGCCGCGCAGGGCCGAGCGCCCCAGCGATCACGCCCCAGCGATCACGCCCCCGTGCTCGCGAGGTTCGGGGAGTGATACCGCGAAGCAAGCTCTTCGCAGCCGCCCTGGTGATCGGCTCTCTCACCGCTGTCCCCTCGCTCGCCGCCGGCCTCTCCACGACGGAGCAAAAGGTCGTCGCCGCCGTCGACCGCCGCCTGCCCGCCGCGCGCGAGCTGCTCGTGCGCACGGTGAACGTGAACAGCGGCACCATGAACGTCGCTGGCGTGCGCCAGGTCGGCGCGCTGTTCGCGCCCGGTTTCGCCGCGCTCGGCTTCGACACAACCTGGATCGATGGCGCGGACTGGGGTCGGGCCGGGCACCTGGTGGCGCGCCGTGCCGCGCGCGGCAAGGACGCCGCGAAGGCTCCGCGCGTGCTCCTGATCGGTCATCTCGACACCGTGTTCGAGCCGGACAGCCCGTTCCAGCGCTACACCGCGCTCGGCGACACGGCCGCGCACGGCCCGGGCACGATCGACATGAAGGGCGGGAACGTGATCATCCTCGCGGTGCTGGGCGCGCTGGCCGACGCGGGACTGCTCGATCGACTCACGGTCGACGTGTTTCTTTGCGGCGACGAGGAGAACCCTGGCCAACCCCTCGCGCTTGCGCGCGGTGATCTCTACACCGCGGCCGATCGAGCCGACATCGCCTTGGGCTTCGAGGACGGCGACGGCGATCCCGCGCACGCCACCGTCGCGCGGCGCAGCAGTTCGCGCTGGACGCTGCGCACCTCGGGCCAGCCCGGGCACTCGTCACAGATCTTCCGCGCCGACGTGGGGCGCGGTGCGATCTACGAGACCGCGCGCATCCTCGCGGCGTTCCACGACTCGCTGTCGAGCGAGGCGTACCTCACCGCGAACCCCGGTCTGATCGTCGGGGGCACGAGCGTCGACCTCGACCGCTCGGCAGCGCGCGGCAGCGCCTACGGCAAGGACAACGTGATCGCCGAGAGTACGCTCGTCGCCGGTGACCTGCGCACGCTCACGCCCGAGCAACTCACGCGCGCCCGCGCGACCATGCTGCGGATCGTCGCGGCGAGCGCGCCGCATGTCGGCGCGGCGATCGAGTTCGTCGACAGCTACCCACCCCTGCCGCCGTCCGACGGCAACCGGGCCCTGCTCGCGGCGTTCGACGCGGCGAGCCGGGACCTGGGCTTCGGCCCCGTGACCGCGACCGACCCGGCGCGCGCCGGCGCGGCCGACATCTCCTTCACCGCCGGGCGCACGCCGGCCGCGCTCGACGCTCTGGGGCTCAAGGGGGGCGGGGGACACTCGGTGCATGAAACCGCGGACATGCGCACGCTGCCCGTGCAGGCGAAGCGGACGGCGCTGCTGCTGGCCCGGATGGCCACGGGTCAAAGACCGGCTATCAAAAAGTAGCAAATAGTATTATTCATTGACAAAAAACATGCGCTGGCGCATGCTTGGTCCTCCCTGTAAGGAGGGTCCCGCCCATGTCCGCCACGTCGACCGTGCATGCCGCGCCCAGGCCGGGCGCCTCGGGACTCGAAACGTTCGTTACCCAGATCCTCAGCGACCGCGAGCGGTACTTCACCGAAGTGGCCGCCGGCGAGGGCCTGGCCGCGACGCTCCGCAGTGCGACCGTCACCCTCCTCGCCTGGTGCGCGCTCTACGGCGCCGCGGTCGTCCCGGTC
>JANOEH010000185.1:0-3077 GCA_031413115.1 Candidatus Eiseniibacteriota bacterium | reverse complement strand
GGATGCGTTCGAGATCGTCCGCCTCGCAGGTGGTCAGCAGGTAGGCGTTCGAGAACACGTCCGAGAGCTCGTCGCCCGCCTGCTCCCCGCGCTCACCGCGTCCGACGACGTCACGGATCACGGTGTAGGCCTCGACTCCGTGGTGATCGAGCCAGCGGCGGATCTCGCGCAGCCCGTGCGACTCGGCGACGATCTCGATGCGCTTCACGGGGGTCATGGCACGCCTCCGGCCCCGCCCCACAGTGCGCGGACGACGGCATAGTAGAGCGGGAGGCCGATCAACAGGTTGAACGGAAACGTCATGGCGAGCGCCATGGTGACGTAGAGGCCGGGATTCGCCTCGGGGATCGCGACGCGCAGGGCGGCGGGAACGGCGATGTACGAGGCGCTCGCGCACAGCACGGTGAAGAGAAACGCCTCGCCGACCGGCAGGCCGAGCACGGACGCGAGCGCGATGCCGCACGCAGCGTGCACCAGGGGCGCACCCAGGCCGAACGCCAGCGGCACACCGACCAGTCGACGCAGGCCCGCAAGGCGCCGACCACTGACGAGGCCCATGTCGAGCAGGAACAGGCAGAGCACGCCCGGAAACAGGCCGCGCACGAACGGCGCGAGCGCCGCCTCGCCGCGGGGCCCGGCCAGGGCGCCGATGACGAGACTGCCGAGCAGCACGAACACCGAGCCGTTGAGCAGCGCGTCGCGCAGGAGCGAACCCTGGTGCGGATCCGCCTCCCCCGCCGGGGAGGCCACGCCCGCGATCGGCCGGCTTGCGCCGGCGAAGCGCCGGTGCAGGAGCACGCCGACGAGGATCGCCGGCGATTCCATGAGCGCCATCGCCGCCACCATCGTCCCCGACGTCGCTACGCCGAGTCGCTCGAGGAACGACGTCGCGGCGATGAACGTGACGGCGCTCACCGAACCGTAGGTCGCAGCCACGGCGGCCGCGTCCGCGGCGCCGATCGCACGCCGCAGCACGAGGAACGCCGGGATCGGCGAGAGCGCCGCGAAGCCCACGGCGGCGGCCAGCGTCGTGACGACGTGCAGCCCGCCCTCGCCGCCGGCCAGTTCGAGGCCGCCCTTGATGCCGATGGCGACCAGCAGGTAGAGCGAGAGGGCCTTGGGGATCGGCTGCGGCAGGTCGAGGTCCGACCCGAGCGTGGCCGCGAGCACGCCGAGGAAGAAGAACAGGATGGGCGGTTGCATCAGGTTGGCCAGCGCCAGTTCGAGGCTCATCGCGAGGCGGCTCCGGGCAGCGCGCCGCGCATCCACGGCAGCGCGGACCAGTGCGTGGTCGCGCGGAGCCCGGTGAGCAGGCCGGCGCGGCCCAGCAGCGTCGACCCGGTGCAGACGGAGGTGACGAGATGCGCCGCGGGAGCGCGTTCGCGGAGGAAACGCACCAGCGGCTCGCGCTCGAACTCGCGGCGCACGCCCGCCCCGCCGGGAACGACGAGGATGTCGAGCGGCGGCGCTTCCACGAGGCTCACGTCGGGCGTGACGCGCAGGCCACCGCGGGCGACGACCGGGCGTGACGCGTCCTCGGCGACGAGGACGACGGTGAACGGGCGCGGCTTCCCCGCCCGCCCCTCATCCTCGGCGGTGAGCGAGAACACTTCGAACGGGCCGGCGAAGTCGAGGACCTCGCCGTCGTCGAACAGGAGGATGCCGACCGTCACGGGTCACCTCGTCGCGTACTGGTCCGTGATCTCCTGCTTGGTGCGCGCCGAGAACATCTTGATCTCCTCGCGCCGCACCTGCGGGTCGTCCTTGAGGTCGATCGAGAGCTTGTAGCGGCGCTCGACCTCGGCCAGGCGGCGGCCGTTGTGCTCGAGGATGTAGACCGCCACGTCGGGCGAGACGCGGATGACCAGTTCCTTCTCCTTGCCGGCGGCCGAGATGCGGCGCAGCAGGCGCTCGAGCTTCACCATCACGGACTCGAGCGACAGGATCTTGCCGATGCCGTCGCAGGTCGGGCAGTCCTCGCTGTAGTAGGCCAGCAGCGACGGACGCTCGCGCTGCCGCGTCATCTCGACCAGGCCCAGGTCCGACACCGCGAACGCCTTGGTGCGCGAACGGTCGTGCCGCAGGTGCTGGCGCAGCTCGTCGAGCACGGCCTTCTTGTTCGCCTCGATCTCCATGTCGATGAAGTCGATGACGATGATCCCGCCCATGTCGCGCAGCCGGAGCTGGCGCGCCGCCTCGCGGGCCGCCTCGATGTTGGTCTTGAAGATCGTGTCTTCCTGGTTCTTCTTGCCGGTGAAGCGCCCGGTGTTGACGTCGATCGAGACCAGCGCCTCGGTCTGGTCGATGACCAGGTAGCCGCCCTTCTTGAGCCACACCTTGCGCTCGAACGCCTTCTCGATCTGGGCCTCGATGTCGTAGGCATCGAGGATGGGCTGGCGGCCCTTGTACAGCTTCACGCGCTCGCGGAGTTCCGGGGAGATCGACCGAAGATAATTGAGGATGTCGCGATGGGCATCCTTGGAGTCAATAATCAGCTCTTCGACATCTTCGGTGAAGAGATCCCGAATCAATCCGGTCGTGAGCTCGAGCTCGCGGTGAATCAAAGACGGCGCGCGCGAGGTCTTCGAACGCTTCTCGACCTTCTCCCACAGCTTGACCAGGTACTTGACGTCGTTCGCGAACTCGCGCTCGCCCTTGCCCTCGCCCGCGGTGCGGACGATCAGGCCCGCGCCCTTGGGCCGGTGCTCGGCGACGAGTCCCTTGAGGCGCGAGCGCTCGCCGCGATCCTCGATGCGGCGCGAGACGCCCGAGTGGTCGACGCCGGGCATGAAGACGGTGAAGCGCCCGGGCAGCGACACCTGCTGGGTGACGCGCGGGCCCTTCGTGCCGATCGACTCCTTCGTCACCTGGACGAGGATCTCCTGGCCCTACTTCAGGCAGTCTTCGATCTTGGGAACGGGGCGCCTGGCGCGCCGGCCACCGCCGCGCGACGACGTCTCGTCGTCGCTGTCGATGTCCTCGAATTCGGCCAGGTTCTCGGACAGATCCGAAGCGTGGAGGAACGCGGTCTTGGCCAGCCCGATCTCGACGAACGCGGCCTGCATCCCCGGCAGGAC
>JANOEH010000184.1:0-4181 GCA_031413115.1 Candidatus Eiseniibacteriota bacterium | reverse complement strand
TCTGCGCCAGCTCGCGCAGCAGGTGGCTGCCGCGCAGGTGGCCGAAGCGGTCGTTGTACGCCTTGAGTCCGTCGACGTCGCACATGATCAGAGCGAATGGCTGGCGGAAGCGCTTGGCGCGCTGCATCTCGCGGCGCAGCGCGGTCTTGAGGAAGCGGTAGTTGTAGACCTGGGTCAGCTCGTCGGTGATCGCGATGCGCTCGAGCGTCGACGACAGCCGCGCGTTCTCGAGCACGAGGCCGAGGGTCGCGGCGAGCACCGAAAGCAGCTTTCCGTCCTGCGCGGCGAATCCCGAGCGCCCCTGGTGGTTGAACGCGGTGAGCACGCCCAGGTTCTGCGCCCGCACCCGCACCGGCGCGGCGCAGACGTTGCGCACGCTGATCCCGGTGGGCGCATCGGCGTCGCGCCAGAAGCGCGTCTCGCCCTGCAGCCGGTTGACGATCGCGGCGCGACCCTCGGTCGTCACCTGGCGGAACAAGCCCTCGTTCGGATTGGCATGCTCGTCGACGACTTTTGCCCCGCTGTCGAACACCGTGGTGCGCGCGGCCCGTCGCCCGTCGTAGTACAGGAAGGACGCCGCCTCGGCCTCGACCAGCGTGCACGTGGCGCGCAGCGCCTCGTCGATCGCCTGGGTGCGATCGCGGGTCGGGGCGGAGGTCAGTCCGAGGAGCGCGTCGAGCGTCCGGTCGGGGGTGAACATGGTGCGTCTCCTGGTGTCGAGCCTGGTGCTTCCCCGCGCACCGCAACTTGCAATGCCGAGGGGCGCCGCGAGGGGCCCCACGCATGTCTTTGCAGGAGGTATGCCATTCACGCGCGAAGCGCGAGGCCATTTGAGCAGGCGTCCCGGAACCGAGGGCCAGCGGGATGTCTACTTCGGGCCCGTTCCGCTTTCCCGCCCAACGTGCGCCGGCGCAAGCCGACGCAGGCGGTGCCACAGCTTCCGCGCCCGCAGCGCGAAGACGAGAAACGCGAGCGCCAGCCCGACTTGAAACGCCACTTTCTGCCACGGCTCGATCGGCAAGTAGGGCAAGGACTTGTAGAGTGTCCACCCGGCGAGCAGAAAGGCCGTCTCGAGGGCCACGGCGAGTCCCAGCTGGAGCCACAGCGCAACCCGCTCGGCCGGGGTGAGCGCAGCCGCACGCACCTCCTCCTCCCGGCGCTGCGCGGCAGCCCGCTCGCGCGAACCCGGCGCGGTGCGGTCCGGGGGCGGCGTGACCTCGATCATGGTGTTCCGGGCAGCGCGGATCCCGCCGCGGCCGGCATTGCAGCTTGCGTGGAATCTGCGGTCGGCGCGACGGAATGCACGACGCCGCGTGGCGTGCCCTCGTGCGCGGACAACGAGTTGGCGCGACGGCACTCGAGGATCGCGACGGCGCCGAGCAGGCGGGTCGTCGCGCGCACGTCGGTGAAGCCCGCATCGGCGAGGCGCGCGGCGACCACCGCCGGCGGGCCGAAGTCAAAGATGCTCTCGCTCAGGTAGCGGTAGGCCGCGGGATCGGGGGACAGCCGGCCCAGCAGCGGAACGACGTGGCGCAGGTAGAGCGCGTGTACCGGTGCGAACACCCCAGCCGGGGCGACCGAGTCGAGTGCGAGGAAGCGCCCGTCCGGGACGAGCACGCGCTGGATCTCGAGTGCGGCCTGGGGCAGCGGGACGAGGTTGCGCAGGCCGAATGCGGCGGTGACGACGTCGAACGTCGCGTCGCGGAACGGCAGGCGAAAGCCGTCCCCGTGCACGGGGTCGAAGCCGGCGCCGCGCGCGGCGGTCCAATCGCGACCGCGCTCGAGCATGGCGAACGAAACATCGAGCCCGGTAATTCGGCGGCCGCTCCGCTCGAATGCGGGCGCCGACGAGCGGGCCGAGCCGCAGCACAGGTCGAGCACCCGGGCGCCGCGCGGGATCGAGGCGACGAGATCGCGCCGCCACCCGCCGTCCTGCCCGAGGCTCATGAGCGCGTTGAGGAAGTCGTAGCGCCACGAGATGGCGCTGAACATCGAGCCCAGGCGGTCGGGGCGACGCGAGTAACCGGCGAGTTCGGGGGCGTCCATGGCGTCGGTTCCCGGGGAGGGCGAGTCAGGGGGGTGGTGCGCCCGATAGGATTCGAACCTATGGCCTACAGCTTCGGAGGCTGTCGCTCTATCCAGCTGAGCTACGGGCGCGTTCCCCTGTAATCTAGCAGGTGGGAACGCGCGGCCGCAACGTGGTACTCTAGTTGGCGTTCCGCGCTCCGGCCCCGACTCCCCAGGGACCGACCCGCCCGCGCGGTTCCTGATCCGCCTGCTGTGACAACGTGGAGAACGCATGTCCCGATCCCGTCCGCTGACGTCCACGCGGCTCGCTGCGGCATTCCGGCTCGTCGCGGTTGCGCTGTGCGTGCTCGTCGTCGGCGCGGCCCCCGTGCACGCAATCGTGGCGAACGCAGTCGACGTCGGGCCCGGACCGCGGGTACGCCTGCTCGGGCGGGACGCCGCACCCGCCGGCGCGGAGCGCGACGCCGGCGACCAGGCGCGCATTCACGTTCGCCGCGCCGCGGTCGAGGCCGCGCTCGAGCGTCGGGCCGGTGCGGCTGCCCGCTTCGCGCGGATCGAGTGGAACGAGCGGACCGGGCTACCCCACCGGCTCTACGGCGTTCCCCTGCCGGGCAGCGCGATGGCGCCGCTCGACGACGCGGCCACAGCCGGGAGTGCGGCGCGCGCGTTCCTCGCCGCGGATCCCGCGCTGTGGGCGGGTGACGAGCGACCGGCGCGCGATGACCTGGCGCTGGTCAAGGCGCGGCGGGTCGGCCGCACGTGGTTCCTCGCGTTCCAGCAGCGGCATCGGGGGCTCGACGTCGTCGGTGGTCGTGTCGACCTGCGCCTGCGTGACGACGGCGCCGTGCTCCTGCTCGGCGCGGACTGGTTCCCGGGTGTGAACGTCGACCCCCTGCCGCGGCTGGCGCGCGGCGTCGCCGACGCGAACGTGCGGCGCGAGGTCGGCTTCGACGCCGGACGCGACCGCCTGGTCGAGGCGGCGACACGCATCCTCCCGGTGCCCGCCGCCGACGGCACGATCGCCTATCGCCTGGCGCACCGCGTGCGTCACCGGATCGCCGATCCGCCCGCGCTGTGGGCCAGCGATGTCGACGCGACGACCGGCATCACGCTGGCCCGCGAGAACCAGTTGCGCTACGACACGCTGGTCGGCGCGGTCACCGGATCGGTGCGCCTCGCCTCGCCCACGGACGTGCCCGTGTCGCGGCCGTTTCGCGATGCGGTCGTCGCCTGGAGTCTCGACTCGACGACCACCGCGGCGAACGGCCGCTACGCACTGCCCAACATCAACGGAGCATTCCTGATCAAGACCGCGCTGCGCGGGCCGTGGCTCGAGGTACTCCACGCGGCGGCGAACGAGGCGGCGCAGACCCTGACCGCACCGGCCAGCGACACGCTCGACTTCGTGTGGACGCCGGCCAACAGCGACACCTCCGAGCGGGATGCGTTCTACCACGCGCACGTCGCCCATGACTGGGTGAAGTCCGTGGACCCCGCGTTCACCGCCCTCGACTACCGCATGCCGTGCACGGTGAACGTCAACAGCCAGTGCAACGCCTTCTGGGACGGCCTGGGGATCAACTTCTACCGTTGGGGCCTCCGCCCGAGCGACGGCAAGGCGTGCGCCAACACGGCGAGCATCGCCGACGTCGTCTACCACGAGTACGGCCACGGCATCACGCAGGAGGTGTTCGCGCCGTTCGAGCCTTCTGGCGCGATGCACGAGGGCTTCTCGGACTACACCGCTGCGACGATCACGAACCAGCCGCAGATCGGCCGCGGCTTCTTCGGGCCGGGCACGTCGATCCGCACGACGGCAAACACGCAGCGCATCGACGCCGGGCTCTGTGCGGGCGCGGTGCACTGCGTCGGCAACGCGCTCTCGGGCGCGCTGTGGGACCTGCGCGGGCGATTGGTCACCGCCCTCGGCGCCGGTGCGGGCGTCGAGCTCGCCGACTCGCTGTTCCACTACGCCGGCTTCGGCGGGGCCGAGTGGCACGACGACTACCTGCTCGACCTGTTGCTGGTCGACGACGACGACGGCACCCTGCTGAACGGCACCCCGCACTACGCCGACATCTGCGCTGCATTCGGCGTTCGCGGCCTTCCCTGCCCCGACACGACGAGCGGTGTGTGGATCGTGCACCAGCCGT
>JANOEH010000183.1:0-6173 GCA_031413115.1 Candidatus Eiseniibacteriota bacterium | reverse complement strand
ATCGCCGAAGAATGCGCCAGGTACGACGGCGACGCCGTGATCGCGCAGCACCTCGGTGCAGAACGTGCGCGTGTCGATCGCCTCGGCGGACGCGCCGGCCGCGGCCCCGCGCTTCGGCACGACGCGCACGAACGCGGTCGTCCCGGCCGTCGTCCACCCGCCCTTGAGCGCGAAGTGCTCGCGGTTGGGCGCCATCGCGGCGAGGATCCACGCGCGCACTGCATCCGCCCGCGCCAGCACCTGGCGCGCCAGCACGATCGACGGACCGGGCGCGATCACGGTCGTGTAGTCCTGGATCCTGCGCAGTGCCTCGGACCAGTCGGCCGGCGCGATCACCCAGCCCAGGCGCAGCCCGCCCAGGCCGTACGGCTTCGTCACGCTGGAGACGGACCACACGCGGTGCGGCCACTCGGCGGCCCAGCTTCCCGGCTCGCGCGTGGGGTCGGCCTCGCGGAATACCTCATCGATCACGATCTGCGCGCGGCGCTGGTCCCCCCAGCGGACGAGCTCGGCCAGGTCCTCGCGCGCCAGCGGCTGGCCGCTGGGATTGTGCGGGTCGGAGATGATCGCGATCTTGGCGCGTCCGCTTTCGGGGCGCTCGAGCACGGACAGGTCGAAGCGGCCGCTGGCATCGCGCGGCAGCGCCACCGCCTCGCCCGGGAACGCGCGGGCGACGCCGAAGTGCGGGCCGTAGCCGGGCGTCTCGTGCAGCACGTCGCCGCCGTCGCGGCCGCGCACGAGCATCTCGATGAGGAAGTGCCCCTCGCTCGCGCCGCACACCGGAACGACGCGCGCGGGCGCCACCCCGGCCCGCGCGGCGACCAGCCCCTGCAACTCGGCGTCGCCGCGATCGGTGTTGGCCAGGTACCACGGATCCTTGTCACGCGCCGTCGCTCCGGGGAACGACTTGCGATCGAGGCCGAGCACGGCTGGTGGCGGCGTCGGCGCGGCGGACCCGGACAGGTAGATGCGCGCCTGCAGTCGCTTCGACCACTCGAGATGGGGCAACTCGGGATAGGGCATCGCTGCCTCCGGACGCACGGCGGGATGTGCTGCATGCGGGCGACGAGGCAGACTACCGCGCCCGCCCGCGCCGCGCCAGCCCCGCCCGGAGGCCCGCTCAGAGCCCCAACGCGGCCTTGAATCGCGCTCCCGCCCGCTCTAGGCTGCGACCGAACGGTCCGTCCCCACGCCGGAAGTCGCCCGTCCCTGGAGGTTCCTTGAGCCACGAAACCCGCCTCGACGACCTGCAATCGCGCCGCGCGCAGGCGCTCGAGGGCGGCGGCGCCGATCGCGTCGCCAAGCTCCATGCCCAGGGCCGGCTCTCTGCACGCGAGCGCCTCGCGCTCCTGCTCGATTCCGGTTCGTTCCAGGAGATCGGTGCGTTCGTCACCCACCGCAGCGAGGACCCCTCGATCAAGGACCGCAAGTACGTCGGCGACGGCGTCGTCGCCGGCTGGGGCGCGGTCGACGGGCGACCGGTCTACGTGTTCGCCCAGGACTTCACGGTCTTCGGCGGCACCATGTCCGAGGCGAACGCGCGGAAGATCTGCCAGGTCATGGATCTCGCGATGCAGAACGGCGCCCCGGTCGTCGGGCTCAATGACTCGGGCGGCGCGCGCATTCAGGAAGGCGTCGCCTCGCTCGGCGGCTACGCCGACATCTTCCTGCGCAACACGCTCGCCTCGGGCGTCGTGCCGCAGATCTCGGCAATCATGGGACCGTGCGCCGGCGGGGCGGTGTACTCCCCCGCGATCACCGACTTCACGTTGATGGTCAAGGGCACGAGCCACATGTTCGTCACCGGGCCCGAGGTCGTGCGCGCCGTGACCTCCGAGGAAGTGACCATGGAGGACCTGGGCGGCGCGATGACGCACAACGCGAAGAGCGGTGTCGCCCACTTCGCCGCCGAGGACGACGCCGACTGCATCCAGCAGGTCAAGCGGTTGCTCTCCTTCCTGCCCGCCAACAACCTCGAGGATCCGCCGCGGCGCACCGTCACTGATCCGATCGACCGCCGCGACGCGTCGCTGTGCGAGATCGTCCCGGACCAGGCGAACCGCCCCTACGACATGAAGGAGCTGGTCAAGAAGGTCGTCGACGACGGCGACTTCTTCGAGGTGCACGCGCACTACGCAAAGAACATCATCGTCGGCTTCGCCCGCCTGGGCGGTCGCCCGGTCGGCATCGTCGGCAACCAGCCCAACGTGCTGGCCGGCGTGCTCGACATCGACGCGTCGGTCAAGGCCGCGCGCTTCGTGCGCTTCTGCGACTGCTTCAACATCCCGCTCGTCACCTTCGAGGACGTGCCCGGATTCCTGCCCGGCACCGGCCAGGAGCACGGCGGGATCATCCGCCACGGCGCCAAGCTGCTGTTCGCCTACTGCGAGGCGACGGTGCCCAAGCTCACGGTCGTGGTGCGCAAGGCCTACGGTGGCGCCTACGACGTCATGAGCTCGAAGCACATCCGCGGCGACTACAACATCGCGTGGCCGACCGCCGAGCTGGCGGTCATGGGCGCCGAGGGCGCGGTCAACGTGATCCACCGCGAACGCATTGCCAGGGCGAAGGATCCGGTCGCCGAGCGCAAGCTGCTGATCGACGAGTACAACACGAAGTTCGCCAATCCATGGGCCGCGGCGGAGCTCGGCTACCTCGACGACGTCATCGAACCGCAGGACACGCGGCCGAAGCTCATCGCCGCGCTCGCGATGCTGTCGACCAAGCGGCAGACGCTGCCGCAGAAGAAGCACGGCAACCTGCCGCTGTAGAAACCGGTTCGGAGTCTCCATGTCCAACGATGACCCCACCGTCGCCGGGCCGAACGATCCCACCTTCGCCACGACTCCCGCGATCGGCGCCCTGGGTGTTGCGCCAACTGCTGGCGGCCTGCGCGCCGGCGCCGAGATCGCCGACTACCGCCTGGTGCGAAAGCTGGGCGAGGGCGGCATGGGCGACGTGTGGCTCGCCGAGCAGCTTCGCCCCGTTCGCCGTACGGTCGCGATCAAGTTGATCCGCCGCGGCCTCTCGGGCGCCGAAGTCCTGCGCCGCTTCGAGGCCGAGCGCCAGGCGCTGGCGTTGATGAACCATCCAAACATCGCGCGCGTGCTCGACGCCGGCGAGACCGCCGACGGGCACCCCTACTTCGTCATGGAGTACGTCGAAGGCGTTTCGCTCACGGCCCACTGCGAGGCACAGGCCCTCCCGCTGCGCGAACGGCTGGAGCTCTTCAGGCAGGTCTGCGACGGCGTGCAGCATGCCCACCAGAAGGGCATCATCCACCGCGACCTCAAGCCGTCGAACGTGATCGTCGCCATGCAGGGCGGAAGGGCCGTTCCCAAGATCATCGACTTCGGAATCGCCACCGCGGTCGAACAGTCGCTCAGCGAACGCACGCTGCTCACCGAAGTCGGGCAGTTGATCGGCACGCCCGAGTACATGAGCCCCGAGCAGGCCGCGTTCACCAGCGAGGGCATCGACACGCGCACCGACGTGTACGCGCTCGGCGTGTTGCTGTACGAGTTGCTCGTCGGCGCGCGCCCGCTTGAAGGCGCCGAGCTGCGCAAGCTGGCCTTCGACGAGATCCTGCGTCGGATCCGCGAGCACGAGCCGGTGAAGCCGAGCACGCGGCTCGGCGCCCTGGGCCGCGAAGTCCGGGGAGATCTCGACTGGATCACGATGAAGGCGATCGAGAAGGATCGCGAGCGGCGCTACGGCTCGGCCGCCGAGTTCGCGGCCGACATCGGACGCTTCCTCCACCACGAACCGGTCACTGCCACCCCGCCGAGCCTGGGGTACCGGGCGGGCAAGTTCGCCCGGCGGCATCGCGCCGGCGTCGCCGTTGCCGCGGCCGCATTCGTGGGCCTCGCGGCGTTCGCGGGCGTGACCGCGGTGCAGGCGAAGCGCATCGCCGCCGAGCGCGACCGGGCGAACCAGGCGGCCGAGACGTCTCGCAAGATCAGCGAGCTCCTGGTCGGCCTGTTCCGCGTCGCCGATCCGGGCGAGTCGCGCGGGCGCACGGTAACGGCCCGCGAGATCCTCGATCGCGCGGCCGAGCGGGTCCAGACCGAGTTGGTCGACCGCCCCTCGCAGCAGTCCGCGCTCCTGACCTCGATCGGCAACATCTACATGAACCTGGGGCTTCTCGCCTCGGCCGAGCCGCTGTTCGACCGCGCGCTCGTGGTCAACCCCCTGGCGAACGATCTGGACCGCCGGCAGCGCCTGATCACCGAGGGAGCCATCGCCTGGCTCCGCCAGGTCCAGGGACGCCTGGCCGAGGCCGAGAGCCTGGACCTCGCGGTCCTCGCCGGAATGCGGCGCGAGTTCGGTCCGGATCATCCGTACCAGCTCACGATCATGAACAACCTCTCGCTCGTCTACGACTCGCAAGGGCGCGCTGCCGAGGCCGAGTCGCTGCGCCTGGCGACCCTCGACGCCCAGCGCCGCATTCTCGGGGCCGAGAGCGTGGAGGCGCTCCGCTCGCAGAACAACCTCGGCTTCCTCTACCTGCAGCAGGGCCGCGGCGTCGAGGCCGAGGCCTTGCTCGTCCGCACCGCCGAAGCGCAGAAGCGCACGATTGGCTCGGATCACCCCGAGACGATCCGTTCGCTCAGCAACCTGTCGCTGGTCTACGACGAGCTGGGCCAGCATGCCGCCTCGGAATCCCTGCGGCTCGTCTCGATCGCGAGCTACGAGCGGGTGCTCGGGCCGGACCACTTCGAGACGATGCGCACCAAGGGCTCGCTTGCCTACCACTACATGGAAATGGAGCGGTGGACCGCGGCCGAGAGCCTGCTCCACGTGGTCCTCGAGGGCCGCACGCGCACGCTCGGCGCCGAACACACGAACACGATGGACACGCGGGCAAACCTCGCGGCAACGATCGGCGCGCTGGGGCGCCACGCCGAGGCCGAGCGCGAGCTCGCGACGATCCTGGCGCTGCGGCTCCCCACGATGGCGCCGGACAGCCCGCCCGTGATGCGCGTGCGCGTGCAGCAGGCCTACCTGTGGTGGCGAATGGGGAAGCCCGACGCAGCGCGACGCTCGCTCGAGATGGCCGATGCGCTGGTCGCCCGCTTCGGCGCGGCGAACGAGGTGACGACCGAGTTCTGCAGGAGCGCCGCCACTCTTGCACGACGTGCCGGCGATGAGGTGACCGCGATCGCGCTCGAGCAGCGAACGCACGCGGGCGTCGCCGCGCGCTGAATCGCCGCTGGTGCGACCTTCGCCTCAGGACTCCTGCGCCTCGAGGTGCAGGCTGTGCAGCAGGCGGTGCGCCAGCGGCGCGACGAGAAGGCCTGCGGTGGCGAGAAACGTGATCCCCGAGAAGAGCGCATAGCCCGAGGCGAACAGCTTGCCACCCGTCGTATGCAGCACGTCCACCGGGCCCATGCCCGCGAGGATCATCGACGCATTGAGCAGCGCGTCGAGCCACGGCATGCCCTCGGTCCAGCGATACCCGACCGTGCCGAGCCCCAGCGACAACGCCAGGAGCGCCGCCGCGACGATGACGTGGAGGAACACGCGGCGCATGAAGCGCGACGTCGGCAGCAGCGGCTCGGAGCGATGCTCGTAAAGCCGGCGGCGCTTCATCGCGTGGCCACCGGCCGCAGGGCGAGCTGCCCTTGCCGCGACAGGTTCGCCGATTGCCCGAGGATGCGCAGCGCCTCCTGCGGCGCGTGGAAACCGGTCGAGTTCTCGGCCTCGACGAAGTCGAGGTAGAACTGCGCCCGGCGCTGGAACTGCGCCGCCTCCGCGTACGCCGCGGCCGTGTCGCCCGCCGCCCGGGCGCGCGCCATGTCGCGGATCAGGTCGACGAGCGCATTCATCGCCTCGTCGCGCATCCCGTGCACGCGCTCCTGCGATGCCTCGACCCGCGCGATCAGCTCCTCCTCCGGCCACTTGTGGCAGGTCTGGCAGGCGCGGTTCACGTTGAGCAGCGGGCTCTGGATGTGATGGTCGCTGATCTTCTGCGCCCCGACCCGGGTGTACGGCATGTGGCAGTCGGCGCAGGCCACGCCCGAGCGGGCGTGGATGCCCTGGTTCCACATCTCGAACTCGGGGTGCTGCGCCTTGAGCACCGTCGTCGCCTTGTCCGGTCCGTACTTGTCGGCCACGAGCCTCTTGAACTCGGCCTGATACCAGCGACACTCGTGCTCCCGGTCGTTCCGGGC
>JANOEH010000182.1:0-12018 GCA_031413115.1 Candidatus Eiseniibacteriota bacterium | reverse complement strand
TGGCTCCACACGCCCCAGCCCATGAAGCCGATGAAGATGCCCGAGTAGACGACGAACGCGTAGCCAAACAGGGGCTTTCCGGAAAACGTCGGAAGAACCTCCGAAATCACCCCCATCGCCGGCAGGATCAGGATGTACACCTCCGGATGCCCGAAGACCCAGAAAAGGTGCTGCCACAGCAGCGGGTCGCCGCCCTTGGCCACGTTGAAGAAGTTCGTGGGCACCGGCGACAGGCGGTCGAACATCAGCTCGACCAGCGCCACCGTGATCACCGGGAAGGCGAGGATGATCAGGAACGAGGTCACCAGCGTCATCCAGGTGAACACCGGCAGGCGCATGAAGCCCAGGCCTGGCGCCCGCAGGTTGATGATCGTGGTGATGAAGTTGAACGCGCCGGCCAGCGAGGCCACACCCAGGATCTGCAGGCCCACCGCCCAGAAATCGATGCTGTGCGTGGGCGAGAAGGTCTTGCCAGTGAGCGTCGCGTAGCCATACCAGCCGCCGTCGGGCGCCACGTTCATCAGGAAGCTGATGTTCATGAAGATTCCGCCGAACAGGAACACCCAGTACGAAAATGCGTTGAGCCGTGGGAACGCGACGTCGCGGGCGCCGATCTGCAGCGGGATGATGTAGTTGAAGAACGCGACCGACATGGGCATGAGCGCGAGGAAGATCATGGTCGTCGCGTGCATGGTGAACAGCGAGTTGTACATCTGCGCCGAGACCACGGTCGCCCCCGCGTGCGACAGCTGCAGGCGGATCAGCAGCGCCTCGAAGCCGCCCACGAAGAAG
Organism: Candidatus Eiseniibacteriota bacterium; assembly: GCA_031413115.1. Taxonomy (GTDB): domain Bacteria; phylum Eisenbacteria; class RBG-16-71-46; order RBG-16-71-46; family DASYSL01; genus JANPEF01. The sequence goes on along the minus strand of JANOEH010000182.1, from coordinate 11,226 downwards.
AATCCGAGGGCGGTGAAGAAATAGAGGATCGCGATCCGCTTGTGGTCGACGGTGGTGATCCACGACCACAGGCCGGTAGGGGCGTGTGCGGCGTGGGTCGGCGCGGCGGCGACGGTGGTTGCCATGTGGATTTGCCTCGTCTCCGGGATCGGGTGCGGCGCCGGCCTAGCGGCGCGTCCTCAGGTAGGCCACGAGGGCCGCCACGTCTTCGTCGCTCATGTCCTGCCTGGTCATCAGTGACCCGGGCTTGAGCGCGGGTGCGTTCCGGATCCAGGCCGTCAGGTTCTCGTCGTCGTTCGGGAACATGCCCGCCGCGATCGTCGCGCGGGTCGAGACCTTGCCGAGATTCGGCCCGACCACTCCGTACGAGACGCCGTCGATCATGTGGCAGGCGACGCACTGGCCCTTCTGGTAGATGGCGAGGCCGCGAGCCGCGAGGCTCGCCGAATCCGGCGGCGCCACCGGCGCCTTCTGCTGCGCCAGCCAGGCGTCGAACTCCTCCTGCGTCTGGACCACGACCTTGAAGTACATGTTGGCGTGCGAGGCGCCGCAGAACTCGGCGCACTGGCCCGGGAACGTGCCGGTCACCTCGGGCGTGAACCACAGGTGGTTCGTGCGGCCGGGGATCAGGTCCTTCTTGCCGGCGAACGCGGGCACCCAGAACGAGTGGATGACATCGACCGACTCGAGCTCGAAGCTGACCGTCCTGCCGACCGGCAGGTGCAACTCGTTGGCGGTCAGCACACCCTTGCCGGGGTACTGGAACTCCCACCACCACTGGTGGCCGATCACGCGGACCTGGATGTCGCCCTTGGTGGGCTTCGCGTTGTCGAAGATCACCTTCACGGTGGGGATGGCGATGAACGCCAGGATGATCGCCGGGGCGAGCGTCCAGGCGATCTCGAGCGTCGTGTTGCCATGCACGTGCCGGGCCGGCGCTCCGCCGGGACGCTGGCGGAAGCGGGCGACCGTGAGCACCAGGGCGGCCTGCACCACGACGAAGATGACGATGACCCAGAGGACGATGCCATCGAGGACGTCGTCGATCGCGCGGGCCACCTCGGACCGGGGTTCGAGGGTGGTCTGCGGATAGCTCGACGACTGCGCCCAGCCGGTCGCCGCATCCCCTGCCGCGAACGCGAGGACGGCCAGAATGGCGAACGCGATCAGGGCGAGCGGAAACGACGGTCGCTTGCGGTCGGCCATGGATTTCCTTCCGGGGAGCCGCGGACGGGCGCCGCGCGGGGCGCCAGGTCCCGCGTGCGGCGGCAATCTATCAGACGACGTGAAATCGGCGGGAACGTAGCACGGGGTGATTGCCGAGTAAAGATCGGCATGGCAGTTTCTTAGGGCCCGGTACGAGCGTGCGTCGACCCCTGCGACGCTTCCCTATCCGCGTGGTGGGAGATGACGCTCGACATGCACCTGACCGCGCCTCCAACGGGATCCTTCCTGGACCCGCCGACCGTTCCCCTCGAAAGGGTCAGCCTCCCATGCGTCGATCCCATGCCTTTCGCCTCAGCGTTCCCCTCGTCGGGGTCGCCCTCATGACGTTCGGAGCCGGAGCCGCCTCGCCCGCCACGTACCCGACGACCGTGGAGTGGAACTGGACCCCCGAGAAGATCCTCGCCACCGGCCAGAAGGTGATGAAGGACTCGGACAAGCAGTACGACGCGGTCGCGAAGATGCCCGACAGCAAGCGCACCTTCGACAACACCGTGCTCGCGCTCGAGCACGTCGGCACCCTCGCCGGCGAAAACATCGGACCGGCGCTGTTCATGAAGCACGTCTCCCCCGACGAGAAGATCCGCGATGCCTCGGACTCGGTCGAGGTGGAGTTCAGCCGCTGGGCAATCACGACGCAGGCCCGCGAGGACCTGTACGCCGCACTCAAGGCGGCGGTGGCGAAGGAAGCCCCGCGCACTCCGATCGAGCAGCGCCTGGTGAAGAAGATGATGCTCGACTTCCAGCTCAACGGCCTCGACCTGCCCAGGGAGAAGCGCGAGAAGGTCACCGCGCTCAAGCAGCAGATCTCGGACATCGGCATCGAGTTCGACAAGAACCTGGGCGAGGCGCAGGACAGCCTGCTGCTGACGAAGGAAGAACTCGTCGGCATGCCCGACAGCTACGTTGCACGACTCGACAAGGCGGGGGACGGTCGCTACAAGGTCACCGTCACGTACCCCGACTTCTATCCGTTCATGCAGAACTCGACCAACCCGGCCGCGCGCGCGGAGCTGGAGAAGAAGTTCGCGAACCGCGCCGCGAAGGAGAACCTGCCATTGCTCGCGAAGGCGCTGGTCCTGCGCCAGGAGCTGGCCGAGACGATGGGCAAGAAGACCTACGCCGAGTATGCGTTGCAGGACCGCATGGCGAAGTCGCCGCAGGAGGTCAACGCGTTCCTCGACGACCTGGTGGCCAGGCTCAAGCCGTACCGTGATCAGGAGCTGGCGACGCTCTCGGCGCTCAAGCGCGAGAAGGAAGGCCCCACCGCGGGCCCGGTCAACATTGCGGACTGGCGCTTCTACGACAACGAGCTCAAGAAGACCAAGTACCAGATCGATCCCGAGGAGGTACGTCAGTACTTCCCGCTCGAAGTCGTGACCGCCGGCCTGATGGAGACCTACCAGAAGCTGTTCGGCCTCGTGTTCACCGAAGTCAAGCCGGCCAAGGCGTGGCACGAGGATGCACAGCTCTTCGAGGTGCGCGACTCCAGGGACCAACGCCTGGTCGGGCACTTCTACCTCGACCTGTTCCCGCGCCCGAACAAGTACGGCCACGCCGCGGCGTGGGGCCTGATCGGCGCGCGTGACATCGACGGCAGGATGCAGACGCCGGTGTCGGCGATGGTCTGCAACTTCACCAAGCCGACGGCCACCGAGCCCTCGCTGCTGACCCACGACGAGGTCGAGACGTACTTCCACGAGTTCGGCCACGTCATGCACAACATCTGCGGGACGGCGAAGCTCGGCTACTTCAGCGGCACGTCGGTGTACCGCGACTGGGTCGAGGCGCCGTCGCAGATGCTCGAGAACTGGGTGTGGGATCCGAGCGTGCTGCCGACGCTGTCGGGCAACGTGAAGGATCACTCGAAGAAGCTGCCGCCCGAGCTGCTGCAACGCATGATCGCGGCGAAGAACCTGGACAACGGCCTCAAGTACTCGCGCCAGGCCTTCTTCGCCAAGACCGACCTGCGCTACCACACCGAGCCGACGGCCAACACGACCGACGTCTGGCACGAGGGCATGCGCGACGTCTTCGGCATCGCCGCCTCGCCGGGCACGTCCGAGGAGGGCTCGTTCGGCCACCTGTTCGGCTACGAGGCCGGCTACTACTCGTACCTGTGGTCGGAGGTGTTCGCCGCCGACATGTTCTCCCGCTTCAGCCGCGAGGGCGTGATGAACCCGACGACGGGCCGCGCCTACCGCGACGAGATCCTCGCCCCGGGCGGAAGCGCCGAGCCAATGGACCTGCTCCGGACGTTCCTGGGCCGCGAACCGAACCAGGATGCATTCCTCGAGCACATCGGCGTGCGGCCGCGCGCCGGGGCGACGACGACCGAGCGCCCGGTGGGCACCAACTAGGCGCGGGACGACGACACGCCTTGCACCCGCTCCGGGTGCAGCCGGAATGCGACGAGGCCACGGGGGTTGTCGCCCCCGCGGCCTTTTGTCATCATTGAGACCATCTCGTATCGGAGGTCATCATGCCGCAGCACCGCTCTTCCGTCACTCGCGCCCGCTCGGGCGCGGTCGGCCTTGCCCTCGCCGCCCTGGTCCACGCTCCTGCCACCGCCGGACCGACCATCGGCTTCGTCGAATCGTTCCCCGGTGCCGGCAACACCGCCGGCTGGGACGGTGGCGCGCTGGAGTCGAATCCCGGCACCGGCGGGATCGGCGGTGCGGGGGACGGATTCCTCCAGATCGCGCTCACGGATTTTGCCTCGCGCCTGGGCGCGAAGAACGAGGGCGCGAATTACGTCGGCGACTGGCTCGCCGCGGGTGCGGACCGCGTGCGGTTCTCGCTCAACGACATCGGCGGGGACCAGAACTTCGAAATCCACTTCGCGCTCGGCAACGTGAACAACTTCTGGCAGTACAACGTGGGGTTCATCCCGCCGAACGGCTCGTGGAGCGAGTTCACGGTCGACCTGTCCGACTCCACGAACTTCACCCAGACCATTTCCTTCGATGTCTTCGGCTACCGCTTCGCACTGGCCAATGCCGACCGCGTGCTCATCCGCCACGACAAGGCGCCGTTCGTCCAGCAGCCGGATGCGATCCTCGGCGAGGTGGGCATCGACGAGTTCAAGATCGAGAGCACGACCGTCCATGTCGGCGACGCGCCGATCGCCGGCGGGCGCGGCGTGCAGCTCGCGCCCCCATTCCCGAACCCCGCCCGCGGCGGCGCCACGTTCGCGTTCGAGTCGTTCGACGACGCGCCGGTGACGATCTCGATCGTCGACGCGCGCGGGCGCGAGGTGCGGCGCGCCGTGCTTGCCGGCTCCCCAGGGCGCAGGAGCTGGACGTGGGATGGGCGTGACGAAGCAGGCAGGGCCACGGCGGTGGGCGTGTATCGCGTGCGCGCCCACGGGCCGGCGGGCGGCACGAGTCGGGCGCTCGTGCGCGTGGACTGATCCCTACAGTCCGAATCGCTCCTTGAACTCGACCTGCTCGCGCGCCGACATCCCCAGCGCGGCGAAGTCGGGCTGCTGGCCCGCCAGCAACACGCGCAGCGCTGCGAGCTCCATGCGCGACAGCGACACGCCCTCCATCTGGTAATCGACGAACGCCTCGTAGACGTCCGGCACCCAGCGCCGCGTCAGCTCGGCCAGCGCCTCGGCGTAGACGCGGATTTCGTATTGCGCGTGCGCATCGGCCCGCAGCGAGATGAAGCGCAGCAGGTTGTGCAGGTCGATCTTCCAGTACCACTGCGTGTAGAAGCTGACGGGCAGGTTGATGCGGGCCAGCTCCCGCGCGATGCCCTCGGGTGCGGGCGTGCCGGATGCTTCGAGTTGCTCGCCGGTGGTGTTGGCGGCGGCGGCGCCCGAAATGCCGAGTAGTGCTTCGTAGTGGGCGTACGCCGTCTCCGCGTCCTCGCGAAGCATGCGCAGGATCTCGTCCGCGCGGGGCCCAGTGACCACATCCCCACGACCCTGGCGATTGGTGTCCGACTGCCCGGCAAGGTTCGAGGAGTCGGGTGTATAGAACTCCCGGTCCAGGATCGAGTAGCGGCCGCTGTACTCGTTCACGCTGTTGTGCACGATGAAGCCGTTGGCCACGAAGTTATGGTCGGGTCCCTCGACGGACAGGTCAAACGTCGGCTGTTCCCCCGCGTACTCAATCTTCGCAATCCGGGCCCACGAGCGGATCAGCTTGCGGCCGGGTGTCGTCGTCTTGGCGATCGGCCGCGGTTCGGTGTTCGGGTGGAGCGACCAGAACTCGAACAATGGAGAGCCCGCGCAGACCGCGAAGAGGAGCGCGATTTCGAGATTCTGCGCGTGCAGGCGACGATGGCAAGGCGAGCAAAGTGAAATGAGATTCTCCTCGTCCATGCCTCGCCCTGGATTGTTCCAGACCGGATCCAGGTGATGGGCGCAGAGTCGCTCCTGCCCTCCGCAGAGCGAGCAGCGGAAGTTGAACTTCTTGTGCGTCCGCTCCGCATGCTCGCGGGTCCACCGACCGATGTTCGCGCGCTCGTTGGTGACGCCGCCCTTCCAGAAGTTCGACTTCTCACCGCTGCGGGCCGCCCGGATGTTGGCAAGCCACTCGGGCGTGAAGACCACAGGCCGGACGAAGGTGCGGCGCTGTCCGCGCTGGCTGAACCCGGACAGGCGCCCGCGCTCCGCGGTGGAATGCTGAAGCCCCCACTTCTTCAGGCTCTTGCGGATCGTGTGGGTGCTCACGCCAGCCTGCACGGCAATCCCCTCGAGATCGAGTCCCTCCGCCCGACGTGCGCGCAGCCAATCGGGATCCCGATGCGGAGGAACCCCGTTGATTGCAAAGGCGGGGCACTCCGCCGCCCGCCAGTTCACGCCACCACCCTCTCGAAGCCGAAGTCCGGTCGCCTCTGCGAGCGTTCGCCAGCCGTCACTTGTGAGGCAGCGATGATCCTCGGTCATGGTCAGCTGCTTGCCGTCCTCGAGTGTCACCTTGAAGACCGGGCGGGTCCCGGTCGACCAGATGTCGGTGATCCGCGTGTGCGTGATCTCACCGGTCCGCTCGTCGCACTGACGCAGCATCGCCCGCTCCAGCCTCTTCCGGACGGGCACCCGCGCCAACGGAATGGTGCGCGCCCATTCGATGTAGGCGCTGCCCTGGACCCAGATCTGCGGCTTCCGTGGATCTGCCTGGGGAACGCGCCGGTGGACGATCCGGTTCCGGACTGCGTAGGTGCGAAAGCTCTCCTCGGCGCGCTCGACGAGTCGGGCAAGCTCGGGAACCGAGTACCAGCGCTCCGGGTCGATCCGCTCGATGAACGTCGGCTTCTTCTTCACGATCGGATGGGTCGAGCCTTCGTGCCATCTCCGGTAAAGATCGGCCAGGGAGCGCGCGTGCCGTGATCGCCCACCTCGTTTCAGGGCGTTCGGAAGGTCGAAGTAGAGCTTCGTGTCCCCGGTGAGGCACGCGGTCCGATGGCGGATCCACTGGCGCGCCACGAAGATCGGGAGCTTCACGTGGACCTTGAGCTCGCACATCTCGAACGGGGTCGTGTGCCTGTGGCGGAGCAGGTAGCGGATCAGGCCGCGATCTTCGCGGGCACGGCGAGTGCCACGGCCGTAAGACACGCGGGCTGCCTGAACGACGGCGTGATCGTCGCCCATGTAGTCGACGAGGCGGACGAAGCCGTGATCGAGACAGGGAATATCGACGCCGATCATTTCCTCGATTGCCGGAATGGTCGGACGACGTGTACCGACGGTCGGGAGGTCGGGCGTGGACGGGTCGTCGGGTGCGGAGCTGGACATGGGCAAAGTCTCTCTGCCGGGGGCGGAGGGAAAGGCGACACGCTACGGCTCGTCGACAGGGCTCACAATAGGGCGTGACAGGGACCGTCTCAAGAACGAGTTCCGGCGGCGAGGACACCGGCTTGCATGAGGCTCGTCGGCGTGCAAGTCTCGTGCGTCCGCACGCACTGATGTTCCCGACTCCGAGGAGGCGCGATCATGGCCGAGCAGAGCCAGGACGAACGCGAGCACCCGCGACGGCAATTCCTCAAGAGCGCGGCCGGTGCCGTGTCCGCGATGGCCCTCGCGACCGTGATTCGATCGGAGGCCCTCGCTGCCGACACCCCTGCCGCCCCCGACACCCCGCCCGTCGCCTCGCCGACCTACGGCCCCGACTTCTCGATCTGCCACTCGGCCGAGGAGCGCGCCCTGCTCGAGCGCCAGTACGCCAGCGCGCTCGAGACCGCCCAGACGATCCGGAAGGCAACGGTGCCGCCGGGCATGGATCCCGCCGCGACGTTCGCCGCGCTGCCGCGCCTGGTCTCGGCCACCGTGCCCGCGCCGACGCCCGCGCCGCAGACTCCGCCGCGCAAGGAGGACCGATGAGCGCCCCCGCGGACATCTTCTTCTCGCCGCTGCGCACGATCGGCAAGCAGCTCCGCGCCCGGACCGTCTCCCCCGTCGAGCTCACCGAGCTCGCGCTCTCCCGCCTCGATGGGATCGGCCGCGAGCTGAACGCGGTCGCCACGCTCACCCGCGACCGCGCGCTCGACGAGGCCCGCGCTGCCGAGAAGGAGCTGAAGGCCGGACGTGATCGCGGCCCGCTGCACGGCATCCCCTACGCGGCGAAGGACCTGTTCGACACCGCCAACATCACGACGACGTACGGCGCGCAACCGTACGCGGCGCGCGTTCCCGAGCGTGACGCCGCCGCGATCGTGAAGCTGCACGACGCCGGGGCGATACTGTGCGCCAAGCTGACCATGGCCGAGCTGGCCGGCGGACTCGGCTACCACCGCGGCGACGCCTCGCTGCATGGACCGATGCGCAATCCGTGGGATCCCCAGCGCTGGACCGGCGGATCGTCGGCCGGCTCGGGCGCGGCCGTCGCGGCGGGACTGGTCCCCTACGCGCTCGGCACCGAGACCTGGGGCTCGATCCTGTGCCCGGCGGCGTTCTGCGGCGTGACCGGCCTCAGGCCCACCTTCGGCCGCGTCAGCCGCGCGGGTGCGATGCCGCTGTCGTGGACGCTCGACAAGATCGGGCCGCTGGCGCGCAGTGTCGAGGACGTGCGCCTGGTGCTCGACGCGACCGTGGGTCATGACCCGGAGGATCCGGGCTCGTCCACGCAGCCGCTCACCTGGGCGGGCTGGACGCGCAGCGCGCGCGGCCTGCGCGCGGCCGTGATCCGCGCCGACTTCGCCGCGCACGGCGAGCCCGAGGTGGGCGCGGCGTTCGACGCGGCACTCAGCACGCTGTCGGGCCTGGGGATCACGCTCACCGAGGCGAAGCTGCCCGACCTGCCGTACGAGGCGGCGGCCGTCGTCTCGGTGCAGGTCGAGGCCGCGGTCGCGTTCGAGCCGCTGTTCACCGACGGCGCGAAGGGCGCGCGCCAGCTCGTCGACGAACGCGCGTTCGTGCAGGGCGAGGTGGCCAAGGCGATCAGTGGCGCCGACTACGTGAAGGCGCTGCGCCTGCGGCGTGTCATGCAGCAGGAGATGAACCGCTTCTTCGCCGACTTCGACGTGATCGTCGCGCCGACGTTTCTCAAGGTGGCGCCCGGCGTCAGCGAGGACTTCGACACCTACTTCTCGGGCGGCGATCCCGTGGGCGCGATGGGCAACGGCTGCGGCCTGCCCGCGCTCGCTCTGCCAATGGGCTTCGGCAAGGGCGGCATGCCCTGCGGCTTCCAGGTGATGGCGCCCGCGTTCGAGGAAGCGACCGCACTCCGCGTGGGCCGCGCGTTCCAGGAAGCGACGGGATTCCACAAGGAGCGACCGAAGAAGGCCTGAGGCGCCGCGAGGCGCCTGGTTACTCCACCATCTCGACGACGTCGCCCTCGCACACGTCGCCTTCCTCCACCACGCTCGCGTAGATCCCCGCCGTGTGCTGCGTCTCGCGCACCAGCGTGCGCATGATCTGCGGGTCCTTGGGCAGTCCGTCGCCCTCGAGCGTCACCATGACGCAGCGCGGGCAACCCATGACCACGTCGAGCACGGCGGCGCCGATGCGGAGGCGACGTCCGGTCCACGCGAGCTCGGGATACCCGTCGAGGGCATCGCTGTCGACGAGCAGGTTGGGGCGGAAGCGACGCTCGTCCCAGCTCGACTCCGGGGCGAGACCCGCGAGCGTGCGCAGCGTCGTGCGGGTGAGCAGGTGCAGCGAGAACGCGTCGAAGAAGTTGTCCTGGCGCATGAGCCCGAGTCGCTCGGGAGTGAACACACTCAGGTCGGGCTCGGGTTCGCCCGGCAGGATCCCCATCAACGCGCGCAAAGTCTCCGGTGACTCGCCCGCCGAGGTGATGCGCGCCGCGGCCTCGCTCCCGGCCGGCCCCAGCGCACGCAGCGAGACCTCCCGCCCGGCGAGCGCGCTGAGCCGGCGTGCGGCGTCGGGCGACTCCGTCGAGACCGTCGCTCCATCGGGGAACGTGATCTCGGCCGTCGGGGATGCCGCGCCGGGCACGGGCTCGGCCGCGTAACGTGCGCTGCAGGTGCGCAGTGGCGCCACGCGCTTCGCCGTGGTGACACCCTGCCGCGACTCGTCGTACACCGCCCAGCCCCGATCGCCCGGGATGCCGCGCGACGACAACCTCGCAACTTCAAGGCGCTCGCCCCCCATGCTCTTCACGGGATAGCGCCAGAGCTGGGAGAGGGTTCCGATTCGCATGGCACCAGGATAGAGGACGGGCACGGCCGGGACAACACTATGGCGCAAGAGGATCAACTCCTCTTGCCGGACGGGCCACGGGGTTGACCCAACTCGAACTCAGGCGGTCCACGCGGCGTGATCCCCGTTTGACCCGCCCCGACCGGATGCTATCGTCCAGTGTCTGACCGTCATCCAATCGCATTCGAGTCTCGACTCGCATCGCTCCGACCCCCTGCAGGAGAACTGCATGCCCCCCCGCACGCAGCGTCGTTCATCGCATTCCGTGCTCCTCTTGCTCGTCGGCTGCTCGATTGCAATCTGCGGAACGATGCGGACCATCGTCGTCGAGGCGCAGGAACCCTCGCGCGCTCCCGCGAGAGCTTTGAACGGACAGGCCGCGATCGATGCGCTCGGCCTGCGCCTGGCCGAGGTCGCCGCGGGGCATGACCTGACCCCCGCGAAGCTCCGGGATCTCTTCGCGCAGGACCGGACGCTCTTTCTCACCGCAGACTCGCAGCTCCTCTACATCGATACGAAGCGCTCCGACGCTCCCGCCGCATCCCTGTCCGAGCCGTCCGAGGACGCCGGGACGCTCGCGTCTCCCGAGTCGACCTTCGTCCTGCACAGCCGACCGGGCGCGGCCCACACGATCTATCTCGACTTCGACGGTCACGTCACGCAGAACACGCGGTGGAACACGCAGTACGGAATGGCGACCATCGTGAGCCCGCCGTTCGACATCGACGGCAATCCGTCGAGCTTCACGAACGCCGAGTTGAGCATGATCCAGCAGGTGTGGGACGGCGTGGCGGAGGACTTCCGGCCCTTCGACGTCGACGTGACCACCGAGGATCCCGGAGTCGAGGCGTTGCGGCGGTTGGGTGCCGGCGACACGGCGTGGGGCATCCGCGTGGTGCTCACCGACGATTTCACCGGCGGCGCCTGCCAGTGCGGCGGAATGGCCTTCCTGGGCTACTTCAGCGCCGATTCGGATACGCCCGTGTTCGTGTTCAACCAGACCACCCTGGCGGACATCGTCGACGCGGCTTCTCACGAGGTCGGGCACTCGCTGAAGCTTCACCATGACGGTGCGGGCGCGCAGGAATACGGCGCGGGCCACGGTGTTCCGGATGGAACCTCGTGGGGACCCATCATGGGTGGGACCTATCAGCGGCTCGTGACCCAGTGGAGCAAGGGCGAGTATTTCGGCGCGTCCAACACCGAGGACGATCTGTCCATCATCACCACCTTCAACGGGTTCGGCTTCCGCCTCGACGATCACGCCGACAACGCCACGAACGCGACATCCCTGGCGGTCGCGGATGCAGGCAATGGAAGGCTGGCGGCGAACGGATCCGGCATCATCGGGGGACCATCCTGGGATGTCGACGCCTTCACCTTCGTGAGCGGCC
>JANOEH010000181.1:0-12124 GCA_031413115.1 Candidatus Eiseniibacteriota bacterium | reverse complement strand
CGATAGAGGTCCTCCATGATGTTGCGGAACACCGGGGCGGCGATGTCGCCGCCGTAGTAGCCGTTCTGAGGCTCGTCGATCATGACCACGCAGACCAGGCGCGGCCGGTCGGCGGGCAGGAGCCCGACGAACGAGGCGAGGTACTTGCGGCTCCTGTAGGTGTGCAGCACGGTGTCGAACTTCTGCGCGGTCCCGGTCTTCCCGGCGACCGCCGACCACGGCAACTGGGCCTTCCTCGCCGTGCCCGAGTCGACGACCGCGGTGAGCATCGCGCGCATCGTCGCGGCGGTCTCCTCGGAGATCACGGTGCGCAGGGGGCGGGGCTCGGCGACGCGCAGGACGTTCCCCTTCGCGTCGCTCTCGCTCTTGAGGATCTGCGGCGCCATGAGCGTGCCGCCGTTGGCCAGCGCGCCGTAGGCCAGCGCGAGCTGGAGCGCGGTGACCGACATCTCGTGCCCCATCGCGACCGTCGGCAGCGAGCGGCCCGACCAGCGCGACGGGTGACGCAGCAGGCCCGGGGTCTCGCCCGGGAACTCGAGGCCGGTCAGGGCGCCGAAACCGAACGCGGTCGCGTAGTCGTACATGGTCTGCGCCCCGATCTCGAGGCCCAGCTTGCCGGCGACGATGTTGCTCGAGACGCGCACGGCGTCCCGCAGCTTGAGCAGGCCGTACGGGTGGGAGTCGCGGATCGTCGAGCCGGCGAACGAGTAGGCGCCATTCTCGGCGTCATAGACGTCCTCGGGCGTGGCCTTCCCCTCCTCGAGCGCGGCCGAGACGACGACCATCTTGAACGTCGAGCCCGGCTCGAACTGGTCGGTGATCGCCTGGTTGCGGACCGCACCGTCCGTTCCCTGCGGCTCGGACGCGGCGGCCAGGATCTCGCCCGTCCACGGGTCGAGCACGACGGCAATCGCCTTCACCGCCCTGAGCGTGTCGACCGCGGCGAGCAGTCGCTGGCTGACGACACTCTGGATATCGGCGTCGACGGTGAGCTCGATCGAGTGCCCGTCGACCGGCTTGCGCTGCGACCAGCCGGGCAGCCCCACGTGGCGCCCACGCCCGTCGGCCAGCACCGTGCGCCAGCCCTGCTCCCCGCGCAACATCGAGTCGAACTGGTACTCGATCCCCTCGATCCCGCGATTGTCGATGTCGGCCCGCCCGGTGATCTGCGCCAGCGCGGCCCCGGCGGGGTAATCACGGCGCACCGTGGCGTGGAGCACGAGGCCCTTCCACGCGCCGGAGGCGAGCGAGTCGCGCACGATCTGCGCGTCCTGCGGCGAGCGATTGCGGTCGACGTAGCAGAATCCGGGACGCTTCTTGAACTCGCGGGCGAGGCGGTCGGCGTCAAGATCGAGCGCGCGGGCGATGCGGCGTGCGGCGCGCGCGGGATCGTCCATGCGGCGCGGCTCGGCGACGATCGTGTAGGTGCGTGCGTCCTGGGCAAGGAGGCGGCCGTCGCGATCGCGGATCGTCCCGCGCACGGGCAGTAGCGCCTCGCGCTCGCGCTGATTCACCTCGGCGCGCTCGGCATAGTGGCCGTGGCGGACGAGCTGAAGGAACGCGAGCCGCAGCGTGACCGCGGACCCGGCGAGAAGGACGACGACCGCCGCCGCAAAGAGGCGGCGACGCGGGGCGATGCTCGGCACGTGCCCTCCGGACGGGCCCGCGGGGGCGGGCCGTGACCGTGGTGGAGGGGCGGAAGTCCCGCGGACGTCCGGCGCGGACCGGGCGACTGCGGGAGCGAACGGGACTTCGGACGATCCGCGGCGCTCCGTCAGGGACCGGAGCGGCGGCCGCCGCGGGACCTCCATGCGGCGGCCGCCCGCGGTAGGGCGATCAGTTGGTGATCGGGGTGCGGCTCCTCGCCCGCGCCGACGGAACCAGGCTCTCGGCGACCCGGCGGCCGAAGGCGACGAGACGGCCGCCCCCCACTTCCGCCCGATCCCCGCCCGCCAGGTACGCGGTGGGAACGACGACGATCTGGGAGGGCTCGGCGGGCTTCATGCCCAGCGCCCGGGCGCGCGCTTCGAGCGCGGACCTCGTGCGGGTGACGGCCAGCCGGCCCTCCAGGTAATCCTGCCGCGCCTGCGACTCATCGAGCGCCCGCGCGGCCTTCTCGGTGTCGAGGGTCAGCGCGCTCACGCGCGTCACCTGCCAGACTTCGACGAATGCCGCGACGAGCACCAGCCCGAGGATCCAGGCGGCAAGCGGAACCCGCGGCCGATCGAACTCGAAGCGTCGCCGCAACACCGGTGTGGGCGTTCTCTTCTTCATGCCGCGATCCTCCGGGCGACGCGCAACTTCGCGCTGGCGGCTCTGGGGTTTCGAGCGATTTCGGCGGGCGTCGGCAGGATCGCGCGCCGGGTGACGGGCTCGAGGTCCCCGCGGCGCATCACGCCGAGCTGGGCCTCGTGCCTGGTGGGTAGCGTTCCGTGGAGCATCCGCTTGGCCAGCCGGTCCTCCAGCGAGTGGTACGAGAGGACGGCGATCACGCCGTCGGGCGCGAGCGCGGCGATCGCCTGGCCGATCCCGCGCTCGGCTCGGTCGAGTTCGTCGTTGACCGCGATGCGCAGGGCCTGGAACAGCTGGGCCATGCGACGGGGGTGCGGCGTGGGGCCCCACACCGCGACGACGGCCTGGCGCAGCTGCTTCGTTTCGTAGACCGGCTCACTCCGGCGGAAGTCGACGATCGCTCGGGCGACCCGGTGCGCGCCCGGCAGTTCGCCGTACTCGGCAAGCCAGCGGCCGAGGGTGGCGACGTCGACGTCGGCGAGGATCTGCCAGGCGGGGCGGCCGCTCGTCGGGTCGAAGCGCAGGTCCAGCACCCCCTCCTTCGCGAACGAAAAGCCGCGGGAGGCGTCGCCCAGCTGGAGCGAGGAGAGACCGAGATCGAAGAGTGCCCCCGCAAGGCTCCCCAGACGCTCGGAGCTCAGGACCTCGCCCAGCTGGTCGAACGGCGCATGCATCAGTCGGACCCGATCTCCGTATGGGGCCAGTCGCGTCCGGGCCCGCTCGAGGGCCGCCGGGTCGCGATCGAAAGCGAGGAGGCGTGCCTCCGCAGGCAGGGCATCGAGTAGTCGAGCCGCATGTCCGCCTCCTCCAACCGTTGCGTCGAAGTACCAGCCGGGTCCGTGCGCGAGGGAGCGCACGACTTCGTCCACGAGGACGGGCAGATGTTCGACGGTTTCGTGCGTCTTCGCTCCTCGTTGCTCCCCCACCACCCCGCTCCTCCCGGTCCGACACTCCGCAGCGTCGTCCGCGGGAGGGGCCGGACGCCCGGGACCTCCAGGGGCGCCTCGACCCACGCGGGGTGGGGTCGGTGAATCAGTCGCTGTCGAGGCGACTGAAGACGTTCTTCATCATGGCCTCGAAGCTCGGCGCGGCCTGCTTGAGCCGGGCTTCGAAGCGATCCGGGGACCAGATCTCGATGTGATCGAGCGCGCCAACGAGGCGTGCGATCCGCTCCAGCCCGGCCAGCTCGACGAGGCGCGGAGTGAGCGAGATCCTCCCCTGTCCATCGATGGTCGTCTCGTGGGCCGTCTCCGAGATCATCAGGAACACGCTGCGCGCCTCGTCGTCGCCCTTCGACAGCTTGCGCAGCCGGCCCTCGAAGCGCCGCCACTCGTCGAGCGGATACATGTGGACGGAGTCGTCGAGCCAGCGGATGATCGTGAACGAGTCGGCCGCCTCGGGATCGAGACCACGCCGCAGGCGCGAAGGCACGTTGATCCGGCCTTTCGCGTCAATGACGCTGGTCTCGCTGCCGATGAACGACGACATGGCGTTCCTCTCGTGTCGTGCTGCCAGGGGGCAAGGTTCCTGGGAGGCGGAAGGTCAAGACCACCATCCAAAACCACTACGCCCCACATCCACCCATAGCGGCGCACTCTAGGGGGTGGATCGATCGTTCATCCACTTTTTTTTGTGTCTCGGAGCGCCTGGGACACTTTTTTTTTCGAGCGGTCCGGGTGGACGGCCTCGTTCGTGCACAGGCGTGCAGTCGGGTCCCCCGCCGGTGTCTGCGGTCGCCCCCGCGCTCGGCGGTGCGCTTGACGAGTTTCGGCGCGTTCCGTAGCTTCGCGCGGTCGCCTGCAGCGCATTCGTGTCCCGACCCATCCCGGAGGAATTCATGACCGCATCGCGGACCCCCGCACGCGGCGGCACGTCCGCGCGCCGGCGCACGACCGTGCCGCGTGACTACGATCGCGCCTCGGCCGAGCGCTACTGGGGGGACGAACGCCGTCGCCTCAAGGACGAGTTTCGCATCGTGCTCTCCGCAGGCGAGCCGGCGTACGTCAACGCCGCGTACCACATGTGGGAGACCATGTCGTTCGTGCGCGCGCTGAAGCCGAAACGCGGCCTGCGCGTCCTCGACCTGGCCTGCGGTCTCGGCCGCGTCAGCGCGCCGCTGGCGCAGACGGGTGCGACCGTGATCGGCGTCGACAATGCGTTCGCCATGGTCAAGCAGGCCGCGGGCAAGACCAGGCGTGCGGCGAAGAGCGAGGGCGTCAAGGCCCGGGCGGGATACACGCAGGGCTACTCGGGGATGCTGCCGTTCGCCGACGGCGCGTTCGATGCGGTGCTGTGCCTGGGATTGCTCGAGCACCTGCCGGCGTGGCTCCAGGAGCGTACGCTCGCCGAGTGCCTGCGCGTCCTGCGCAAGGACGGCGCGCTCTACCTGGTGCTCAACAACAACCACTCGCTCCTGCTGCGCGCCGGCCGCGACAACACGTACCGCCAGGCCCGCCAGCTCGACAACGGCTACTACTGCGGCCTGGTCGATCGCGTGTCGCTGGTGGCGCGGCTGGCGCATGGCGGCGCGAAGGTCGAGGAGCTGGGCTCGAACGCGCATTACGCCGTGCTGCGTCACGCGCTGCACGGCCGCCCGATGAAGCCCGCCGAGGCGCGCGAGGCCGAGCGCGCGTTCGTCGCCGCGACCGACCGCGACCTGACCGCTCCGCACCAGGGCGATTTCGGGGCCAGTTGTGCCGATCACTTCATCTATCGCATCGTGAAGCAGAAGGCCGGCGTCGCCCGACGCCGAAGCTGACATGGCGGCCGCGGCCCTCGTCCTGATCGACCGCGCCACCGCCGAGTCGCGGCTGGCGGCGATGCTGCGCAACGGATTCGGCGCGGGGTTGCCGAAGAAGCGCGTCGACCGCTACGTGCTGCTCGCGGCGCTGGCGCGGCTGGTGGCCGAGGACGAGTCCCCCGCCCCGGGCGAGCGGGATCTCACCGACCGGCTGAAGGCGTGGCTCGCGGCCGACGGCGCGCGACTGTCGACCGACGCGGCGACGCTGCGGCGCGCCCTGATCGACGAGGGATTCCTCGAGCGCGACGGCCGCGGCACGGCGTACCGTCGCTCGCGCGCATTCGAACGCTTCGTCCGCTTCGTCGACCTGCCGGCCTGGACCGTCGAGATCGTCGCCGGCGAGGCGCAACTGGTGCGCGTGCTCGAGTGCGCGAACTTCGCCGCGGCGCTCGCGCTGGCCGATCGGATCGGCGCGGCGGCGGAGGCGGCGGATCATCATCCTTCCCTGCTCGTGGAATGGGGCCGGCTCACCGTCCGCTGGTGGACTCACGACCTCGGCGGGCTGGGGCCGAAGGACTTCACCATGGCCGAGCGCACGGATCGGCTCGCCGCCGAAGCCTGACGCTCGGCGCCGGCCATGCGATCGAACGCCGCCCAGTCGATGCGGTAGAGCGTGTAGTACGCGGCCCCGGGATTGCGCAGGCCGCGGTAACGGACCGCTCCGTCCTTCCCCACCACGTCGATCACCGTCAGGCATGGAGCATACAGGCTCTCGTCGAGCAGCCGCCGCGGCCGGGTCGCCCGGTCGATCAGGTACTCGGGTCGCGCGACGCCCGCAAACTGGAACCGCGTCACCAGCGTCCCCTCCTCCGAGTTGCCGTACAGGCCGATCAGGCGCGTGATCCCGGGCGAGACGAGCCCGGCCAGGTCGAGCACCGGGCGCTCGGCCGTCCAGGCGAACAGGCCGATGTCGGGAATCGCGATGGTCGTTCCCGGCGGCGTGTTGTCCCGGATCCACGCACCGTAGCCGCCGAGCACCGCCCGCGCATCGGCGCTGAACGTCCGCGCGTGCGGCACGACGAAGCGGGCCCACAGGAACCCGTTGAGCCCCAGTCCGAGCAGGCATGCGGCCGCCAGCATCGCGACGGCGCGCGCCGGCGCGCGGCGCTCCGCCGCGGCGAGCGCGGCGAGCGCGCCCCAGCCGTGAAACAGCAGCACCGGGGCCAGCGGGAGCAGGTAGCGCGAGATCGGGTGCACGCCCCGCACCGCGTAGAGCAACGGCAGGAGCACGAGCCACGCCAGCGGCAGGAAGTGCTCGGCGCGCCGCCGCCACAGCGCCGCGGCGAGCGCGGGCAGCAGGGCCGCGAACGCGAAGGCCTCGACCGCGCGTGTCGCCAGGATCTCCTGCGCCTGGCGGCCGAGCGAGACGAGGAACACCGCCGGCCCGACGCCGCCGGCGGTCTTGGCCGCCAGCGTCTGCGGCACCAGCGTGCCGTAGAACGACCACGCGTAGGCGAGCCACGGCGCCTGCACGAGCCCCGCCAGGGCGAGCACGCCCGCGACGCGCCCCAGCCGGCGCGGCCACGGCGCGCTGGAGAGGACGATGCGCGCCACCAGCAGGAGCACGAGCAGCGCCGCCTCGGGTCGCACCAGCGCCGCGAGCGACCACCACAGCGTGGGGATCCCCAGGCGGTTGCCCCACGGCCGCGTGGCGAAGGAACTGGCGAACCCCGCGGTGACGAGGAACACGCCACAGGAGGTCTCCATCCCCGTCGACGACCAGCGGACGAGCCACGCATCGGCGGCGAACGCGACGACCCCGCACGCCCACGCGAACTCGGTGCGCCGCGAGGCGTAGCCGTGCGGGCCGACGATGGTGGCGAGGAAGCGCCGCAACGCGAGCGCAAAGGCGCCGAGCGCGAGCACGCCGAACAGCAGCGAACCGAGTTTCGCCGCGGCGTACAGGTCGACGCCGAGGCGGCCGAGCAGCCCCAGGCCCATGCTCCACGCCGGCGACGTCGTGCCGAAGACGCGCTCGCCGACGTTGAAGACCAGTCCGTGCCCGTCGCGGAAATTCCGCGCGTACTGCAGGTGGATGAACGTGTCGTCGATCAGCGCCCCGGAGAGCGGCAGGGTCAGCGCGAGGAACAGCCCGACCGCGGCGGCGAGCACGAGTCCGGCCCGCAGGCTCCGGCCGCGGCGGAGCGCACGGTCGGCGGGCGTGAGTGCCGGTTGCACCCTCATGCCGCCACCCCGTGGGCCGCGAGGCCGGCGTAGCGTGCAAGTGCGGCGCGCACGACGGCGGCGAAGTCGCCACGCTCCTCGACGCGCCGGCGAGCGGCCAGTCGCGCCGCGTGGCGGAACGCCGGGTCGCCGAGCGTGTCGATGAGCGCAGCCGACAGCGCGCCGGGATCGCCGGGCGGCACGAGGCGCCCGTGCACGCGATCGTCGATCCACTCGCGGTTGCCCGGCAGGTCGGTGACGACCGGCGTCACGCCCGCCGCCATCGCCTCGAGGAGCGCGATCGACGTGCTGTCCGAGCGCGCACACGAGACGTTGACCGCCGCACGGGCAAGGAGCGCCGGCAGCGCGGCGTGCGGGAGTCGCCCGACGAAGCGTACGCAATCCTCCACTGCGAGCGCGACGGCGCGCGCGCGCAAGGGTGCCGCTTCGGGCCCGTCGCCGGCGATCGTGACCCTCAGCCCGGACACCGCTGCGCGGACACGTGGCAACGCGTCGACCAGGGTCGCGACGTCGTACAGCGGCTCGAGTTGGCGCAGGCTGACGACATGCGGCGCATCGACCGCCGGCCCGAGCGGGAAGCGCTCGAGATCCGCGCCCCACGGCGCGACGACCAGGCGCCCGTCGGCGGCACCGAGCGCACGCGCGGCCATCGCCAGCGTCTCGGCGTCGACGACCACGAGGTCGGCGCGAGAGAGGACGAAGCGCGCCCGCGCCGCGTGCAGCGGCGAACGCGTGGGCGAGCGCAGCAGGTCCGAGCCCCAGGCGTGGACGACCAGCGGGCCGCGACCGACGAGCGCGCCGAGAAGGCCGTAGTTGGGAACGAAGTGCGCCTCGACGAGGTCCGGCGCGAAGGCGTCGAGGGCGCGCGCCATCGCCGCGCGGGCCGCGGGGTAGCGCAGTGCGGCGGGCCAGGCCGGCGCAGTCGGGCGCACGATGTCGAGCGGCGCCTCGATACCCTGCTCGGCAGGCCAGGCCAGGTCGGCGGCGGGATCCTCGAGGCTGAAGACGCGCACGGTTGCGCCGGCGGCGGCAAGTCCGCGCGCCCAGCGCCGCGTGTGCAGCGCCGCGGCGTTCCCGAGGAGGGCGATCTTCATGCGGGGGCGCCCTCGTCGGTATCGACGGAATCTTTGGCCGGCGGATCCGCCGACGGCCGTCCTCTCCGGGCCGCCGCGGCAGCGCGGCGGGCACGCCGGGCGCGCACGGCTTCGCGCCCGGCGACGAGCAGCGCGTGGTACGGCGTCTTCGGGCGCGGCGTGAGCTCGACGATCGGCACGGGGATCGCGCGCGCACCCAGCTGCTCCTTGAACTGCGTCAGGCGATCCTGCCGGCCGCTGAAGCCCAGGTTGACGACTCCGCGCCCACACTCGGCCACGACGCGCGACAGCAGGTAGGGAAACGCCACCAGGCGCCGCGCCTCGAGGCCCGATCCGCTCCACCACACGTAGGCATCCTCCCCGCCCAGCAGCACGAGCACGCCGCAGAGGACCGCGCCGTCGGCGCGCGCCACCCACAGTCGCGCGGTGTCGCCGGGCGCAGCGAGCAGCGCACGATAGAACGCGAGTGGCCGCACGTCGCCCCCACCCCATGCCCGCATCTGCTCGCGGTGCAGCGCATGCACGGCTTCGAGCGCGGCGACGCTGCCGTCGACCGCGACGCTCACGCCCAGGCGCTCGGCCTTGGTGAACTGCTGGCGGGCGCGCTTGCGGAGCGAAGCCAGCCAGGCGGCGTAGCCCTCGCTCGCGTCGATGACGTGGGCATCGTCGCTGCGCTCGACGCCGAGCGCGGTCGCGGGGCGGAGCGCGGGTTCGCGTGCGGCAGGCCCGGCAAAGGTGAGGTCGCCGCCGAGCAGCCCGCGCTCGCGCACATGGCGATCGACGTGCGCCCACAGTGCGCACGCGGCATCGATGCGGCCGGCGGCATCCAGCTCGGGCGCGAACAACGGCCCGGCCGGCGCACCGAACGGACCCAGGCGGAGCCAGGCGCCACCGAGGCGACGCTCCACCGCCCCGGGGAGGACGGCGAGCAGGGCTCCGGCTTCGTCCCGCAGGGTCCCCATCCACCAGGGCCAGCCGGGCCCGTGCTGCTCGAACGCTGCGCGAAAGCCGGGGTCGGCCACGAAGCTCCGGCCGGCGGCACGGGCCGCGAACGTATCGACGTCGGGGGGCGGCGCGCCGAGCATCACCGCGAAGCGGTTCAACGCACGAGCAGGACGCGGCCCGTCCGGGTCGCACCCGACTGGGTCACGCTCAGGAAATAGAGTCCGGGGGGCATGCGCCGCCCTTCCTCGTCCTTGGCGTCCCACAGGCCGCTGCTGGCGGCGTTCCCCCGCAGGGTGCGCACGACACGGCCGCGCACGTCGGTCACGCGGCCCTCGAACGAGCCGTCGACCCCGGCGCCGAAGATGCGCACGCCGCCCGCCGAGGTGAATGCGGGATTCGGGTAGGTGTTGAATCGCGTCACCCCGCCCGCCGGGGGCCCGCCGCCGGCATCGCCGTCCGGATCATAGCGATTGACGCCGATCGTGGTGCTGACCCACACGTCACCGTTCGTGCGATCGACGGCCACCGAGGTGATCACGTCCGACAGCAGCGGCGAGTTCGCGGTGTTGAAGACCTCGACCGTGCGGTCGGGCTTGCGGTGGTACAGGCCCGACGTGGTGCCCCACCACAGGCCGCCCGCGGCGTCGATCGACAGCGGATGAACCGCGCCCTGCGACGTCGGAGGCTGGGTGCCGATCACCTCTCGCCGCGTCCGCGTGGCGCGCGAATAGCGATTGAGCCCGGCCGATGAAGCGATCCACACCGAGTCGCCGTTCATCTCGATCGCCCAGATGTCGTCGTCGAGGAGCCGCTGGGTCGGCCCGTCCGATTCGGTGATGCGCCCCGAGCGCGTCGTGAGCGTCGGGTCGGTGAAGATGTCGACACCGCGGCCGGCGTAACCGACCCACATCTCGAAGCCCGGGCCGGGGCCGAACGCGATGGCGCGCACCTGCGAATCCGACATCTGGGCGCCGGACTGCGGGTTGAACGTGGCGCGGTCGCCGTTGATCGAGATGCGGTGCAGGCCCTTGGGCGGCGGCGGCACGCCGCGGGTCGCCGTGTCGAGGCCGATCCACACGTTACCCGACGGATCCTCGGCGGTCGCCCAGCCAAACGTGTTGAAAGCGTCGAACAGGCCTTCCTCGGGTCCGTAGAAGTGCGTCACCGAGAGCGTGGGGCCGGAGTCGTCGATCCGCGCGATCGAGCTGCCCCAGTCGCCGATCCACTTGTCGCCACGCGAATCGACGAACATCGCGATCAGGTAGTCCGGTGACTGCAACGTGGTGTCGATATCGGCGCCCGGCAGCGGTGCGAACGTGCGCCACGAGGTGCCATCGAAGCGCGATGCGCCTCCGTCCTGCGTGCCGATCCACACGTTGGAGCCGTCGAGCGCCATGCCGTAGACCCAATTCCCCTGGGGGCCGGGCGAGCGACGCAGGCTCCACGCCGTTCCGCTCCAATTCCACAATCCCTCGGCATTGCCCGCCCAGTACGCGCCGTCGTCGGCGAAGTCGACCCACGCGCTCGGCGGGAAGCCGACGCCGAGCAGGGTCCAGTCCGTCGAGCTCGTGCGCGTGAACACCCCCGCCGCCGCCCCGAGCAACAGGCGATCACCGGCGGCCCGCACGTGGACGGACGTGGTCGCGGGCAGCCCCGCCTCGGCAAGCGTCCATGTACCCGTCTGCCCGCCGCGATAGACGTGATTGTCCGGGACGCCGGTGGGAACCCCGGCCACGCACCACACCTCGTCGCCGACCGCCGTGAGCGAGCGCACGCCGTTGCCGGCGAGCCCGGCGACGCGGCGCGACCAGACGATGCCCTCGTCGGCCTTCGTCACGTACGCGCCGCCAGGTGTGGCCACCCAGACCGAGTCGCCGACCTGCAGCACGTCCTTGATGTCGTTCGACGCGAATGGCGACGGATTCACGCCATCGGGCCACGCGCCCTCGAGACTGAAGTTGCGGAAGAACGCGACTCCGGCGTCGGTGCCCACCCACATGCCGTCGGCGGTGGGCTCGAGGCAGTTCACCGTGTCGGCCGGCAGGCCGTCGAACGCATCAAGCGTGCGCCACGTGCCGTTCGCCTTCAGCACGCTGACCCCGCGACCGCGGGTCGCGAACCACGTGTTGCCCTGCGGGTCGACCTCGATCTCGGTCACCGCGTTGGACACCAGCTCGCCCGCACTCTTGCTGAAGCGGGTGAACGTGCCACCGCCGGCATCGTAGCGGTGCACGCCGAGATCGGAGGCACACCAGACGACACCGCCGGCCGCCGTGATCGACGTCAGGTGGTTCGCGTTGTTGTAGGTGTCCCAGCGCGCCGCCGCCGCCGGGCCGGCAGGACCCAGGGCGACGAAGACGACGAGGACGATGGCTGCGGCGGCGGCGCGAGTCAGGCCAGGGAACATGGAGGTCTCTCCGTGCGCGGGAGGGCATCCGCGCGTCACGGGGTTCGGACCGGTCGACCTAGGTGCGGCCGAGCAGGTCCATGAGGCGGAGGCGCCAGACCATCCAGGCGGCCTCCCACACGATGCGCCGATTCATCTTGGAGACACCGGCGCGGCGATCCACGAAGGTGATCGGAATCTCGATGATGCGGAATCCCTTCCGCCAGATCTTGTAGCTCATCTCGATCTGGAACGAGTAGCCGTCGGAGCGCACGCCGTCGAGATTCACCGCCTCGAGGGCGCAGCGGCGGAAGCACTTGAAGCCCCCCGTGGCGTCGCGCACCGGCAGCCCGGTGATGATGCGCGTATAGAGGTTCGCCGAGTACGACAGGATGAGTCGTGACAACGGCCAGTGCACCACGG
>JANOEH010000180.1:0-7878 GCA_031413115.1 Candidatus Eiseniibacteriota bacterium | reverse complement strand
CTAGTCGACGACCCTACGGCGCGAACACCACCCGCCGCCCCTCGCCGATGACCCGCTCGTCGACCCACAGGCGCGCCCAGTAGACTCCCGCGGCCGCGCGCCGGCCCGCGTCATCGCGGCCGTCCCAGCGCGGCGCGTTCGACGAACGATACGAGCCGCCCACCAGCGCGCCAAGATCGTAGCGGCGCACCGCGCGCCCGCGTGAATCATGGATCACCAGCTGTACGTCGTCCGCGGCCGTCGCCAGGTCGAACGGAAACGTGACCAGGCCCCCGAACGCCGGCTGTGGATACGGCGCGAGGAACGCGGTCGTTGCCGGTGCGGGTGGCGGCGGCGGCTCGCCGGTCAGCACGATCGGCGAGAATGCGCGAGCGAACTCGCCGGGGAAGGTGCCCTGCGGCAGCAGCTCGACATAGTAGAAGTAGCGACCGACGGGCAGCAGGTCGTCCACCTGGAACGGACATGGTCCCGCAAACGGGCTGCCGGGCAGTTCGACTGCCGCTGCCGGGATCGGCGGCGCAAACGGCGGATTGGTCTCGAGGTCATCCCACGCCAGGCGGTAGACCCGGAACTCGCGGCCGGTCGCATCGCCCGAGCAGACCACGGTGACCCGCGCCGTATCCGGCGCGACAAACGTACCGCCGATGGCCACATCACCGGCGAAGGTCTGCGTCCACGCGAACTTCGCGCGCAGGCGGGCGCCCGTCGACGGCGGCGCCGTCCATACCGCGTACCAGCGATCGAGCATCGGGTCATACGCCGCATTGGGATACGAGTCGAGAGCCTGGAGGGCGCCGCCGGGCGAATCGAGCGTGGCGTAGCCGAGCGGCTCACGCTCGACCGAAAGGACCTTCGCCGGCTGGCCGGGCGAGAAATCCGTCCACAGCACCCGGTAGCGCGGCAGCGCGTTCGCCGCGCACGGCGGATTGCAGACGTCACTCGTTGCCAGGCTCAGGTCCCGCCAGTCGGGCGGCTCGTTGCCGCCACCCTCGGCCACGGCGGCCTGGAAGATGATGGGACCGGGGCGAAAGCCTGCAGCGTCCCACACGTACTCGCGCACGTGGTCCTCCTCGCCGGTCGGTATTTCCTCGCGCACGAAGGCGACCATGCGCACGGCGCTCGACGTGTCGGGCTGCACCGCGTGCTCGAACACGGCGCGCGCCGCCAGCACGTCGTTCGCGCCCTGCTCCCACGCGCTTCCCGTCCACGTCTTCGCCCACAGCACGCTGGTCGCATTGGCGAAGCCGAAGAACACGACCGGCCGACCGCCCGGGCCAGCGGCGATCTCGGGCCGCGTCTCGGCCAGGCCGGCGGTACTCACCAGGATCGGCCCGCTCCACGCACCCGCGGCGTAATGGGCGGAGTAGAGATCGCGATCGAGCGAGAACGGATTGTCGGGCGGGCCGACCGCGTAAACGACCCACGCCTCGTCGCGACTCACCGCGTGGACGGCGAACTCCGAGGGGAAGAACTCGCGGTTCGGCAGCGCCAGCCCGCTGGCCACCGTCTCGGGCGCGGCCCACGCACCATCGACCCGACGGGCGACGACCAGGTCACTGAACAGCGTCGCCGACCCATTCCGATCGTCGAACTGCAGCCAGGCGAGCCAGAGCGTGCCGTCGGCGGCGCGGGCCAGGCGCGGGAACTGGTTCTGCAGCGGCGAGGGCGCGAAGACGCGCGCGGCCGGCGACCAACTCGTTCCGTCGAAGCGGCTCGACACGATCTCGTAGGGGACGGCGTTCACGGTACGGTTCGCCCACACGGCGATCGGCGCGCCGTCGCCATCGAGGGCGACCTGCGCCCGCTGGCCTTCGCCCGCGGCCGGGTCGATGAAGCCGGACACGGTCCAGCCTTCGGCGAGGACGGCGTCGGGCGCGGAGGCGGGCGCCGCAGAGAGCGCCGGCAGCGGCGCGGCGGCTACCGCAATGACAAGGGCATGGGCGAGCAGGACGGCGAGCGGACGAATGCGCATGGATGAGCACTCCAAAGACGAAAATGCCCGGGGGCGCGAGTCGTCCCGCGCAGGGGCGGCCGCCCCCGGTCACCCGGTTCCTGCGGAGTGTGGAGGATTCGCACGGCCGGCACAAGCCACGCCTGGGCGGCGTCGCACCTCGCGGCCCGGTGACCAGCATCACGGGCGGTGCATCCGGGCGCCCGCGCACGGCGCTCGCCACGTCCCAGCCCGAGTCGGCGACCGCGAGGCGCACGTCGCCGGGCGTGTGCGCGACCTCTTGAGGCAGTGTCGGCGCGGCCAGCCTCGTCGCACCTGCGACCGCGCGTGAAGTCCTGCAGTCGGCGCACGCTCGCCGCACCATCCTGCGCCGCCTGCCCGATGATCTCCAGTTCGGCCGTCGTCGAAGCCGTCGGTGCGGGATGACGACCTGTGGCACAGTGCCCATGGCCCCGGAACGATCGGCCGGAAATGAAGGCCCTGAAGCCATTTGCAAGGATCGCCCGCGGCCCCTAGGGTGGGTCCGTGACCCCCTTCGTGCTGACCGCGATGCTCGTCTACACCGTCCTCGCCGCCGCCACCTTTCTCGTCGCCCGGGTGACCGTCGGCGAGTTCGATCCGCTGGCGCTGGCACAGCTGCGTTTCGTGCTGGCCGCGCTCGCACTCGTCGGGTTGCTCGTCGCGCGGCGCGGCACCCGCGTCGGTCTGGCCGCGCTCGTGCCGCCGCGCGGGTTGCGCTTGCGGGTGTCTGTCCTCGGCGTGCTCGGCACGACGCTCAACCAGGCGCTGTTCCTGCTCGGCATGAAGCACACGATCCCGCCGCACGCGGCGCTGCTCTACGCGATGACCCCACTGTTGGTGCTCGCCCTCGCGCTCGCTCGCGGGCAGGAAAGACTGGTGCCCATGCGCGCCGCGGGCATGGCGCTGGCGTTCGCCGGCGTGGCGTTCCTGCTGTTCGGGGGCGGTCCCGGCGACGGCGGCGCGACGCTGCTCGGGGATGCCCTCGTGTTCGGCGCGGTCATCGCGTGGGCGGGGTACACCGCGGGCAGCCGCGAGCTGCTCGCCCACCTCGATCCGCTCGCGCTCACCGCCGCGGCGACCGTCATGGGCGCGCTCGTGTTCCTCCCGATCGGCGTGCCGGCCGTGCTGGCGCAGGACTGGAGGCGGATCACCGGGCTCGGCTGGTTCGGGCTCGCCTACATC
Organism: Candidatus Eiseniibacteriota bacterium; assembly: GCA_031413115.1. Classification (GTDB taxonomy): domain Bacteria; phylum Eisenbacteria; class RBG-16-71-46; order RBG-16-71-46; family DASYSL01; genus JANPEF01. The sequence continues at coordinate 4,724 of JANOEH010000180.1, read as the reverse complement.
AGCTTCGTCACCTCGGTCCTCACCTACCTGATCTGGTCGTGGGCGCTGGCCCGCACCGAGGCCAGCCGCGTCGCCGTATTCACCAACCTGCAGCCGATCGCCGCGGCGCTCCTGGCGTGGGCGATCCTCGGCACTCCGCTCACGGGCCACTTCGCGACCTCGACGGCGATCGTCCTGGCCGGGGTCGTGCTGGCCGAGCGGCGGTAGTCTTTCGCTTTGCCCGATGCCCTCCATCCTGCAATTGCGCCGGCACCATCCGGACGGACTCAGGGGGAGCCAACTGCTTGCCCCGAGACGACTTGACCTGTCGGGGCTTCGCCCCGAGATCTCGGCACGCCCCGTGCACACCTCGCCGGGACGAGGTGTGGCCTCGGCCTTCGCGGGAGACATGGTTGTCGCCCGGCAGCGAAGGGCCTGCTAGCCTTGGAGAATCACACCGTCATTTCGGACCGGAACCGACTGCCACGCACCGATGGACCGAACATCAGGCCCTGGAACGAATCCATGACCGATCGTCGCCGCACCCCGACCGTCGCATTCGCCGTCGCCCTGGCGACCGCCGCAACCGCACTCGTCGCGCTGACGGGGCCGGTTTCCGCCCAGACTTCGCGCAACATCGAAGCCGATCTTACCCGCCTCGAGCACAGCGCCCTCGCTCGCTTTCGCGTGCAGCAGGACCCAGTGCGCGGCGAAGTGGTCGGCGTGCTCATTCGCGGCACCGTTTCGCCCGACGTGGTCCGCGCCATGGGTGGCGACGTCAACACGGTCGCCGGCGGCGTGATGAGCGTCCGCATGCCGCTGTCGGCGGTGCCCGCGATCGCGCGCCTGCCGGGCGTCGAGTCGATCCGCATGGCGATGCCGCTCAAGAAGCACAACGACCTCGCCGTCGTCGACGCCGATGCCAACGGCAAGCGCTCGCAGTCACCGCCGCTGCAGGGCTGGAACGGCAACAACGTGGTCGTCGGCTTCGTCGACTCGGGCATCCAGTACCAGCACGACGACTTCAAGAACCCCGACGGCACGACGCGCCTGATCGGCATCTGGGACCAGAACGTCGGTGGCACGCCGCCCGCGGGCTACGGGTACGGCAACGAATGCACGATCGCCCAGATCAATGCCGGCACCTGCGCGCAGACCGACGGGGAGGGCCACGGCACCCACGTTGCGGGCACCGCCGCCGGCGACGGCAGCGCGACCGGCAACGCGGTCCCCCAGTTCAAGTACTCGGGCATGGCGAACAGCGCCTCGATCGTGATGGTGAAGACGAGCTTCACCGACCAGGCCCTGATCGACGGAGTGAGCTACTGCTTCGCAAGGGCCGCCGCGCTGGGCCGACCGTGTGTCGTCAACCTGTCGCTCGGCTCGAACCTGGGACCGCACGACGGCTCGACCGACCTCGAGCTCGCGCTCAACTCCATGACCGGCCCCGGCAAGGTGATTGTCGGCTCGGCGGGCAACGACTTCGGCGCGGGAACGCACGCGCGTTGCACGTCGACGACCGCCGCCGACTCGGCAAGCTTCACCGTGCCCGTGTACGCGGGCAGCGTCGGGACGGACTTCTTCCTGCTCGACGGCTGGTACGAGGGCGCGGACAACTACCGCATCACGCTCATCTCACCTACGGGAAAGACGTTCGGCCCGATCAACAAGGGGTCGTTCTTCGTCGCGCCGGCCGCCGGCGGTGATGCGCAGAATGCCGATGGCCGCGTCTACATCGAGAATGGCACCGCACCGACGGCGAACGGCGATGCCAACGTCTACATCGAGGTGAGCGACGTGTCCGCCGCGCCCAAGCCGCGCAATGGCGCCTGGCGCGTGCGCATCACGCCGGTCGCGGTCGCCACCAGCGGACGCGTGCACTTCTGGTCGTACTCGAACCTGACGCCGGACTTCCAGGACGGCACGTTCACGACGCGGGCCAGCAACGACGAAACGGTGAGCGCGCCGGCGACGGCCGACTCGGTGATCAGCGTCGGAGCGCACGTCTCGCGAGCGAGCTGGACGTCGTCGGCCCCGGGACAGCCCGGTCCGTGGGCGTTCGGCGAGGTGCTCAGCACGATCGCCACGTTCTCGGCCTCCGGTCCCCGTCGCGACGGCGTGATGAAGCCCGATCTCTCGGCGCCCGGCACCGCGATCGCCTCGGTGCTGTCGACCACGTGGGTGGCCGGCGGTGCGGGGGCCGGCTACGACGGGCGTCTCGCCGTCGACGACGGCAAGCATGCGATCCAGCAGGGCACCTCGATGTCGGCGCCCATGGTCGCGGGAGCAGTGGCGATGATGCTCCAGCAGGACCCGAACATGGGACCGACGCTCGCCCGCCAGCGCCTCGTGCTCGGCGCGCGCGTCGACGCGCAGGTCACGGGCCAAGGTGCGGTGCCGAACAAGCGCTTCGGCGCCGGCAAACTCGACCTGGGAACGGTGCTGCCAAACCTCGACACGCAGGTGCCGACGGCGGCGCTTGCGCGCCCCAATGGCACCGAGATCTTCCTCGTCGGCGCGAACGAGTCGGTCGAGTGGACGGCGGCGGACAACATCGGCGTCACCTCGGTCGACCTTGACGTCTCCAGCGACAACGGCCTCAACTGGGATCCGATCGCCACCGGGATCGCCAACAGCGGCAGTTACCTGTGGTCGGTGCCGAACACGCCGTCGACCGACGCGCTGGTGCGCGTCACCGCGCGCGACACGCAGAACCAGGTGATCGACGTCAGCGACGCGGTGTTCACCATCGCGTCGAACGTCGACAGTGGCCCGACATCGCTGGCGTTCGCCGTGCGGAAGCCGACGCCGAGCCCTTTCTCCTCGGCCACTTCGATCGGGTTCGACCTGCCGGCGGCCGGCACGGGCTCCGTCAGCGGCGCGTGGCCGGTGCGGGTGCGCATCTTCAACCTGGCCGGGCGCCTGGTGAAGACCGTCGTCGATGCGCCGCTGCCTCCGGGCGCGCACGCCGCGCTGTGGGACGGCCGCGACGAGCGCGGGCTGCGCCAGGCCGCGGGCGTGTACTTCGTCGAGGTGTCGACGCCGGTGAACTCGGGGAAGGTGCGGGCGGTCTACCTCAGGTAGCGGGCCGCGCCACTTGCGGTGAGCTTGAATCGAGTTCGAAATGAGCGCGCGCCCCCTCTCGATCTTGCGGGAGGGGGCGTTGTCGGTTGCCTCTGGGGCGTCCAGAGATCCCGTTACGCCGCGTCGATCTCCACGAAGAGCACGTCGGAGACCGGCGGTGGGATGGGCGCTCCCTCCGCGCGCAGGCCTTCGACGTGGAGTGCGACGGCATCCCGGATCAGTGTGGCGGCTTCGTCACGCGTCTCCCCGACGGCGATGCAGCCGGGAAGATCCGGAACATGCGCACCCCAGCTCGTCGGTCCGGGTTCGAGAATGACCATGTATCGACTCATGCTTCACCCTCCCTCTTCACCAGCCTGGCATGCTTCAAGATGGACTTCAGTGTTCCGGGGGGCACGTCCAGCGCGGGCTTTCCCGCCACCGTGACGGTTCCCGGCTTCCATGGATGCTGCATCTGGCGGTGGCTTCCTCGGACGCGAACGACTCGCCAGCCGTCTCGGTGCAGGAGCCGAAGCAGCTCTCCCACCTTCACCCACGCTCCGGATCTCCAGGGGCGGATCTCTGGGGGCACAACAAGAATAGCACGGGCCGCACGGCACGCATCAAGCAGGGACTCCCGAGGCGAGGAGCGCTCCACACTACCCGCGCGCGATCGCCAGGAGCAGCCCGCCGAACAACGCGAACTCCGCAATGCGCTGAACGAGCCCGCGCAGCGCACCGAGCGCCGGCACCGAGACCACGACGATCGCCGCCGCGACGGCTCCCGCCGCAAACAGGAATAGCGGACCGCCCGTCTCGGCCCGGCGGAACAGCGCGGTGAAGATCGAGATGCCGAGGGCGACGCTCACCGGAGCGATCAGGCCTCCCCCGCCGCCTCGGCCTCGGCGCGCGCGCGCGCGCGACGATCCGACGCCGCCTTCGCGCTCGCCGCTCGCGAATCCCGCCGCGCCTGCCAAAGGCTCTCGCGCAGTTCGTTCATGCCCTCGCCCTTCAGTGCCGAGACGCGCAGGGCGCCGGCAAACTCGATGGGCAGCGCGTAGTAGGTCGGATCCTCGGCGATCACGTCGGCCTTGTTGAACACGACGAGCGTGGGCCTCGCCGGCGGCGGCGCATCCGCCGTCGGGTCGGCGGCCCGCACGGCGGCGGCGGCCTTCTTCGCCGCGGCGCCCTCCGGGGCGGCGATGGCGGCGAGCACCTCCTCGACGTTCCTCATGTGGCCGCGAAACTCCGGATCGCTCGCGTCGACGACGTGCAGCCACAGGTCGGCCTCGATCACCTCGGCCAGAGTCGAGCGGAACGACGCGACGAGGTGATGCGGCAGCTTGCGGATGAAGCCCACCGTATCGCTGATGAGGAACGGCAGATTGCCCAGCACGACTTTCCGAACCGTGGTGTCCAGCGTGGCGAACAACTTGTTCTCGGCGAACACGGTGCTCTTGCTCAGCACGTTCATCAGCGTGCTCTTGCCCACGTTGGTGTAACCCACCAACGCTACACGGATCAACTTGCCACGATTGCCGCGTTGCACGGCTTTCTGCTTGTCGATATCCTTCAGTTGCAACTTCAGGAACGCGATGCGATCCCGGACGAGTCGCCGATCGGTCTCGATCTCTTTCTCACCGCTACCACCCCGTGTGCCGGTGCCACCGCGCTGTCGCTCC
>JANOEH010000179.1:0-66252 GCA_031413115.1 Candidatus Eiseniibacteriota bacterium | reverse complement strand
GTTCCTGTTCGCGTTCCCGACGGGCATGCGCCCTTCCGTCGGGCGTCGCATCACGCTCCACGCCGGGAACCGCGATGCCGCCGCGACAACCTCGCTGCTCGATTCGCTGTACAGCGCCGCCGACTCGCAGCACTGCGACCTAGTCGTGCGCGGGAAGACCGGCGGCCTCCGCCGGAGCTGGCTCTACGATCGGTCGGCGAAGACACTGCAGCCGGACCGCGCCAACGAGGCAGCGATCACGAAAGCCGCGCTGCGGGAGCTCGCCGTCACGGGCAGCGAGCTCACGTGGTTCGGCGTCCCGCCCGGGTCGGGCCGACGGATGGGCCTGGATCGCGATCGCGACCTGTTCTTCGACCGCGACGAACTCGACGCGGGCTCGGATCCGGGCAATCCGCTGTCGACTCCGGCGAACGTTGCGGTTGGCGATGGCGCCGACGGGGCGCTGCTGCGGATCGCGCTCACCGGCGGCGTTCCGAACCCGTTCGGCCATGTCGATGCGGGCGCAGCTGCGACGACCACGATCCGCTTCAGGCTGCCGATCGCAGCCGAGGCGAAGCTCGAGATCTACGACGCGCGCGGCCGTCGCGTCACCACGCTCCTCGATGGCATGCACCAGGCCGGCGATCACGGCGCACCGTGGGACGGCCGCGATACCGCCGGACGCCCGGTCCCGGCCGGCCTCTACTTCTATCGCCTGACGGCGCTCGGGCAGATGCGCACGGTGAAGGGGATGCGGCTGTAGTCCCTGCCGTGCCCGCCTGAAATTCCGGCGCGCCGCCATGCGCACCGTCCCCATCCTGGTGTAGTCTTTCCTTCGCAGCCTCCGGAGGCAGCGCTCGCCAACACGCCCCCGTGGACCGGTGTCCACATGCGTCCGTACTCCCTGCAGCACCTCAGCAACAGTGCCCTGATCCGCGACCTGAAGGACCTCGTCGCCCGCGATCGCGTCACGACCGCCGCCCTGCTCGCCCACATCGCAGAGGTCGACACCCGCCGGCTCTACGCGCCGGCCGGCTACCCGTCGATGTTCGCCTATTGCGTCGAGGAGTTGCGCCTCTCGGAGGGCGCGACCTACAAGCGCATCACCGCTGCGCGGGCCGCGCTGAAGTTTCCGGCCCTGTTCGAGCTCGTGGCCGAGGGCCGGCTCCACCTGACCGCGATCAAGTTCCTCGCCCCGCATCTCACCCCGGGCAACGCCGAGGAACTGCTGGCAAGCGCGGTCGGTCTCGGCAAGACGGAGCTCGAGGCGATGCTCGCGAGGCGATTCCCCGATCCGCTCGTCCAGGCGGCATCCCGGGCCGTGGCTGGATCGCACTTCGGATCGCAACTCATTCCTGCACAAATCTTTGAAGGCGGGCTCGAGAATGCTTCTCAACTGGTTCCGGAACCAGTTGAAGCGCCCCTGCCGGGCATGAGCGGCTTCGCCGCTCCGCTCCCGGAAACGTCCGCCATCGCCGTCGCACCCGCGCCGGCCGGAGCTCTGCCGCGCTACCTCCTGCAGGTCTCGATCGGGGCGAAGACCCGGGAGAAGCTCCACTATCTCCAGACCCTTCTCAGTCACTCGATTCCGTCGGGCGACGTGGCCCAGGTATTGGACCGCGCCCTCGACGCGTTGATCATCCAGGTCGAGAAGCGAAAATTCGCGGCGACCTCCCGGCCGCAAGCCCGGGCACGGAAACCGCGCGCTGCTGCCCCCACGCGTTTCATCCCGGCAGCCGTGCGTCGCGCGGTCTGGGCGCGTGACCAGGGACGCTGCACCTTCCTCGGCGAGACCCTGCAGCGCTGTCGCTCGCGGAGCTTTATCGAGTTCGATCACATCGAGCCGGTAACGCGCGGCGGCCTCGCAACGGTCGAGAACCTGCGGTTGCGCTGCCGGACGCACAATCAGTACGAGGCCGAGCGCGCGTTCGGGGCGGGATTCATGATCCGGAAGCGGGTCCCGGATCGCAACCAGGCGAACGAGAGTGCGGTCCTCGGTCCGGCTCTTGCGGGCCAGGCTCTTCCTACGAAGCCTCGGCCTGACGGAACACCACGCCGCGCGCCGACATCTCCCCGAGAATGAACCGCGCCGCGTCCGGATCGAGCCCGACGCGCTCGAGCGGCAGGACGCCGGCGCCGCGGAGTCCACCCTCGGCGGCCAGCTGCGCGGTCACAGCCGTGGTGAATGCCGTGGTGCGCGCCATCGCGGTCAGGCCGGTCGCCGGATCGTACCGATCGGTCATCACGCTTTTGAGCGTGCGCCCGCTCTTCCATTTCACTTCGACCACCAGGGCGACGAAGTCGGCGGGTGGATCGACGACGCACTCGCGGCGGAAGGTCTCGACCAGCGCGCCCGCCGCGAGCAGTGGCCGGATCGCGGCGACGTGCCCCGGCCAGCGCAGCGTCTTCTCGGCCATCGTGCGCACGCCTGACGCGGTCGAGAGCAGCGTGCGCAGGCCGTCCGAGACGAACGCCTCCATCGGCCCGACGCCGGGCACATCGTATTCCTCGATCCGGTCGAGCACCGGCTCGGTGACGTGCTCCCCATCGCGCACCCAGCGGGCCGGGCGGGTGTACTCCTCGAGCAGGTCGTCGATCGACCAGGTCACGACATAGCCGTACGGACGTAACCGATCCTGGGCGACACCACCGACCAGGATCTCGAGTTCCACGGGTACTCCGTGACGCCCGATGGCGTCCCCGACCAGCAGGTGCGAGAGCCCGGGCGCAAGGCCACAGTCGGGCACGATCGCGATCCCGGCCCGCGCGGCGGCGCCGTCGAGCGTGAGCGGGTCCTCGGCCGAGAAGGACACGTCGACCAGTGGCCGTTTTGCATCGATCGCCGCCTGCATCGCGCCGTAACCAAAGCGCGACGGCAGCGCGCCAACGCCCAGGTCGTATTCGTGCAACAGGCGCGCGATGGTCTGCGGCGACGAGAGGTCGGCCTCCAGCCAGCGCAGGTTGGGTACGGCCGGAAGCTCCGGCTCGCGGATGTCGGCGACCGTGATCGCGGCCGCCGGCAGCGAGCGCGCGAGGTCGGCGGCAAGCACGCGGCCCTGCTGGCCACCGCCCAGGACAAGGATGTTCTTCACGCAGACCTCCGGAGATTCGCGCCATTGAACCGGAGCGCGATCGGGTAGAATCGGCGACGCTGAAAGCGCCGCATGGAAACGAACGACCGAACTGGAGAACTGCCATGGCCGACGCCACGAAGCCCGACGACGACGAACTTAAAGCCCGCTTGACCGCCGATCAGTATCAGGTGACGCGCTGCAGCGCGACCGAAGCCCCGTTCAGCGGCAAATACTGGAATACGCACGACGATGGGATCTATCGCTGCGTCGTCTGCAACGTCGAGTTGTTCCGCTCTGACGAAAAGTTCGACTCGGGTAGCGGCTGGCCCAGCTTCTGGCGCGCCGCCGCGGGTGATCGCATCAAGGAGGTCACCGACCGCACCCACGGCATGGTGCGTACCGAGGTGCGTTGCGCCAGCTGCGACTCGCATCTGGGCCACCTGTTCGACGATGGCCCGATGCCCACGCGCATGCGGTACTGCATCAACTCGGCAGCACTCGACCTCGAGAAGAAGACCCCCTAGTCAGCGTCAGCGCGTGACGATCAACCCGCAGGCGACCCGGCCGCCGGCGTTGCCCACCGGCTGGCCGCCGTCGTCGGGCTTGGCGTGCACGATCACGGCCAGGCCGTCGATCGGGTTCTTCGCGCCCTTGACCGTGATGTTGGTCACCGTGATCTCGTAGTGCGCGTTGCCTTTCGCGTCGGCCGTCACGTTCCCCAGGTCGCCGGCGTGGCGCGGATCGGCCGGCGGGAGGCCATGGACGTGCTGTTCGGGGTTGTAGTGGCTGCCGGCGCTCGTCGCATCCGGTGCGCTGCAGTCGCCTTTCTCGTGGACGTGCATCGCATGCTGTTGCCCGGGCGTGAGCCCGGTGAGATCCGCAACCACGTGCACGGCGCCATCTTTCATCTCGGCGAACGTCACCGTGCCGGTCGCGGAGTTGCCCTGCGTGGGCGACAGCTGCACGGTGGCGAACGCAACCGGAGCCGGTGCGGCAGCGGTTGCTCCCGCATCGGCCGCCGGCGGCTTGCCGCCGTAGCCCGTCGAGCAGCCGAAGGCAGACACTGCACCGGCGAGGAGGCCAGCCCACAAGAGAGTCCGGTGAAGATTCATGAAGTCCTCCGACGATTGGCGACCGGTTTCGCAAGCACCACTCGGGGCCGGTGCGGCCCAGTCCGATCCGGGTGCACCGGCCTCAGGAACAGCAGCGACAGCGGGGGAAGCGTCAATTCGATCGAATGCGCCCGGCCGTGCGCGGGCACGGGATCCGCGGTCACGACGGCGGCATTCGCGATGCCGCCCCCACCGTACTTCGTCGCGTCGGTGTTGAGGATCTCGGCGTAGCCCGCAGCCGCGGGGACGCCAATCCGGTAACCGCGACGGGTCACCGGAGTGTAGTTGGCGACGATCACCAGAAAGTCCTCGGGATCGCTCGCGATCCGTCGATACGAAACGATGCTCGACGCGTCATCCTGGAAGTCGATCCACTCAAAGCCCTGCAACGCGTGATCCTGTCCGTGCAACGCGGGCTCGTCCCGGTACAGCGCGTTCAGGTCGCGGACCAGCAGGCCTACTCCGCGATGAAAGACTCCCTCCTCGGGATCGTCGAGCAGCCCCCAGTCGAGTTGCGTCGCGAAGTTCCACTCCGCCCACTGCGCGATCTCGCCGCCCATGAACAGCAGCTTCTTGCCGGGGTGCGACCACTGGGTCGCATAGAGCGCACGCAGGTGTGCGAAGCGCTGACCAGGGTCGCCCGGCATCTTCGCCAACAGCGATCGCTTCAGATGCACGACTTCGTCGTGCGAAAGAGGCAGCAGAAAGCGCTCGCTGAAGGCGTAGTACATCACGAACGTGAGCTTGCCGTGATGAAAGCGGCGATGGATCGGATCCTGCTCGAAGTAGGCCAGCATGTCGTGCATCCAGCCCATGTTCCACTTGAGGTCGAAGCCGAGGCCACCCTCGCTCGCCGGGCGCGTGACGTGCGGCCAGGCGGTCGACTCTTCGGCGCACATGAGCGCACGCGGGTGCCGTTCGTGCACGACCTGGTTGAGGCGGCGCAGGAAGTCGATCGCCTCCAGGTTCTCGCGCCCGCCGAAGCGGTTGGGCAACCACTCGCCCTCCTTGCGCGAATAGTCGAGGTAGAGCATCGAGGCGACCGCATCGACGCGCAGGCCGTCCAGCCCGAAGCGATCGAGCCAGTGCAGCGCGCTCGACAGCAGGAAGTCCGAGACCTCGCGCCGTCCCCAGTGGAACACGAGCGTGCCCCAGTCGGGCTGCGTGCCGCGGCGCGGATCCGGATGCTCATACAACGGCGTGCCGTCGAAGCGCGCCAGCCCAGCCGCGTCGCGCGGGAAGTGCGCGGGCACCCAGTCGAGCAGGATGCCAATCCCTGCGCTGCGCGCCGCTGCGACGAAGCGCGCGAACTCGGCCGGCGTCCCATGTCGCGAGGTCGGGGCGAAGTAGCCGGTCGACTGGTAGCCCCAGGACCCGTCGTACGGGTGCTCGGTGATCGGCATGAGCTCGAGGTGCGTGAAGCCCATCGCGGCTGCGTACGGAACGAGTCGATCGGCGAGCTCGTTCCACGTCAGCCAGCGCCCATGCGGCGAGACGGGATCGCTCTCGCGACGCCACGAACCGACGTGGACCTCGTAGATCGAGATCGGGCGATCGAGGCCGGTGCCCGCGCTGCCCGGCGCCGCGACGATGCTGCGTGACTCGCCCCTCGCCTGCCCGGATGAGGGCGCCCGCACGCGCACGTCATCGACCACGATCGACGCCGTGCCCGGGCGAACCTCGGTGAAGCCTCCGGCAGGGTCGGTCTTCATGAACGGCTTGCCGCTGCGCGGCTGAATCTCGTACTTGTACATTTCCCCGGGCGCCAGCCCGGGAAGGAAAATCTCCCACACGCCGGTCGAGCCGCGCGGCCGCATCGGGTGGGCGATGCCGTTCCAGTGGTTCAGGCCGCCGACGACGCTGACGCGACGCGCGTCCGGAGCCCACACGGCGAAGCGGACGCCTTTGAGTTTCTGGTGAGTGACGGCATGCGCGCCCAGCAACTCGCCGACACCCAGGTGCTCCCCGGTGACGAAGCGAGCGAGTTCCTCGTCGGCGATCGCCGGCCCGTGCCGATAGGGATCGTCGACGAGCGTGGTCGAGCCGTCGGCCGCCACGACTTCCAACCGGTAGCGCGCGCGCCCCGTGGCCATGTCGATCGGGACCGAGGCCGCCGGGTCGAGGATCGCCTCGAAGAGCCCGGCCACGTCGATCTGCGTCGCCGCGATCGTGCGCCGGCCGGCGCGCACCCGCACGGCGTCGGCGCCGGGGGCGAGCACCCGCACCGCAATCACGACGCGACCGTCGCGGTCGACGGTGTGCGGCCCGAGCACGGCGAACGGATCGGCGTGCTCGCCGCGGACGAGCGCGGCACAGTCGGAGGTTGGAAGGGTGGCGATAGGCTGCGGGGCGGGCGTGGTCACATCGCTACCGTACGCGGCCCGGTCCCCGGTCTCAAGGTCCCCGCCTTGTCCGGCGGCGGATTTCGTGCTATCCGTTGGATGTCGGGCAGGCCCGACTTCCCGTGCACAACTCGGGTTCGCCCCGGAGGACGCCCCTACGATGCCGCATCCGGCATTCCTGTCGTCGACGATCGGCCGCAAGGTCGTCATGGCCGTCAGCGGCCTCGTCCTCGTCGGCTTCGTCTTCGTGCACATGCTCGGGAACCTGCTGCTGTACCAGGGCCCCGAGGCGATCAACGCGTACGGGCGCTTCCTCCACGAGTTCCTCCACGGCTGGGGCATTTGGGCCGCCCGCGCCGTCCTCCTGGGCGCCGGCGCGCTGCACATCGGCAGCGCGGTGTCGCTCGCCCGCGAAGAGCTCGCCGCGCGCCCCGTGCGCTACCGCATGTGGAAGCCGAAGCGCTCGACCTACGCCTCGCGCACGATGCGCTGGAGCGGGGCGATCGTGTTGTCGTTCATCGTGTACCACCTGATGCACTTCACCACTGGCGCAGCGCATCCCGACTTCGTCGCGGGCGACGTGTATCACAACGTCGTGACCGGCTTCTCGTCTTGGCCGGTGGCCATGTTCTACGTGCTCTCGATGGTCCTGCTCGGACTCCATCTGCGGCATGGCGTGTGGAGCCTGTTCCAGAGCCTGGGCGTGTCGCACCCGCGCCATCTCGCGGCCGCGCAATCCGGCGCAACTGCGTTTGCGACCATCATCGTGCTCGGCAACGTGTCGTTCCCCCTATCGGTCCTGTTCGGACTGGTCCGCTGAGCGGGAGGCCTGCGCGCATGGAACTCCGTTCGAACATTCCCGCTGGACCGCTCGAGGAGAAGTGGGAGACCCGCCGCTTCACCGTCAAGCTGGTCAGCCCGGCGAACAAGCGGAAGTACAAGGTGATCATGGTGGGCACCGGCCTCGCCGGGGCATCGGGTGCGGCCTCGCTGGCCGAGCTCGGCTACGAGGTGGCCGCGTTCTGCTTCCAGGACAGCCCGCGCCGCGCCCACTCGATCGCGGCCCAGGGCGGGATCAACGCGGCGAAGAACTACCGTAACGACGGCGACAGCGTGCACCGCCTGTTCTACGACACCATCAAGGGTGGCGACTTCCGCGCCCGCGAGGCGAACGTCCACCGTCTCGCCGAGATCTCGGCGCGCATCATCGACCAGTGCGTCGCCCAGGGCGTGCCGTTTGCCCGCGAGTACGGCGGCCTGCTCGACAACCGGAGCTTCGGCGGCGCGCAGGTGTCGCGCACGTTCTATGCCCGCGGCCAGACCGGCCAGCAACTTCTGCTCGGCGCCTACCAGGCGCTCGAGCGGCAGATCGGCGCGGGCAAGGTGAGCATGCACTCGCGGCACGAGATGCTCGACCTGATCGTCATCGACGGGCGCGCCCGCGGCATCGTCGTCCGCGACCTGACCACGGGCGAGATCGAGACGCACTTCGCCGACGTCGTCTGCCTCGCAACGGGCGGCTACAGCAACGTGTTCTACCTGTCGACCAACGCCAAGGGCTGCAACACCAGCGCCATCTGGCGGGCGCACCGTCGCGGGGCGGCGTTCGCCAACCCGTGCTTCACGCAGATCCACCCCACCTGCATCCCGGTGTCCGGCGACTACCAGTCGAAGCTCACGCTGATGTCCGAGTCGCTGCGTAACGATGGCCGCATCTGGGTGCCCCTGCGCGCCGGCGACGACCGCGCGCCGCACCTGGTTCCCGAAGCCGAGCGCGACTACTACCTCGAACGCAAGTACCCGAGTTTCGGCAACCTGGCGCCGCGCGACATTGCCTCGCGCGCCGCCAAGCAGGTGTGCGACGAGGGCCGCGGTGTCGGCCCGGGCGGCCAGGGCGTGTACCTCGACTTCGCCGATGCGATCGCCCGCCTCGGCGAGCAGGCCGTGCGCGACAAGTACGGCAATCTGTTCGACATGTATGCGCAGATCACGGGCGAGAATCCATACAAGGCACCCATGCGCATCTACCCCGCCGTTCATTACACGATGGGCGGGCTGTGGGTGGACTACGACCTGATGTCGACCATTCCCGGCCTCTTCGTGCTGGGCGAGGCGAACTTCTCCGATCACGGCGCGAATCGGCTCGGGGCGTCGGCCCTGATGCAGGGCCTGGCCGATGGCTACTTCGTGATTCCGTACACGATCGGCAACTATCTCGCCGGCGTGAAGCCCGGGGCCCCACCGACCGACCACGCCGAGGTGCGCGCCACCGTGGCCGCAGTCGAGGCGCAGGTCGCGAAGCTGCTGTCGATCAAGGGCAAGCGCACGCCCGCGTCGTTTCACCGCGAGCTCGGCAAGCTGATGTGGGACAAGTGCGGCATGGCGCGCAATGATTCAGGCCTCAAGGAGGCCATCACGCGCATCCCCACGCTCAAAGCCGAGTTCTGGACCAACCTCGCGCTGCCAGGCAGGGCCGACGGGCTGAACAAGGCCCTGGAACACGCGGGCCGGGTCGCCGACTTCTTCGAGCTGGCCGAGCTCATGTGCCGCGACGCCCTCGAGCGCCGCGAGTCGTGCGGCGGACACTTCAGGGAAGAGTTCCAGACCGAGGACGGTGAAGCCAGGCGTGATGATGACAACTTCTGTCATGTCGCGGCGTGGGAGTGGATCGGTCAGGACAAACCTCAGCTTCGCTGGAGTGAACCGCTCGTCTTCGAGAACGTTCAACTCGCCACCCGGAGCTACAAGTGATGAAGCTGACCCTCAAGGTGTGGCGCCAGCCGTCCGCGCAGGCGGCGGGCCGCTTCGAGACCTACCCGCTCGATGGCGTGAGCGAGCACATGTCATTTCTTGAAATGCTGGATGTCCTCAACGAACAACTCATGGCCGGAGGCCATGTACCTGTCGCCTTCGACCACGACTGTCGCGAGGGCATCTGCGGCTCGTGCGGCGTCGTGGTCAACGGCCGCCCGCACGGCCCCGTCGATCGCGTCACCGCCTGCCAGCTCCACATGCGCAGCTTCAAGGACGGCGACACCCTGACCATCGAGCCGTGGCGCGCAAAGGCGTTCCCCGTCGTGCGCGACCTGGTCGTCGACCGCAGCGCATTCGACCGCATCATCGCGGCCGGGGGCTTCATCAGCGCCCCCACCGGCAGCGCCGTCGAGGCGAACTCGCTGCCGGTCGACAAGGAGAGCGCGGACCTCGCGTTCGACGCCGCCACCTGCATCGGCTGCGGCGCCTGTGTCGCGGCCTGCCCCAACGCCTCGGCCATGCTCTTCACCGCGGCAAAGGTCTCCCACCTTGGCCTCCTCCCGCAGGGCCAGCCCGAGCGGCATACGCGGGCGCTGGCCATGGTGCGTCAGATGGATGCCGAGGGCTTCGGCGGCTGCACCAATCACTTCGAGTGCATGGCCGCCTGCCCCAAGGGCATCTCCGTCAACTTCATCGCGCGCATGAACGCGGACTTCTCGCGGGCATCGCTCGAGGAAGGCCGGCGCGTAGTGACCGGCGCGGAGTCGAGCGCGGGCTAGTGCCGGCCGCGCCACCCGGCGCCGGCAGTGCGACGGAACCCGAAGAACACTCATTGACAATCGCCGCACCGGGTCGCAAGCTTCTCTGCACTACTCCGCAACCGCACGCCAAGCCGCCAGCCGACGAAGGATCGCCTCGAGCCGGACTCGAGACGCAGATCCCGGCCCGAGTTTCACCAGAATCATCACCGTGAACGACCTCCCCCCTTCTTCGCGCGCGCCGCGGTTCCACTCGCCGCCCGCGGACCGGGGGCCTTCACACCCGAAGGAGAGACACCATGCAGACCGACTACACCCACATGACCGTGATCCTGGATCGCTCCGGTTCGATGGAAGAGATTCGCGACGACATCATCGGGGGCTTCAACCGCTTCCTGGGCGACCAGCAGGCCCAGCCGGGGCAGGCGACGCTGACCGTCGTCCAGTTCGATGGCCAGGACCCGTACGAGGTCATCCACCGGTTCAGGCCGCTCCATGAAGTCTCACCGCTGGATCGTTCGACCTACGTGCCGCGGGGCTCGACGCCGCTCATGGATGCCGTCGGGCGCGGCATCCATGACATCGAGGCGGCCATCGGGAAGCTCCCCGAGACAGACCGACCCTCGAAGGTGATCGTCGCCATCGTGACCGATGGCCAGGAGAACGCCAGCGCCGAGTTCGGCCGGGACCAGGTCACGAAGATGATCAAGGCGAAGACGGACGGGAACGCATGGGAGTTCGTGTTCCTCAGCGCCGACCTCGCGGCCTTCGACGAGGCCGGGGACATCGGCATTCCCGCCATGAAGCGGATGCTCTTCGACAAGGGCAGCATGGGCACCGCCGAGGCGTGGAGAGCCTTCTCCAGGGAAGCAGGATCCCTCCGCCGGGACAGCCGGCATCAGATCGGCTTCGCTGAGGCGGACCGCAGGCGCTCCGCCGAGCCCGACAAGAAGTAGGAGTGCCGTCGCGGGGGCAGGGGGGGATCAACGATGTCGTGGTCCAGCCGGGCCACGGGCGATCGCCTCCCGGGTTTCCCCTGGCCGGGGCTTTCTGTAAGATGCCCCGGACATGAAAATACGCCGGCTCTGGACGATCCTGTTCATGCTCACCGCGTCGTCGAGTCCGGCGCAGGCCGAGGCGGGCGAGCCGGGCCCCTCCTGGTACGTGTCCTGGGGCTACAACACCGAGACCTACCTCGACAACGACATGCGCTTCCGCCAGCCGTCGCTCGGCAATGACTTCACGCTGCACGATGTGCAGCTCCACGACCTGGTCAGCGCGGACATCTGGAACCATCCGCCGACGATCCCGCAGTACAGCATCCGGATCGGCTGCTTCCTGTGGAAGAACACGAGCCTCGAGCTGAACTTTGATCATGCGAAAGCGATTCAGGACCCGGATCAGATTGTGCATGTGACCGGAACGCTGGCCGGCAGTCCCATCGACGAGGTGGTTCCGGCGTCCAACTTCGTTCAGGGCTACATGCTGAACAACGGGGCAAACTTCCTCCTGCTGAACGTCGTCCAGCGCTTCCCGCTGCTCGGCGAGACCGGGCACACCGGGAGCGTGGCCCTGCTCGGCAAGGCCGGCTTCGGGTTCATGTATCCGCACACCGAGAACACCGTGCTCGGCCTGCCCAACCTCCCGGGATTCCAGTACGGCGGACTCGGCACCGGGGTCGAAGCGGCGGTGCGCGTGCACTTCTACAAGGGTGGCTACGTCGAGGGAGCGCAGAAGGCGTTCTTCGGCCGCTACAAGAACCTGGAGATCAACGAGGGCACGGCGAGCCATGACCTGTGGGCCAACGAGACCATCCTGAGCCTCGGGTTCGCGATCGGGCGCGGGAAGCAGTAGCCGGGAGGATCGCGCTCATGCATGGAGAGACGCACCGCACATCGAGGATCGGCTGGCTGCGCGCCGCCGTCCTCGGCGCCAATGACGGCCTCATCTCGACCGGCAGCCTGATCGTCGGCGTCGCTTCCGCGTCGCCCGACCGTGCGGCCGTCGTCCTCGCCGCCGTCGCAGGCCTGGTCGCCGGCGCGCTGTCGATGGCCGCCGGCGAGTACGTGTCGGTGAGCTCGCAGGCCGACACCGAGAGCGCCGACCTCGAACGCGAGCGCGGCGAACTCGCCGCCGCACCCGAGGCCGAACGCACCGAGCTCGCCGAGATCTACGTCGCGCGCGGCCTGACCCGCGAGCTCGCGTTCCAGGTCGCCGACCAGCTCACGGCGCACGACGCGCTCGGGGCCCACGCGCGCGACGAACTCGGCATCCACCCGAGCACACGTGCGCGGCCCATCCAGGCCGCGGTCGCCTCGGCCACGTCGTTCGCGGTCGGAGCGCTTCCGCCCGCGCTCCTCGCCGCTTTCCTGCCCGACAAGCTCGTCGCCCCCGGAGTGGTCGGCGTGACGCTCGTCGTGTTGTTCGTGCTCGGAGGCGCTGCGGCGCACCTGGGTGGCGCACCCCCCCTGCATGGCGCGCGCCGTGTCGCATTCTGGGGCGCAGTCGCGATGGGCTGCACGGCGGTCGTCGGACGCCTGTTCGGGGCGGTGGTGTAAGCGGAGGCCTCGGGCCGAAAACCGGATCGCGCTTCGGCCCACCCGGTTCTGTATGATCGCTTCGCCCTGCGCGGTCCCGAAGGCGGGATCGGCATGCCAGACCCAAGGAGCCGCGGATCATGGAAACGACCCAACCTGTCGTCGATGCGCTGCACGCCTGGATCGAGTGGGGTGCGTTCGGAATCGAGCTGCTTGCCGTGGTGATCATCATCGCCTCGGTCGTTCGGATGACGATCTCGACCAGGACGATCCGCTACCTGATGAGCCAGGCGAACGACGCGGGCGTCGAGCGCTCCAAGACGAACCTGGGCAAGTCGCTGCTGCTCGCGCTCGAGCTGCTGGTTGCGGCCGACGTCGTGCGCACGGTCACCGCCGCGCCGACACTCGAGAACGTCGCCGTGCTCGGGATCCTCGTGCTCGTGCGCACCATCCTCAGCTGGTCGCTGATCGTCGAGATGGACGGCCGCTGGCCGTGGCAGGCCGCCGCGGCCGCCGAAAGCTCGGCACGAGCCTCCGTGCCCGCGCCGGAGAAGCGCCTCTAGCGGGCTCCGGCGGGGTGCCGCCAAAAAACGGGAGTAGCCGCGGATCCGGCGGGGTTCGAAGCCTCGAACTTGTTGCCCAGCCGGACCGCGGATGAGACCCTTCCGTCCCCGGCGCTGTCCGACGAACCGGAGCCCGACATGAGCCTGAGAACTCGCCATCGACTTCCTTCCCTCCTCCTGCCGCTCGCGGCCACGGCCGGTTTCGCCGGGACCGGCGGCGGCGTCACTCCCAAGGCACTCCAAGCGAACCGGAACCCGTACGACAAGCGCAACCTCTCCCCCACGCAGGATCGTCGCTACTCGATCCAGTCCCGCTTCACGAGCGCATCGCCGAAGACGATCGCGGCGAACGGGGCTGGTTCCTCCTCCAATCGCGGAGACCGGCCATGATGTTGCACGGCACGCTACGCTGGACCGCCGGCACGGGGGCCCTGATCGGATTGCTCGCGGTGTCCTCACCGGCGCACGCCGCGCTGGACAAGTACACCCTCGAGTCGTTCGGCGGGACATATCTCGCCGATTGCGCGAAGCCGCAGGGGCCGCGCGTCGTCCTCGAGGCCGATGCGATCGTGGTGATCGACGGAGCGAAACGCGTGAGCTCGCCGCATCTCGAGGGCGCCGCGAGCTGGTACGGACAGGGGGCCAACGAGCAGCCCGAGTACCGCACGTGCATCCTGGCGCGCAAGGGCGAGGATCCCGGCCTCGTCTTCGCGCTCTACGAGGACGCGAAGGGCTACTACGGCAAGCTCGACAACGACTTCACCGACCTCAAGGGCATCCGCCCCGAGGTGCTCGCGATGACGTTCCGGCTGTGCAGGTTGACGGCGGCGCTTGCGCCGACAGCCGCGCCGGCGCCGGCGCCCGCGACCAAGGCCGCTCCAGCCGCGAATCCGGCCCCCGGTGCGAAGGCGACGACCGCGGGAGCGGCTACCGCCGCGAGCATCGAGCCCGACTCCTCCGGCGGCGCCGCCGCCATGATGAAGGACAAGAACTTCCGCGCCGCCTACACGAAGGCGATGGGTCCGCGCATGCGCGAGCGCTGGATCGCGGTCCTCGACGGCCCCGCGCCGCCGAACCGCACGGTCAAGCTAGGAGGACAGGAGTTCGTGCAGGTCGCCGCATGCAAGGCCCACGACTGCGCGGAGAACAACATGATGGTGCTCTGGTTCGCGCCGAAGAAACAGATGTACGGCATCGTGCGGCAAGCCGGAGTCAACGCGCTGCTCGGTGCGCCCCCGGCCGACCTGACACCCGAGGTCACGCGCCTGTGGAAGGAGACGTGGCGACCGGAGGAAGCCCCCGCGCCATGACCCAAATCACGACCGCGCGCTGCACCGTCCGCCGGATGACCGAGGACGATCTGCCCGCGCTGCTCGCCGTCTACGGCGATCCCGAAACCGTGCGCTACGTCGGCGACCGAGTTCCCCTGTCGCCCGAGCAGTGCCGACGCTGGCTCGAGGTGACCACGACGAACTACGCCGCGCGTGGCTATGGCATGTACGCGATCGTCCCGACTGCCGGGGGCGAGGCGATCGGGTTCTGTGGCATCGTGCATCCGGGAGGGCAGCCCACGCCCGAGATCAAGTATGCGTTCCGCCGCGACCTGTGGGGACAGGGGCTGGCCGGCGAGGTCGTCCCCGCACTCCTCGCGCACGGCTTCGGCGCGCTCGGGCTCGAGCGGATCATCGCCACGGTCCATCCGGAGAATGCGTACTCGGTCCGCGTGCTCGAAGCGAACGGGATGCGCCACGAAGGGACCGCGACGCACGAGGACGGCGAGCGCACGGCGACGTACGCGCTCGCCCGCCCGGGGAGCGGCTCGTGATCCTTCTCGCGCTTCTCCTCGCGCTCGCGGCATTCGGCTGTGATCGCGACATCTCGCCGAGAGCCCCGGCGCCCGTGAAGAAGCCGCCCGTGGCCGCGCCCGCCGCCCCACGGGACAGCCTCGTCCGCCTCGCCACGCCCGCGCCGGGTGACACGGTAACGAGCCCGCTCGCCCTCCGTGGCGAAGCCCGCGGAACGTGGTTCTTCGAGGCGTCGTTCCCGGTGCGGCTGCTCGATGCCGAAGGCCGCGAGCTCGCCGTGACCTACGCGACGGCCGGGAGCGACTGGATGACGACGGATTTCGTGCCCTTCAGCTCGACCGTGACGTTCGCCTCACCCGCCGCCGGCTCGGCCGGATCGCTCGTCCTGACCAAGGACAACCCGTCCGGTCAACCCGAGTTCGACGACGAGCGTCGGATTCCGATCGTGTTCCGCGGGCCGTGAGCATGGACCTGCTCGATCGCCTGCTCGGCCACGACGCCTGGACCACGCGCCGCCTGCTCGAGCACTGTCGCGGCTTCGACGACGAGCGACTCGATCGCGAGCACGACTTCGCACACCGCAGCCTGCGCGCGACCTTCCTGCACATCATCCGCAACATGGAGGTGTGGAGTGACCTCGTGGCGGGCGCACCGGTGCGCCCGAATCGCAACGCCGAGCCGGAGGGTCGCTCGATCGCGGGCCTGCTCGCCCGGCTCGACCATGCCGCCGCCGACCTGGCGCGCATGGCGCACGAAACCAGGGCGCGAGCCGCATGGGACGAGCGCTGGCTCGACGTCCTCGACGATCCGCCGACCGAGAAGACCTACGGCGGGGCCATCGCTCACTTGATCACGCACTCGATGCACCACCGCGCACAGGTGATCCAGCTCCTGCGGCTGGTCGGCGCACCGGCGCCGATCGAGGGCGACGTGCTGAGTTGGGAAGCACACCGCGCCCGCGGCTGATGCCGCAGGGCATCACCCCCGCGTGCCGCGCTTGTTGTGCGTACCCGCCTCGGTGAGCGCCAGCGATCCTGGGGAAACGTCGAACGGCGCCGCACCAATCTTCCCCGTTCTGGTCGGAAGCGGTCCCGCGGGTGTCCAGCCCCGGGCACTCGACGGAGACGATCCTTCTTCCTACGGCGTCCGCCGGTGGGGGCACGACCTCCGCAACAGGTGCTCAATCCAGACGGTGACATCCGGCGACTCGGGCATGGCGCCAGGGCGTCCACCGCGGTAGCGTCAATTTCATGGCAACCCCCTGCCGCCGACCGCCGTAGGAACCCCTGCCCGATCCCCTTCCGCAGTCCGTGTTCCCCGGAGGTGCCCCCATGGTTCTCGCTCCCGCTCCCCGCCGCCGCCGCTGGGTGTGGCCCGTCGTCGGCGTCGTGGTGCTTGCCGCCACTGCCGGGGGCCTCCTCGTCGCCCGCAACGGCCAGGCGAACGGTGACAGGAAGAAGGACAAGAAGGACGCGGTCGCGGCCGCACCGGTCGAGTTGTCGACGGTGGGCAAGGGATCGATCTCGACGTTCCTCGAGACGACGACCGTGCTCGAACCCGAGAACACCGCGACGCTCGTCGCCCGCCGCCAGGGCCAGGTCGTCGCGCTGCTCGCGGAGGAAGGTCACAGCGTCGCGAAGGGCCAGGTGCTCGCCCGCCTCGAGAACACCGAGGCGCGCATCGCACTCGAGCGCGCAAAGGTCGCACTGGAGCAGGCGCAGAACGATGCGACGCGCGGCAAGGCGCTCCAGGAGCGCGGCGTGCAGGCGCAGGCGACGCTCGACGACCTGGTGTTCAAGCTCCGCACCGCGAAGGAAAACGTCGCCCAGGCCGAGTACGACCTGACGCAGACGCGCATTGTCGCCCCGTTCGCGGGCAAGGTGACGGCGCGCATGATCCAGCTCGGAGAGACCGTGACGCCGGGCAAGGACTGCTTCCGGGTCGACGACTTCTCGCCTCTGCTCGCCCGCGTCTACTTCCCCGAGCGCGAGCAGAACCGCGTGCACGTCGGCCAGGGCGCTGTGCTCGAGCTCGATGCCCAGCCCGGCATGTCGTTCCCCGCGAAGGTGACGATCGTCAACCCGACCGTCGACCGCAGTAACGGCACGTTCAAGGTCACGCTCGAAGTGAGCGACCCCGACGCCATCCTGCGCCCGGGCAGCTTCGCGCGCGTGCGCCTCGAGTCCGCCTCGTATGCCGACGTCGTCGTGCTGCCGCGCAAGGCCGTCGTGACGGAGGACGGCGACTCGTACGTCTTCGTCGCCGTGGGCGACTCGGTCAACCGCGTCGCGGTGCAGGTCGGCGCGATTGCCGGGGACACCGCGCAGATCCTCGCCGGACTGGCTCCCGGCACGAAGGTGGTCACGGTCGGCCAGGGCGGCCTCAAGCAGGGTGCCCGCATCAAGCCGGTCGCGTTCTAGGCGCGGCGGAGGATCCATGCGCCTGATCGACGGATCCCTCAAGCGGCCCGTGACGGTCTCGATGGCGACCGTCGCAGCGGTGATGTTCGGCCTCGTGGCGCTGACGCGCCTCGGCGTCGAACTGCTGCCCAACATCTCGTATCCCTCGCTCACGGTTCGCACCGACCTGCCCGACGCCGCCCCCGGCGACGTCGAGCAGTTCGTCACGCGCCCGGTCGAGGAGGGCGTCGGCGTCGTGCCCGGGCTGGTGCGCATGCACTCGGTGTCGCGCCCCGGGCAGTCGGAAGTGACGCTCGAGTTCGCGTCGAACACGCGCATGGACCTCGCCGCGCTGTCCGTGCGCGAGAAGCTCGACCTGGTCACGCTGCCGCGCGAGGCCCGGCGCTCGGCGATCCTGCGTTTCGATCCGTCGCTCGACCCCATCGTCCGCGTCCGCCTGTCGGGCAGCGAGAACCTGCAGCGGCTGCGCCGCATCGCCGATCGCACCGTCAAGAGCGACCTCGAGGGCGTGCCCGGCGTCGCTGCGGTCCGCGTTGCCGGCGGTGAGGAGGAGGAGATCCAAGTCGAGATCGACGCCGGTCGACTCTCGGCGGTGGGACTGACGCTGACCGACGTCACGCGCCGGCTCTCCGAAGAGAACGTGAATGTCGCCGGCGGCTCGCTCACCGAGGGCCAGGCCGAGTACCTGGTGCGCGCCACGAACCAGTTCCTCTCCCCCGAGGAGATCGGCGGCGTGATCCTCGCGTCGCGCCCGGACGGCGTGATTCGCATCTCGGACGTGGGGCGAGTGTTCCGCGGCCCGAAGGATCGCGACGTGATCGCCCGCGTCGGCGCCACCGAGGCGGTCGAGATCGCGATCTACAAGGAGGGCGATGCGAACACCGTCGCCGTCGCCAGGACCGTCAAGCAGAAGCTGGCCGACATCGAACTGCCCGCGGACATGAAGCTCACGACGGTCGCCGACCAGTCGCGCTTCATCCGGGGCGCCATCGACGACGTGACCAGCGCCGCGCTGGTCGGCGGCCTGCTCGCCGTCTTCGTGCTCTTCGCGTTCCTGCGCGACGTGCGTTCGACGATCACCATCGCGATCTCGATCCCCATCTCGGTGCTGGTCACGTTCATCATCATGTACCGCTTCAACCTGTCGCTGAACCTGATGTCGCTCGGCGGACTGGCGCTCGGCATCGGCACCCTGATCGACAACTCGATCGTCGTGCTCGAGACGATCTTTCGCCGACGCGAAGCGGGGGACTCCCCGTTCGCGGCAGCCTCGCGGGGCGCGGGTTCCGTTGCCATGGCGGTCACGGCTTCGACGCTGACCACGGTCGCCGTGTTCTTCCCGCTCGTATTCGTCCAGGGCCTCGCCGGACAGCTGATCCGCGACCAGGCGCTGACGATCTCGCTGTCGAACATCGCCGCCCTCATCGTCGCGCTCACCATCGTGCCGATGCTGACCGTGCTCGGCGCCCACGTCGCCGCACCGGTCGCCCCCGAGGTCGCGGGCGGCTCGCCGCGCAGCCGGCGCTGGGGCGGTCGCCTCGCCCGCGCCGCGGTTTTCCTGCCGCGACTCGTGACGCGCGGCGCCGCAGCACTCGGGCGCTTCCTCATGCCGTGGATCGATCGCCTGCTCAGGCCGTTCGACAGCTCGATCGCGGCGCTGTCGAACAACTACCCGGCCGTCGCCCGCTGGGCGCTCAAGCACCCCGGGACGGTGCTGACCTGGTCGGCCGTGGTCTTTGCGGCCTCGATCGGCACGGCGATGCTGCTGCCCGTCGACCTGTTCCCGTCACCGCCACAGGGCGAGTTCACCCTCGACGTGCGGTTGCCGGAGGGCTCCGCCCTGCATGTCACCGACGGCGTCCTCGCCACACTCGCGAAGACGGCCGAGGGCGATCCCCGCGTGAAGTTCGCCTACACCAGCGCCGGCCAGCGCGACCTGACCGCGTTCTCGGGCTCCGCGCTCGAAGCCAACCGCGGACAGGTCACGGTCGTGCTCAAGAACCCCAACGACTCGCGCGCCGAGGAGGCGATCTCGGCCCGACTGCGCACGTCGCTCGAGGGGATGCCCGGCGTCGCCTACACGGTCGAACGCCCGGCGCTGCTCAAGTTCAAGAGCCCGGTCGAGGTCGAGATCTACGCCTATGACCTCGACACGCTGCGCACGCTCACCGACCAGGTCGCGCTCGCGATCAGCGACGTCCGCGGGCTGGTCGACGTCGAGGGTTCGCTGCGCCCCGGCGACCCCGAGGTGCAGATCGCGTTCGATCGCGACCGGCTGGCGGCGATGAACCTCGACCCGGCGTCGGCCTCGCGCCTGGTGCGCAACGCCGTCCAGGGCGAGGCGGCGACGCAGTTCAGCGACCTCGACCGCAAGCTCGACATCCGCGTTCGCGCCACCGAGGCCGAGCGCTCGCGCGTCGTGCAGCTGGCCGACCTCGAGGTGGGCCGCAACGACGGCTCGACGGTGCGCCTGGGTTCGGTTGCCTACGTGAAAGTCGAGCGGGGTCCCAGCGAGATCCGCCGCATCGGCCAGCAGCGCGCTGCCATCGTCTCCGCGAACCTGCAGAATCGCGACCTGGGCTCGGCCTCGCGCGACATCGAGGCGCGACTCTCGGCCCTGAAGCTGCCGGCGGGCACGCGGGCGACGCTCGCCGGCCAGCGACTGGAGATGGCCGAGTCGATGGGCTCGCTGCAGTTCGCCCTGATTCTCGCCGTGTTCCTCGTCTACCTGGTGATGGCCAGCCAGTTCGAGTCGCTCAAGCACCCGTTCGTGATCATGTTCTCGATCCCGCTCGCGGTCGTGGGCGTGATCCTCTCCCTGGTGACCACGGGCACGTCGATCAGCATCATGGTGCTCATCGGGCTGGTGATCCTTGCCGGGATCGTGGTCAACAACGCGATCGTGCTGGTCGATTGCGTGAACCAGCTGCGACGCGATGGCATGCCGCGGCTCGAGGCGCTGGTCGAGGCGGGCAGCGTGCGGATGCGCCCGATCCTCATGACCACGCTGTCGTCGGTGCTCGGGCTGGTTCCGCTCGCGATCGGCATCGGCGAAGGGGCCGAGGTGCGCGCCCCGCTGGCCATCACGCTGATCGGCGGGCTCGTCGTCTCGACGGTGCTCACGCTGATCGTCATCCCCGTCGTCTACGCCGTCGTCGACCGCGGCGAGAAGCTCGCGCCGACGCCATGAACCTGCCGCGCTGGAGTCTGCGCTATCCGATCACGGCCTCGGTCGTGCTGGTCTGCGTGGTCGCCGTCGGTGCGCTGACGGCGCCGAAACTGCGGCTGGCGTTCCTGCCCGAGGTCGACTTCCCGTCGCTGCAGATCTCCATCCCCTACCCGAACGCGCTGCCGGCCCAGGTCGAGGAGGAGATCGCACGGCCGGCCGAGGAAGCGCTGGCGACGATGAGTCGCGTGCGTCGCATCGAGTCGTACTCGACGTCGACGGGCGCCGAGATCAACATCCAGTTCGACTGGGGCGAGGACATCGGGCCGCTGCGCGTCGACGCCCGCGAGAAGCTCGATCGCATCCGCGACCTGCTGCCCTCGGACGTCGACCTGATCCAGGTGAACGGCTTCCGCTCGACGGACATCCCCGTGCTCGAGTGCCGCGTCTCGGCCGATCGCGACCTGTCGCGCTCGTACGAGCTGCTCAATCGCCACCTCGCCGACCCGCTGCGCCGCGTGCCGGGCGTGGCCAAGGTCGAACTCTACGGGGTCGAGCCGCCGCAGGTGCTGATCGAGTTCTCGCTCGACGCGCTCGAGCGGCACGGCCTGGCACCCGAGGAAGTGGTCGCCCGGCTCGAGGCGTCGAACCGAAGCCTCTCGGCGGGAAGGCTCGAGCGGGGCGACGAGGCGTGGCCGCTGCGCGTCGTCAACCGCTTCGCCTCGCTCGAGGAGATCGCCGCGCAACCGGTCAACCAGCGCGGCCTCGCCCTGCGCGAGATTGCCGCCGTCTCGCTGCGCGAACCCGAGCTCGAGTACGGCCGCCACCTCGATCGCACGCGGGCGATCGGCCTCAACGTGATCAAGGAGTCGGGCGCGAATACGGTCGAGGTCGCGCGACGCTCGCGCGAGACGCTGGCCGCGATCGGCGCCGACCCCGAGCTGCGCGGGATCCAGGTCCTCACCTTCACCGACCAGGGCGACGAGATCACGAACTCGCTACGCGGGTTGCTGGAGTCGGGGCTGATCGGCGGGGTGCTGGCGGTCCTGGTTTTATTTCTATTCCTTCGGAATGTAATGACCACGCTCGTCGTCGCGACCGCGATCCCCTTCTCGCTCCTTGCGGCGGCCGCGCTCATGTACTTCACGGGCCGCACACTGAATATCCTCTCCATGATGGGCCTCATGCTCGCCGTCGGGATGCTGGTCGACAACGCCGTGGTCGTCCTCGAGTCGATCCACCGCCGCCGCCAGGATGGCGCGTCGCCGCTGCGGGCGGCGCTGGCCGGGTCGCGCGAAGTGCTGCCGGCGGTGGTCTGCTCGACGATGACCAGTGTGATCGTGTTCCTGCCGCTGGTTCTCGGCGGCCGCACCGAGATCACGACCTGGCTCGGCGAGGTGGGGCGCACGATCATCTACACCCTCGGCTGCTCGCTCTACCTCTCGCTCACCGCGATCCCGCTGGCGCTGGGCCGCTTCGTGCGCGTGGGCGCCGCGCCGAAGACGGCCGGCTGGCTGGTTGCGGTGACCGCGTTCTACGACCGGGCGCTGCGCTGGACGCTGCATCACCGTCCCCTGGCCGCCGGTGCGGCCGTACTGTTCTTCATCGCTTCGATCGGCGCGTTCATCCCCGTCAACAAGAGCGCGTTCACCGGCTCCAAGGTCGAGGCCGTCCGCATCGAGTACGAGTTCGCCGACAACCTCAACTATCGGGAGGTCGAGCGCTACGTCACCAGCATCGAGGACTGGATCGCTTCGAAGCAGGACTCGCTGCACGTCAAGTCGACGTACTCGTTCTTCACCCACAACTTCGCGTTCACCCGCGCCTACCTCACCTCCGGATACGCCGACGACGAAGGCTCGGAGAAGGTGCGCAAGCTCCTCCGTCGCGGCATCCCCGAGCTGCCGGGCGTCAGTCTCGAGATCGCGGGCAACGAGGACGACGACTCCGACGCCTCACGGATCTCGGTCAATGTCTTCGGCGACCCCGGCCCGCGCCTCGACGAGATCGCGCTCGAGGTGAAGCGCCGCGTCACGCTCATTCCCGGGACCGAGGGAGTGGAGGTGGGCGGCGAGAAGGGCAGCAAGGAGATCATGGTGCTCGTCGACCGCGACCGTGCCTCCCGCTGCGGCCTGTCGGCGGCGGACGTCGCCAATTCGGTCGCGTTGTTCTTCCGCGGCCGGCCCCTGTCGCGCTTTCGCGGTCCGGAGGGCGAGGTCCAGATCCAGGCCCGGCTGGCCGAGGCCGATCGCAGCAGCCTCGATCGCCTGCGCACCATGCCGATCGTGGTCGAGAACGCGGTCGTCGACGGCCCCGATGGGGACGGGCGCAACACGGTCCCGCTCGGCGCGGTCGCCTCGTTCCGCACGGTCGAGACGCCCCAGGGCATCGAGCGTCAGCAGCGCCGCTCGGTCGCGTCGATCACGGCCGACGTCGACTCGAAGAAGCGCAACGACATCCGCAAGGCGATCAGCGAGGACCTGAAGTCCCTGACGCTGCCGCCGGGCTACTCGTGGTCGTACGGGTCCGCGTTCTCGGAGGAGAACGAGACGCAGATGGAGATGCTGCTCAACCTCGTACTGGCGCTGGTGCTGGTATACATCGTGATGGCCGCACTGTTCGAGTCGTTCCTGCATCCCTTCGCCATCATGTTCGCGTTGCCGTTCGCATTCGGAGGCGTGGCGTGGATGTGCCTGCTCACGGGCACGCCGTTCAACCTGATGGCCCAGATCGGCTTCCTCATCCTGGTCGGCATCGTGGTCAACAATGGGATCGTGCTCCTGCACCACGTCCACCAGATGCGCGAGGAGGGCGTCCCCCGCATGGAGGCGCTGCTGCGCGGCGGCCGTGACCGCCTGCGGCCCATCCTCATGACGACGGCGACGACGGTGCTCGGACTGCTGCCCCTGGCGATGGGCAACACTTACGTCGGCGGCGTTCTCTACTACCCGCTGGCGCGCACGGTGATCGGCGGACTCTTGGTCTCGACCGCGCTCACGCTCGTGCTGGTCCCCTGCCTGTACACGCTGCTCGAGGACGGTTGGAATGCGCTGGCCCGCGCCTGGCGCGGTTCACCGACGGGCGCGCCTGCAGTTGCGCCCGCACCCGCGGCTGGCCGACGGAGGCGCTAGGGCTTGCCCTGCCCGCCCCAGTACCAGCGCGGCCCGAACGACACGGCCAGTCCGTCGAAATCGGCGTCGAAGCGGATCAGGCCCGACGGATCGTCGCTCACGATGATGTCGTCCGCCCCCGCCTGCCGCGTCAGGCCGCGCACGAAGAAACTGAAGTTCTCGCCGAAGCGCGCCTCTCCCTCGGCGCCGGCATGCCAGCCGAAGCCGGTCTTCTTGCCCTCGGCGACGGTCCCGTCCGGATACGTCTGCGACAGCCGGATGCCGAACACCGGGCCGCCGCCGGCGAACAACGTCAGCGCCGCGGGCCCGACCTGCAGCGGGTGCACGAAGGCGTCGACGAACAGCATCGTCCCGGCCAGCCCGAACTCCGATCCCACTCCGCCCGGATCCGTGCTGGTACGGCCGTCGAGCCGGGCCAGCTCCGCGCCGAGCGAGACGGCATGACGGATCCGGCGACGGTACTGGATGCCATACTCGAATCCGTTCTCGATCGGGTCGACTCCGATCCCGATGAGCGCATCGTTGAAGTCCGTGTTGTCGTACCAGCCCACGCCGAACAGCATGCCGACGGACGACTCCCCGCGGCGACCATAGACCGGCGCGTAGGGGTCGACCGCGGCGGCCGGGGTCGCCGCCAACGCGGCGGTGGGAACACACGGCAGGGCAGCGAACAGGGCCAGAGCCACGGCGACCCGGGTCACAATGCCAAGGCGAGAGAGTCGAGAACACGATTCGACGGTGCGCGGCAAGCAGCCCTCCCGGGGTCGAGCGATGCGGTCACGATGGAGCGGAACGCGGTCGGAACGGGCTCGCGGACCGGCTTGTGAGATTTCCGGGCGCTGCGCGCGCACGGGCATCGATCCAGCGTAGCCGACCCGGGGCGCAAGTCAACGTGCGAGCGGGCCCGGCGCGGCCCTGCTCTCCCCGAGGTCTCGCCTTCGACTCGACGATCTGCCAACAGCTTGCGATCCTGCGGCCCGCGCGGCTCGAGGCCGCTTCGAGCCGCGTGCCCCACGTCAAAAGTCGTCGAATTTTGATATGTCCATTACACCGCAAATCGGCGGCACAAGGCTCGGGGCGCAGGTGGCCCCCCAATCGGTCTCGGCTGCCATGCGACGAACTCCTCGCCGCACGTTGCGGATGGACCGTGTCCCGGCCTTGCCCGGCGCGGCCTCCGTCGCCCACCCGCCGGACCGACCGGCCAACGCCCGCGCGCCGTGCGGGCCTTCGCGATCGGGTCGAAATAAATGCAGGAACGGCGCACTTTTCCTTGCGCACCTCGGGGGCCGCGCCCAAGATGCGCTCGTCCGGAATGACGGATCAACCGATCGGCGGCCCGCAGGTCGCATCGGTTCACACAGGACGTGTCCCCTTTCGGCAACACGGCGGACCGGACCCGCCCCCGCAAGGTGGACGTCATGGGGCCCCCTGGCCCCCAAGGGAGAATCTGAATGGCCGCAAAGTCGACTGCCCGACCGATGTCGAAGGCGCAGATCTGCACGCACATCGCGACCAAGTTCGAGATGACGAAGAAGAACAGCGCGGCGATCCTCGAAGAGATCGCGAAGCTCGCGTATCGCGAGGCCAAGAAGGGCTTCACCCTCCCGGGCATCGGCAAGCTCGTGATCGTGAAGCGCAAGGAGCGCATGGGCCGCAACCCGCAGACGGGCGAGCCCATCAAGATCCCGGCCCGCACCGTGCTCAAGTTCCGCATCGCGAAGGCCGCCAAGGTCGCCGTCGGCACGAAGTAGTCGCCGCCACGACGATTCGGTCGTACGCGAAGGCCCGCTCTTTCGAGAGCGGGCCTTTCGTGTACGCTGTCGCCCATGTCGCCCGGCCGCGCCTACGCGCTGTTCGCCCTCGTCTGCCTGCTGTTCAGCACCACCTGGCTCGCCATCCGGATCGGGTCGCAAGACCTGCCCCCGATCGGCGCAGCGGGACTGCGCTTTCTCATCGCGTTCCCGATCCTGGTCGCGATTGTCCGCTGGAGGCGACTGCCGTTGCCCCGCACGCCCGTGGAGTGGGCGCTGCCGGTCCAGCTGGGATTCACCATGTTCGCGATCCCGTTCGCCCTCATCTATTACGCCGAACAGACCGTGCCGTCGGGGCTCTCCGCGGTCCTCTTCGCCGCGCAGGCGATCTTCGTCGCGTTGCTCGCCCACTTCGTCCTGCACGACGAGCCGCTCACCGCCGGGCGCGTGCTCGGCATCGGGATCGGCCTCGTGGGCCTCGTCCTGGTGTTCCAGGATCGACTGCGCGGTGAGCGCTCGTGGCTGGGAGAGTCGGCGCTGATCCTCACGGCGGCCATCCAGTCCACTTCGTCGATCGCGATCCGCCGCGCGCAGGGGCGCGTGCACGCAGTCGTCATGTCGTGCATCGGCGCGGGCATCGCCGCCGCCGTCCTGCTTGCCGCCTCGGCCGCGCTCGGCGAACCGCTGTTCGCACGCATGACACCGACCGCCGCGGCGACGATCGTCTACCTCGCTGTGTTCGGCTCGGTGATCGCATTCACGCTCATGATCCGGGGCATCGAGGTGCTGGGGGCCAACCGCATGACGATGATCGTCTATATCGCGCCGGTCGCCGCGCTGCTGTGGGGCCACCTGGCGCTCGGCGAGGAGCTGAGCCGCAGCCTCTGGCTCGGCGTCGCCTGCATCGTGAGCGGGGTGTGGCTGTCGAGCCGGGCGCCCGCTCCGTCCGTCGGGTCGCCTGCGAACGGAGGGAGCTGAATGCCGCGCGTCCTCGTCGTCGCCTACTTCTTTCCGCCGCTCGGCGGCGGCGGCGTGCATCGCCCCCTCGCGTGGGCGCGTTACCTGCCCGAGCACGGCTGGAACGTGACCGTGATCGCGTCCGCTCCCGGGGGGTACTTCATCGACGACGCCACGCTGCTGTCACGCATCCCGGCCGCGACCGAGGTGATCCGGGTCGGCGCCCCCACGGCGGTTGCGCTGTGGCGACGCCACCTGGCGCCCTCCCCGGCGGGCGCAGTCGCCGAGCCCCCTGCCGCGCCCCGCACGCCGCGGCCCGATGAAGGGGCTGGTGCGCCGCGACGATGCGTTACGGGCGGTGGCGCGCTTCGCGTTCGTGCCGGACTCGTATCGCGCGTGGACCGGACCTGCGATCCGTGCGGGCCGCGAGCGCATGGCCCGCGGCGACATCGACGCCATTCTCTCGACCTCACCGCCCGAGTCGTGCCATCTCGTGGGCGAGGCGCTGGCACGCCCCACCGCCGGGCCGGTGCTGCCGTGGCTCGCCGACTTCCGCGATCCGTGGGTCGGCCTCCACTACCGCACGCCGCCCACGCCGCTGCACGCCGTGCTGCAGCGACGGCTCGAGCGGCGCGTGCTCGACCGCGCCGATCGCGTGCTCGTCGCATCGCACACGCACGAGCGCGCGCTCGAGGGCACGCTTGCGGAGGACCAGGTTCGCGCCCGCGTTCGCTTCCTGCCCAACGGCGCCGAGCTCGACGAACTCGAGGCGAACGGGAATGGCCCGGGCAATGGCCATGGCAACGGCCACACCGCGTCCGAAGCGAGCGCGCCCACGGCGGCGGCGCCCACGGCGGCCTCCGATCCGGCGCGCATCGTCTACACGGGCACGCTGGTCGAGACGCCGGCGATGCTGCGCTTTCTCGAGGCGATGGCGCGCCGCCTGAGCTACGAGCCGGGTCGGCGACGCCACGTCGAGCTGCTGGTCGCGGGTCCGTTCGGCGAGGAGTATGCCGCACGCGTGCACGCGCTCGACCTCGACGATGTCGTGCGCTTCGTCGGCCCGGTGCCCAACGCCGAGGCGCGACGCCTGCAGAAGGAGGCGGACGTGCTGCTGCTCGTGCGCAACGAGGGACCGGGTTACGAGGCGATGGTCCCGGGCAAGCTGTACGAGTACCTGGCGGCGCGGCGGCCGATCGTGGCGATGGTCGGAACCAGCGAGGCGTCGGGATTGGCCCGGGCATGCGGGGCGGCCGTGGCGGCGCCGAACGATGGCGAAGCCGCAGTGGCCGCGGTGTTCGCGGTCCTCGACCGGGCGCCTGCGGCCGCGCGTCCGGACGAGCCGGCGATCGCCGCCCTGCTTCTCGCACGCTCGCGCCGCGCCCTGGCGGGAACCCTGGCGGCCGAGCTCTCGGCCGCGCTCGCGGGGCAGGGCCGGGCCTAGTCCAGGTCGTTCCGCTCGACCAGCGTGTAGTGCGCGAACAGGTCGCTCTCGAGCTTCATCGCCCCCGCTCCCTGCTCCCACCCCAGCGCCCGCCCCATGGCGCGCGCCGGCGCGTCATCCACCACGTCGTAGGCGAGCACGCGGAAACCCTCGCGCTCGAACAGCGCGCGGGGAAACGGACAGCGTCCGTCGGTCCACGGGCGGTACGGCTCGTCGGGCTTCGACGGCGCGGGCGACAGGTTGTAGATGAGTACGCGACCCTTCGGCGCCAGCACCCGCCGCAGCTCGCGCACAAACGTCGTGTCGTCGACGCCGAGGTGAACGAGCTGGCGCGGATCGGCCGGCCGCTCGGGATGGATGTAGCCGTGCTTGAGCGTGTTCTTCGACAGCACGAGATCGTAGCCCGTGCCGACCGCCTCCCGCGCCGCGGCTTCGGCCGGCCAGCGACCGAAGACGGCACGCGCCGAGCCACCGGCCGCAGTCGGTCGGCCCGCGAGCGCCGGATCGCCCGCGTACAGCGCGCGCAGCAGCGGATCGACGTCGACGCCCACGGCGTGCGCACCGGCGGCGGCGAGGAGGCCGATCGAGCCGGCGCCGCCGTAGCCGAAGTCGAGGATGCGCTTGCCGACGAGCGTCGACAGCCCCGCCTCGCCGGCCACCTCGAGCGCGCGCGCGTACGCCACCGGCGTGCCGTAGCGCGTGAAGTACCAGAAGCCTTCGCGCAAGTCGCGGCGCACCAGCCGGGCGCGCGCGGTGTCGGGCAGCACCGTCACGTCTTCCTCGTTCCAGTAGGCGGTCGCAGCCGAGTCGCGCCACACGGTGCGCGCCCGCGGCGCCGGCAACAGCGGGGCAGCAGCGAGGAATCGCTCGACGACCGGCGTGGCGAAGAGCGGCGCGACCGCCACGGCGTCGCGCGTGAGCATGGCCACGACGCTGGTGTCGGCGGTGTCGGGCGCGGCGGGCGCCCGCACGGCGCGCACCGGTGCGGGGACCACGAGCGCCGTCGCGGCGGCGAGCCCCAGTGCCAGGGCGCCCCGGACTGCCGCTTCGCGGGAGTGAATCATGGCGCTGCCGCTCCACCCGTCACCAGGCGCACGCGCTCGAGGAACGGCTCGGGCCGCATGAAGCCGACGACGCGCGCCGCCTGAACCTCGTTCCCGTCGGCGTCGAGGAACACGATCGTGGGGACGCCAGCGATCGCGAAACGCGTGCGCAGCGCCTGCGATTCGGGAGCGTCGAAGTGCGTCAGGTCCACCTTCATGCGCACCAGCCCGGACGCGGCACGCACCACCTCGGGGTCGGTGAACGTGATCTCATCGAGCTCGTGGCACGGCACGCACCAATCGGCGGCAAAATCGATCATGACCGGCGTGCGGGCGGCCCGTGCGGTCGCCAGCCTGGCCTCGTCGAAGGCGCCGAACTCGAGCGCCGGCGCGGCCGGGCGGAACACGATCAGCACCGCGGCGACGATCGCGGCGACGCCCACCGCCCACTTGAAGCGGCGGAACACGGGGCGATCGCGTCCGGTCGGCTCGAGGAAGCCGAGGAACAGGCCGCCCAGGCCCAGCGCCGCCGGCACGACCCAGCCGACGTACTTCGGGGCGATCGCCAGCGTCAGGTAGAACACGGCGACGGCGAGCAGGATCACGCCGAAGAGATGCTTCACCCAGTCCATCCACGAACCCGAACGCGGCAGGCGCGTCATCAGTCCCGAGAATACCGCGAGCACCAGATAGGGCAGCCCCAGCCCCAGCGAGAGCACGAAGAACGCCTGGAAGCCGAAGATCGGGTCGCCCT
Source organism: Candidatus Eiseniibacteriota bacterium (assembly GCA_031413115.1). Classification (GTDB taxonomy): domain Bacteria; phylum Eisenbacteria; class RBG-16-71-46; order RBG-16-71-46; family DASYSL01; genus JANPEF01. Next base: position 36,662 of record JANOEH010000179.1, on the reverse strand, counting down.
TCGCGCCGACGTGCGCGAGCAGTGCGATGATGGGCGCGCCGATGCACGGCGCGGCGAACACGCCGACCATCAAGCCGGCGAGAAACGTGCCGACGTAGCCCGCTCCCGTCGCGCCGCCGAGCTTCGACAGGAGCGCACTCGGCGCCTGGATCTCGTAGAAGCCGAACATGGACAGGGACAGCGCGAGCAACAGGAGCCCGATTCCGCCGAGCACCCACGGACTCGCCAGCCAGCCGCCGAACAGCCCGCCGGTCAGCGCCGCGATCACGCCCAGCGTCGAGTACATGAGCGCGATCCCGAGCACGTAGACGATGGCGCGCGGGAGAGCTCGCAGGTTGCCACCCGACGCGCCCGACGCGCCTGCCCCACCCGCAGCGCCGCCGCCGAACAGCGACACGGTCACGCCCATCATCGGATAGACGCACGGGGTCAGGTTGAGCGCGAGGCCCATGAGGAAGATGAAGAGAAACGCGAACCCGGTACCGCGCTCGTCGAACCAGCGACCGACCAGGTTGTCGGATGCAGGCGCCGCACGCGCGGGTGCCCCGCCCTCCGGCGGCGGCCCCGTCTCGAAGCCCGCGATCGGCGCCGGCGCGGCGTCGCCCGATTCGACCGGCGCGAGCTCGATCGCGCTCGAGTCGACGGTGGCGTCTCCGGCCACGTCGTCGGCGACAGTGATCGCCAGGCGCACGGGCACCGTGGCAGGCGGCAGGCACACCTGGTCGTTGCAGCCCTGGAAGCGCAGCGTTCCGGCGATCGTGCGCGAACCCGGTGTGGCATCGGCCGCAGCGATCAGCGGCAGCACGATCGTCACCGTTCCCTCGTACACCGCAAGCGGCGTGTCCGAGAACGACAGCGTCACCTGGTGCGCCGCCGGATAGCGCGGCGCGCCCGGTCGCACGCCCGGGGCGGCACGCAGCGCGAGCACGGTGGGAACGAGGAAGTCCTCGTTGGGACGGTTGGCGTTGATGTGCCACGTCGGCAGGACGTCGATCGTGATGGTCACCTCGACCGTCGCGCCCCGTGCGATCGTGACCGGTGCGATCGGATGCACGCGCACCAGGTCGCTCCCCGCCGGCGGCGGAGCGGAGTCCTGTGCAGCGACGGTGGCGACGGTGGCCACGTGCGGGGCGCCGAGCATGAGCGCAGCGAATGCGAGGGCTGAACCGAGCTGGCGAATCATCGGGCTCCTATTTCTTTCCCGCGGACTTGCCCTTCACACCCGGCGTTTCGCCGGGCAGGAGCGGCGGCGCGAGCTGCCGGAACGGCACGAGGTTGTTGACCGCGGGCACGGAGCGAAGGTACGCGAAGATCGCCTTCAGGTCGTCGTCCGACAGATTGCCGTAGGCGAGGCTGGGCATCGGAGGCTTGAGCGTGCCCTCCCGGAGGATGTAGATGAACGCTTCCTCGTTCCAGCCGCCGATGCCGGTGGTCGGATCGGGCGTGAGGTTGCGCCCGAACGTGACGCCCCACGGCCCGGCGAACGCGGTTCCCGACGGCGCGACGATCATGCCCATCCCGGCGTCCCACAGCGAGTCCGACCAGGCCGCGTACGGGTCGACGGTGCGATGGCCGGCGAGCATGAATCCGGGAACGATCTTTCCGTCGGGTCCCTTCGGCGAATGGCAGTCGACGCAACCGAGCACGTCGGCGAGGAACTTCCCGCGGGCGACCGGATCGCCACCCGGGCCGGACGTGCCGGGCCCGGCCGAGCCCGCGGTGACCACGGGCTGGCCCGTCGTGGTCAGCGGCGTCGACGCGGTGGCCGCCGGTGCAGCGGGCGCAGCGGGCGCGGCGTCGGCGACGCGCGCCGACCGGGCGGCGCAACCCGCCCAGGCGATGCACGCCATGACGCACGAAAAGAGGACCAGCGGACGGAGCAATGAGCGGAGTCGCATCCTGGAACCTCCATGCAGGGGACGGGTGCCGCCGGCGGGCCGGGAATGGGCTGTGCTCCGGATTCTGGCAGCCGCCAGTCCGGGGCGGAAAGCGGAATCGTCCGCGGGCCGTTCCGCGCGCTGCGCTTGACGCAGAGTTGTCGCCTGCGCGACGGTGTCCTCACGCATCATGGCCGTCTTGCCTTCAACCCCGCGCCCCCCACGGGCGACCTGGTCTCGTACGCTCCCGGAGGAGTCGTCTCATGTCGTTGCGTCTGCTCTTCGCGCGCGCGGCGTTCACCTGCGCGCTCGTCGCGTCCGTGTCCGCGTTCGCCCTGCCCGCCCTGGCCGATCAGAAGCCCTTCCCCGACGGCGCCCCCCCCGCCGGCAAGTCGTCCGGCGACAAGGACAAGAAGGACGCCAAGTCCGCCACCCCCGAGAGCGGCTTCGGGGAGTGGAGCAAGGTCACCAAGGACGCGACGCGCAAGGACGGCATGTTCCCGGCGTGGACCAAGCGCGAAGTCATCTACTGGGAGATCAAGCAGGACCGCCTGGGCAAACCGTTTCTCATGAACGCGCACTTCGCCCGCGGCATCGGGACCGCCTACACGCTGGGCGGCCTGCCGATCCTCGACGGCATGGTGCAGTTCGAGCGCAACGGGGACCGCATCTTCCTCGTCGCCCCGACGACCAGCATCGTCGCCAGCTCGGGCGACTCCGCGTACCGGCGTGCCGTCGACCTGTCGTTCGGCAGCTCGGCGCTGCAAGTGTTCAAGATCGAGAGCGAAAAGGACTCGACGGTCCTCATCGACATGGCGCCGATGTTCGCCAGCGACTGCCTCGACCTGACCACGCGGCTCAAGGGCTCGACAGACAAGGGCTTCCGCTTCGACAAGGAGCGCTCGGCGGTCACCGCGCACAAGGCGTTCCCGCGGAACATGGAAGTCGAGGCGCTGCTCACCTTCTCGCCGAACGATCGCGAGAACCTCGACTTCGGGCCGCTGCCGGACAGCCGCTACGTGCCGATCACGGTCCACTACAGCTTCCTCGAGCTGCCCGAGTCGCCGATGGCGCCGCGGCTCGCCGATGATCGCGCGGGCTACTTCACGAACGCTTACAAGGACATGAGCCGCGACGGCAAGCCCGACTACTGGGTGCGCTACATCAACCGCTGGCGCCTGGAGAAGAAGGATCCGACGGCCGCGGTGTCCGAGCCCAAGCAGCCGATCGTGTTCTACCTCGACAACACCATCCCGGCCGAGTGGAAGCCGTACGTGAAGGCGGGCATCGAGGAGTGGCAGAAGTCGTTCGAGAAGGCCGGCTTCAAGAACGCGATCATCGCGAAGGACGTGCCGACGGACGATCCCGACTGGGATGCCGAGGACGCGCGCTACACGACGATCCGCTGGATCGTGTCGCACGAGCCGAGCTTCGGCGCGATCGGACCCAGCCAGACCGATCCGCGCACGGGTGAGATCCTGAACGCCGACATCCTCATGGAAGGCAACATGATCGTCGGCTACTCGAACAACTGGCGCCGCTGGGCCGCCCCCGACGTGATCGATCAGGCGATGAACCTGCCGACGCAGGCGTGGCTGAAGGACGTCACCGATCCGTCGCGCCTGTGCATGGCCGGGATCGGCCACGCGACCGAATCCGAGTTCCTGTCGACCGCGCTCGCCCTGAACGGCGTCACGCCCCCCGGCGAGCCGGCCCCGAAGGAGTTCGTCGGCGCCGGCCTCAAGGCGGTCACGATGCACGAGGTCGGGCACACGCTCGGACTGCGCCACAACTTCAAGTCGTCGACCGACGTCCCGCGCGAGCTGCTGCAGGACAAGGCATGGGTCGCGCAGAACGGCCTGGTCGGCTCGATCATGGATTACGACACGCCGAACGTCTCGTCCGATCCGACGCGCCAGGGCTACTACTGGTCGCCGACCGTCGGCACCTACGACGACTGGGTGATTCGCTACGGCTACACGCCGACGTCGGCCACGACGGTCGAGGACGACTACAAGCTCGTCACGCCGATCGCGCGCGAGGCGACCGCCGACGGCCACCTCTACGGCACCGACGAGGACACCTACCCGGCCGACGCGCTCGACCCGCGCTGCAACATCTACGACCTGGGCTCGAGCCCGCTCGCGTTCTCCAAGGACCGCGTGGCCTACGTGCAGAACCTGTGGAACACGCCGAACCTCGAAGGCAAGCTGATGAAGGAGGGCGACTCGTACGTCGCCCTGCGCCGCGCGATGGATTCGATGCTCCTGCAGTACGCGCGCGGCCTGTCGCACGCCCGCAAGTACGTCGGCGGCCAGTACGCCCACAAGGTGATGAAGGGCGATCCGGGCGAGACCGGTCCGTTCACGCACGTGTCGCCCGCCGAGCAGAAGGAGGCGATGGACTTCCTCGCCCAACGCGCATTCTCCGCCGACGCGATGGTCGTTCCGGCGACGCTGCTCGACAAGATCGGCAAGGACCAGCAGTGGGACTGGGGCAACAACCTGTTCGCCTATGGGCGCCAGGACTATCCCTTCCTGTCGCGCGTCCTCGCCATCCAGGTGGGCGCGATGAACGGCATCACCGAGCCCTCGTTGTTGACGCGCCTGCGCGAGCAGGAGTCGCGCGTCGGCGCCGGAGCGTTCCGCTTGCAGGACGTGTTCGCGCGCCTGACCGGCGCGATCTGCGGTGAGCTGGGCGTCGCCGGATCGGTTCCTGCGGCCGGCGCGGCGAAGTACGCCACGCTCGATCGTCCGAACACGCGCCGCGGCTTGCAGCGCGCCTACGTCGACCGGCTCTCGGAGATGGTGGTCAACCCGTCGCCGGCGGCACCGGAGGATGCCCCGGCCCTGGCGCGGCTCCACCTGACGCGGATCTCCGACGCCTGCCAGCGCGGACTGGGCCCCGCCGGCCCCGGCAGCGACACCGTGCGCGCGCACCTGATGGAGCTGCGGGCCCGGGCCCGCCGCGCCCTCGAGGCGCAGCGCGACGTGCCGGGCGCCCTGCGGCCCAACCCGATCGCGGGCGGGACCGCCGCCACGGCGAGATAGATACGGGCTCCCCAAAAGGGAGCCAGGGGTTTGCGAGCAGGCCCCGGCGCCGCACGGCCGGGGCTTTTCGCTTGCCGTTTGCATCTCCCGGAAGCCACGGATAGGGCCCCAGTCCAGCCCCAAGAACCTGTCCCGGCGGGACGGAAACTCCCGGTTGATCCCGCCGCCGCGGGTGGCGTACACTCTGCCTGTGCGATCGCCGTTCGATCGCACGGCTCGCGCGGTCGAGACGACGCGCGCGGACGGTGCACCTGCCCGTCCCGATCCCGGCGGCACCCCGCCGCTCACCGGTGTTCCGGTGACGGCCCCGGCCCGCCCGGCCGCAGCTCCAGCGGCCACACGTATTTCGTGCCACCGAACCAGAAATCGCGAGTGTTCCCATAGTGAAACGCACCACCTCCGGCTCCTTCGGCCGTCGTCCCGCACGCAAGACCACCGGACCCTCGCCCGCCTCGTCGAGCGCATCCCCCGCGCGTCCGACCGGGCCGGCCCCGTCCGCCCCTCCGCCGTCCTATGTGCCCGCGCCGCCGCGCGAGCGCAACGATGAGCCCCGTGCGCCGCGGGAAGCCCGGCCGCCGCGCGAACAGCGGGACGCCCGCCCGGCCCGCGATGGCCGTCCGCCACGCGACGGGCGCGAAGTGCGCGAACCTCGCCCGCAGCCCGGGTACGGCACGCGCGGACCGCGCCCCCAGCCAGGCCCCGGCGCCGATCCCGGCGCCCGCGGCGAAACCGGTGCCCGTGGCCCGGCCGAGGGCCCGCGCGGGGAACGCCGCCGAGGTCGCGGTGGTCGCCGCGCCGGGGGCCGCCCCGAGGGCGTCCGTCCCGACGGCATGCGTGACTCGCGCGACGTCCCGCGTGGGGATCGCCCGCCCGAGCGGCAGCCCAGCAGCAACGGGTACGGGGCGCCGCGCGGACCGCGCCCGGCGCCTTCGTCCCAGCCGCGCACCAACGGCTTCCGGCGGGCCGATGGCGGCCCGACCGATCGCACGGGCGAACGTCAGCGCTACGGCGGCGGCTACGGTGGCGCGCCTTCGCGCGGGGGCGGCTACGCCGGTGGTCGCAGTCGCGGCGGCCGGGACCGCCGCGAGGCGCCGTTCACCGACGTGCTCAAGGAACTTCAGCAGCAGGTCTCGATCGATCCGAACGAGCGTCTCAAGCTCGAACTGACGGCCGACGGCCTGTCCATGCGGGCGCTCGACATCATCGCGCCCATCGGCAAGGGTCAGCGCTGCCTCATCACCGCGCCGCCCAAGGCCGGCAAGACGACGCTCCTGCAGGAGGTCGCCGTCTCGCTGGCGAAGAATCATCCCGAGATCGAGGTCGTCGTGTTGCTCGTCGACGAGCGGCCCGAGGAGGTCACACACTTCCGGCGCTCCGTCCCGTGCGAGGTGCTGGCCGCCTCCAGCGACCAGACGTCGGCCGAGCACGTCGAGATCGCCGAGAAGGCGCTCACCCGCGTCCTCGTGCCGGTGCTCGACGGCAAGGACGTGGGCGTCCTCCTCGACTCGATCACGCGCCTCGCCCGCGCCTACAACACGACGTTCCAGGGCATCGGCCGCACGCTGTCGGGCGGTCTCGACGCAGCCACCATGCAGGTGCCGCGGCAGATCTTCGGCGCCGCGCGCAACATCGAGGGTGGCGGCAGCCTCACCATCCTCGGCACGGCGCTGATCGAGACCGGTTCGCGCATGGACGAGGTGATCTTCCAGGAGTTCAAGGGCACCGGAAACATGGAGCTCGTGCTGTCGCGCCAGCTCTTCGAGCGCCGCGTGTTCCCCTGCATCGACATCAAGGCCAGCGGCACCCGCAAGGAAGAGAAGCTCTACGGCCCCGACGAGATGCGCGCGATCAACAACCTGCGCCGCCGGCTGTCCGAGCGCGACTCCGAGAGCGCGATGAACGAGTTGCTCGAACTGTTGCGCCTGTACCCCACGAACGAGCAGCTTCTCGCCAAGCTCATGTAGCGAAGCTGGCTCCAGGAAGACGGCGCACGGAGACCCCATGATCCGATTTCGTTCTGATCCACTCCGGGCCGCGGCCACCGCCGCGGCCTTCGCAGTTTCCTTCTCGGTCGTGGGCCTCGCTGCGCCGGCCACGCCCGCGCTCGCCGCGGAGCCCCCTGTCCCGCGCTGGATCCTGCTCCAGGGCGCGACGCTGATCGACGGCAAGGGCGGCTCGCCGCGGCGCGGCGTCGACGTGCTGGTGAAGAACGATCGCATCGAGTCGATCGGCGCCAACCTGACCGCGCCTGCCGGGGCGGCGACGGTCGATCTGGCCGGCCAGACGCTCTTGCCCGGGCTCATCGACTGCCACACCCACCTCACGTTCGAGGTCTCCGCCGGCACGCTCCTGCGCGGCGTGACCGAGACGCCCGCCGACCAGGCGATCGGCGCGACGCTCTTCGCCCGGCGCACGCTCGAGGCCGGCTTCACCACCGTGCGCAACCTCGGCGCGGGCGAGTTCGTCGACGTGGCACTCAAGAAAGCCATCGAGCGCGGGCTGGTGCCGGGACCGCGCATGATCGTCTCCACCAACTCGTTCTCGACCATCGGCGGTCACGGCGACGCCAATGGCTACCGCCCCGGCATCCTCGAGGACCACCTCGACTACACGCAGGGTCTGCCCACCGGCGCCGACGAGTGCCGCAAGGCGGTGCGCTACGCGCACAAGCATGGCGCGGGCGTGATCAAGATCATGACCACCGGCGGCGTCCTGTCGGCCAACGACGCGCTCGACGCCCGAGCCTTCTCCGACGCCGAGATTGCGGCGATGGTCGACGAGGCACACCTGCTCGGCCTCAAGGTCTGCGCGCATGCCCACGGCGCCGAAGGGCTCAAGGCCGCGGTGCGCGGCGGCGTGTCCTCGATCGAGCACGGCACCTACCTCGACGAGGAAGGCGTGAAGCTGATGAAGGAGAAGGACTGCTGGTTCGTCCCGACCCGCAGCGCCGGCGAGTGGGTGTTCGACCAGGCCGACAAGGGCGGGATCCCGCCGCACGCGGTCGCCAAGGCGAAGCAGGTCGGCCCGATCATGCGCGACTCATTCCGCCGCGCGCTGAACGGCGGCGTGAAGATCGCGTTCGGCACCGATGCCGGCGTCTTCCCCCACGGACAGAACGCGCGCGAGTTCAAGTTCATGACCGACCTGGGCATGAGCCCCATGGCCGCGATCGTCTCGGCCACCTCCGGAGCCGCCGAGCTGCTGGGCTGGAACGAGGTCGGCATCGTCGAGAAGGGCCGCTACGCGGACTTCGTTGCCGTGCGCGGCGACCCGCTGGACGACATCACGCTGCTCGAGCGCCCGAGCCTGGTGATCAAGGGTGGCACTGTCGTGATCGACCGCCGCTAGCTTGCGCGCACACTCGTTCGGCGCGCGCTATGGAGGCGCCGCCCTCGTCACGGGCGCATCGGCCGGGATCGGCGAGGCGTTCGCGCGCCGTCTCGCGGCCGACGGCACCGACGTCGTCCTCGTCGCCCGCCGCGGCGATCGGCTCGACGCGCTTGCCGCGGAACTGACCGCCGCGCACGGCGTGCGCACCGAGGCCATCGCGCTCGACCTCGTCGCCGCGGACGCGATCCCCCGCCTCCTCGCCGCACTGGCGGAACGCAACATCGACGTGGGTCTCGTCGTCCACAACGCCGGCATCGCGGTTCATGCGCCGTTCGCGACGGCCGACCCCGCCCGCCTGCTCGCCCAGGTCGATTTGCACTGTCGAGTCCCCGTCGAGCTCACGCGCGCGCTCCTGCCGGCGATGATCGCCCGCGGGCGCGGCGGCCTGGTCTACGTGGCGAGCGTCGCGGGACACCTGGCCCTGGCCTCGGGCTCGCTCTACAGCGCGACCAAGGCGTTCGACCTGTTCCTGGGCGAGAGCCTGTGGGGGGAGCTGGCGCCGCTCGGCATCGACGCGCTCGCGGTCTCCCCCGGCTACACGCGGACCGAGTTCCACGGGGTCGCGGGGATCGACACGTCGGGGATCCCGGCCTGGGCCTGGACCTTCCCGGACGACGTCGCGAAGGCGGCCCTGGGGCGCCTGGGCAAGGACGCTTCGGTGGTCGTCGGCTGGCGCTACCAGGCGCTCACGGCGCTGATTCGGCTGGTTCCGCGGGGTCTCCTCAGCCGCCTGGTCCGCGGTGTCTTTTCCTGAAAGCCCACGCCTTGACCTGCCGATGACCCGGGGAACCGGGAGGCCGACGACCGTCCCCCCGCCGGAGGAGACACGCCATGCATCCCCACACCGGTCCCACGGGAGCCCCCGCGGCCGCGGGCGGCGAGAACAATCTCGTCGTCGCGCGCTATCGCAACGGCCAGGTGGTCAAGGGCTACACGCGCGACTTCTTTCCCGAGCGGCCGCTCTTCCACGTGCTGCCCAAGGGCGGATCGCAGCCTGTGCCGGTCAAGACCGCGGAGCTCAAGGGCGTCTTCTTCGTGCGCGACCTGATCGGTAACCGGATGCGCCACAAGAACCGCCGCTTTCCCGCCATGGACTCGGGCCCGCAGGTCGGGCGTCGCATCGCGGTGCTGTTCGAGGACGGCGAGCTGCTGGTGGGACATGCGCAGACCTACTCGGCCGAGCGCCCGGGGTTCTTCGTCTTTCCGCTCGATCCGCTGGGGAACAACACACGCGTCTACGTGCTGCGCGCCGCGACGAAGCAGGTCAAGCTCGGTCCCATGGCCGAAGACCTGGCGCGCTCCGCCCCGCCCGTGAAGAGCAAGCTGAAGCCGCCCGCCGCGGCGTAGATTCAGATTGCCCCGCCCCACCGCCCCACGACGGCGCGGTCAACCAGGTCGCATCCCTTCGGCAATCCGGCCTGACGTTCCACCGGATTCGGAAGAAACGGGGCGCGCAACGGAGGTCGCCCCGCAGGAGGCAGCACGCCATGAATCCCCATCCCTCGGGGAGCGGCCCCACGGCGGCCGGCGGCCGGAGCAACCTCGTCGTCGCGCGCACTCGCAATGGCAACGTGGTCAAGGGACACACCCGCGATTTTCTTCCCGAGAACCCGCGCTTCCATGTGCTGCCCCGCGGCGGTGACCAGGTTGTGACGATCGAGATGGCGGAGTTGAAGGCCGTGTTCTTCGTGCGCGACCTGATCGGCAGCAAGCTGCGGCACAAGAGCCGGGAGTTCCCGAAGTTCGATCCCGCACCGGAGGTCGGCCGCCGCATCGCCGTGGTCTTCGAGGACGGCGAACTCCTCATCGGTCACGCGCAGGCCTACGCGGGCGACCAGCCGGGGTTCTTCGTCCGTCCTCTGGATCCGGACGGGAACAACTCGCGTGTCTACGTGCTTCGCGCCGCGACGAAGGAGGTGCGGCTCGGGCTGGGCGCCGAGGAACTCGCGCGCACGACGCCGCCGGTAACGCACGGCGACGAGGCACGACGCCGCCGCATCCTGGGCGATCGCTAGTTCGCTAGCGGTACCGCGCCAGCGCCAGGTCCACGATCTCGCCGATCAGCGTGGGATAGTCGCGTCCCGATTTCTTCGCCGCCATCGCGAACTCCGCCGACGCCGCCAGCCACGGGTTCGGATTGACCTCGAGCACGTAGACACGCCCGTCCGCCGCCAGGCGCATGTCGATGCGCCCGTAGTCACGCAGCTCGAGCGCGCGGTACGCCTGCAGCGCGGTCTGCTGGAGGTCGGCCGTGACCTTCTCGTCGAGGTCCGACGGGATCACGCTCTTGGTCACCTTGTAGGCGAGCGTCCCCGTCTCCCACTTCACTTCGCTGCCGGCGATGCGCGGCGTGCCCTCGGGCAGCTTCGACAGGTCGAGTTCTACGACCGGCAACGCCTGGGGCTCGCCATTGCCCAGCACGGCGACGTACATCTCGCGCCCCTCGATGTACTCCTCGATCAGGACCGGCGAGTCGAACTGCGCGTGCAGGTCGTGGATGCGCTCCATCAGGTCCTTGATCGACTCGCACAGCGCATTGAAGGCGATGCCGATCGAGCCGTCCTCGCGCGCGGGCTTGACGATCACGGGGAACTGCAGGTCGTGCGACCAGTCGAGGCGCCCGCGGTGGACGCTGGCGAAGTACGGCGTGCGGATGCCGTGGAAGGCGAAGAGCTTCTTGGCCAGCGACTTGTTCTGCGCCAGGTGCATCCCGCCGGGGCCCGAGCCGGTGAACTTCTTCCCCAGGAGCTCGAGGTACGCGGCGAGGTGGATGTCCTTCGTATCGTCGCCGGCCCACGACTCGGTGAGGTTGAACACCAGGTCGCACTCAGCCGCCGCCAGGCGTCTCAGCGCCTCGGTCGTGCCGTCGAGCTCGAGATAGATCGGCGCGTGGCCCAGCGTCTTCAGGGCCTCGTGGATCTGCTGGCGGTCCTCCTTCTCTGGCTTCTTCTTCCGCGCGTGCGGCGCCTCCTCGACGACCTCTTCGCTGCCGTCGTCCCACACGTCGTAGAGCACCGCGATCCGCAGTCGGGCCATGGTCACCTCGGGGCCGGTGGCGCCCCTCAGACGTGGATGAACTTTCCGCGCGCCAGGTAGTTCATGGCGAGCGTGGTCCCGTAGGCGGTGAGTTCGATCAGCGCCAGTGGTTCCTGCGCCCGCTCGATCCACAGGTCGAGATCCTTCGTGTGCCGCGCCATGGCTTCCACCAGGCCGCGCACGACCGGTCGTTTGACACCAGTCCAGTACGTGATCTTGTCCGTCAGCGCGACCCGATGCTCGAGCAGGAACTCCGTCGCCGGCCGCACGTTCTTGCGCCGGGGGTTCCGGCGCACGAACATGTCGCGCAGGTCCCCGTCCATGGCCATGTCCACCGCGGCCTTGTTCTGCTCGAGCACCTGGCGATAGAACTCCTCGACGGTAAGCTCCATCTCCTCCACGGTGATGTCCGTGTCACCGTGACCGACGATCGGGTCGACAGCGCCGAAGCGCTTCGCCATCCGCTCCATGTAACGCAACTTCTGGATCGCCGGCCAGCCCTTGTAGCGCTCGCGCCACGCGGAGCGCGGCGTGAGCCACACGGCGAACGTCTCGGCGAAGTCCTCGTCGGGATGCTTCTGCGCGTACCAACCCGCGAGGTGGCGCACGTACTTGCGCGAGAATGGCACGGGCCGGTAGTCGTCGCGATAGCGGCGGTTGAACGGCCCGAACAGCTCGCGCCACTCGGGCGTGGCGTACAGGCGATAGGCGTAGTTGAACGCGTGGCCGGCCTCGTGGCGCAGGTACATGAGGATCTCGCGCTGACTCTCGAGGTCGTTGACGTGCCCCTCGAGGCGGGCGAGCTTGGGGTCGGCGAGGTAGAACGGAATGCCGATCACGGGCTCCCCCGAGGGGCAGCCCCACTCGTCGGTCAGGTAGACCACGGCCTTGAAGCGCTCGAGGCCCTTCTGCAGGAGTTCCTTGCGCAGCTTCTCGACCGAACGCTCGACCGGTGAGCCTTCGACCTTGAGCCCGAGTTGCGAGATGCGCTTGCCCAGCATCTCCTTGACCTCGGGGGGGGTCTTTTCGAATTCGATCATGCCCGGATTTACGCACACGGAAGCTGGTGAGGCAACCGCGTCCGTGCGAGACTGCCGAACTGTGACCCGACCCACCGTCCTCGTTACCGGCGCCTCCGGCTACATCGGGGGTCGACTCGTCCCCCGCCTGCTGGCGAGCGGAGTCGACGTGCGCTGCCTCGCGCGCACACCCGAGCGGCTTGCGGGCCGAGCCTGGAGCGCCGATCCGGCGGTCACCATCGTGCCGGGCGACGCGCTCGATCCGGGCGCGCTCGACCGTGCGCTCGCGGGCTGCGACACGGCGTACTACCTCATCCATGCGCTCGCCGGCGGCGAGGGCTTTGCCGCCCGCGATCGCGATGCGGCGCACCTGTTCGGCGAAGCGGCACTGCGCGCCGGCGTGCGGCAGGTGATCTACCTGGGCGGGCTCGGCGAGGCACGCGCCGACCTGTCGCCCCACTTGCGCAGCCGGCACGAGACGGGCGAGGCGCTGCGCGCGACCGGCGCCCCGGTCACCGAGTTCCGCGCCGCCGTCATCGTGGGCTCGGGCAGCCTCTCCTTCGAGATGATCCGCTACCTGACCGAGCGCGTGCCGGTGATGATCTGTCCGCGCTGGGTGTCCACGCGCTGCCAGCCGATCGCGATCCGCGACGTGCTCGACTACCTCGTCGCCGCGCGTGGCAGCACCGAGGCGATCGGCCGCGTATTCGAGATCGGCGGACCCGACGTGCTCACCTACGGCGACATGATGCAGACCTACGCCCGCCTGCGCGGGCTCAAGCGGCTGCTCGTGCCGGTCCCGGTGCTCACGCCGCGGCTGTCGTCGTACTGGGTCGACCTCGTCACGCCCATTCCGAAAGCGATCGCCCGCACCCTCGTCGAGGGCATGCGCAACGAGGTCATCGTGCACGACGACGACGCGCGCCGCCTGTTTGGCGTCCCTCCGACACCCTATGCGACCGCCGTCCAGCGCGCGCTCGAGCAGGCGGATCGTGGCGACGTCGAGACGGACTGGGCCGGAGCGTTCCCGGGTGGCACCCTCGAGGGCACGGTGTCGCTCGAGGAACGCGAGGGGCGCATCTTCGAACGACGGACGCGCGTGGTGCAGGCGCCGGCGGAGCGCGTTTACCGGACGTTTGCCGGCATCGGCGGCCGTCGCGGCTGGTACTTTGGAACCGCCCTGTGGCGGCTGCGCGGGCTGCTCGATCGACTGGTCGGCGGCGTGGGCATGCGCCGCGGGCGCCGCCACCCCGATGAACTCCGCCCCGGCGACGCGCTCGATTTCTGGCGCGTCGAATCGGTCGACTCCGGGCGCGCGCTCCGCCTGCGCGCCGAGATGAAGATCCCCGGCCGCGCCTGGCTGGTCTTCGAGTGTGAGCCCGCTCCGGGGGACGCGACGCGCACGCAGCTGCGCCAGACCGCGGTCTTCGAGCCACGCGGCCTGTTCGGTCTCGTCTACTGGTACGCGCTCTACCCCCTCCACAAGGTCGTGTTCGACGGACTGATCGACGCGGTTCGTCGCCGCGCCGAGTCGGCGAGCACGCTCTGAGCCGTCGCACGGCCATCGGCCTCGCTCTCGCGCTCGTCGCCGCGGCAATCGTTCTCGCCATCCCCGCGCCCTCGATCACGCCGCAGGCGCATCGTCTGGGCGCGATCTGGATCGCGATCGTGATCCTGTGGATGACCGAGGCGCTGCCGTTCGCCGTCAGCGGGCTGCTCGCGCCGACGCTCGTCATCATGGCCGGCGTGGCGACGCCGCGGGAGGCGTTCGCGGCGTTCGGCGACCCGGTGCTGTTCCTGCTCATCGGCTCGTTCCTGCTCGCCCGCGCGTTCGAGTCCTCGGGACTCGGTCGGCGGATCGCGCTCGTGCTGCTGACGCTGCCGTTCGTCGCCGGGCGGCCGCTGCGCATCCTGCCGCTCTATGGTCTGCTCTGCTTCGCGATCTCGATGTGGACCAGCAACACGGCCACGGCGGCGCTCATGTTCCCGATCGCGCTCTCCGTGCTGACCATGCTTGGGCACGGCGAGGCGGCGGGCGGGCGCGAGCGCTACGCGACCGCGCTGCTGCTGATCTGCACCTTTGGCGCCTCGATCGGCGGTTTGGCCACGCCCGTCGGAACGCCACCCAACCTGATCGGACTCGGCCTCATCGAGCGCGAGCTCGGGACGCGACCGAGCTTTCTCGAATGGATGACCGTGTTCGTCCCGCTCTCGCTCGTCCTGCACCTGGTGATGACCGCGATCTTCGTCCTCTCGGCGCGCCGTGACCCGGCCGCGGCGCCGCGGCCCACGCCCGGGCTGATCGCCGAGCGCGAGCGCCTCGGTCCCTGGACGGCGCGGGAGCGCGCGGTGGCCGGAGTCTTCGGCGGGACGATCGTGCTCTGGCTCCTGCCGGGCCTGTGGGAGCTCGCCCTCGGGGCGAGCGATCCGCTGGCGGGGCGCCTGTCGAAGATCCTGCCCGAGACCGCGACGGCCCTGCTGGGCGCGGTGTTCCTGTTCATCGTGCCCGCGGCCGGGCGCCCGACGCTGACGTGGGAGGAGGCCCGGGACATCGACTGGGGAACGATCCTCCTGTTCGGCGGCGGCGTGTGCCTGGGCGGGCTGCTGCTCTCGACCGGGCTCGGCGGGGCGATCGCCGAGGCGTTGCGCAGCGCCGCGGGCCTTCACGACGCTCTCGGGGTGACGGCGCTGTCGGTGGTGCTCGCCGTCTTCCTCTCCGAGACGAGCTCGAACACCGCTTCGGCAACGCTCATCGTGCCAATCACGATTGCGCTGTCGCGCAGCGTGGGCGCCGATCCGCTGGTGCCCGCGCTGGCCGCGACGGCGGCGTCGAGCCTCGGCTTCATGCTGCCGGTCTCGACCGCGCCGAACGCGATCGTCTTCGGCTCGGGGCGCATCCCGCTGGGCGTGATGATCCGCTACGGCCTCACCCTCGACCTGCTCGGCATCGGGCTGCTGATCGGAACCGCGGCGCTGTTCCTGCGATGATCCGCTTCCGCGACGAGGGGGACGAGGACGCGCCCGACGACGCGCCCACCGGCTCGGATGACAACGACGACGCCCTCGACCACGGCGCGCACTCGCGCGTCGACGACACCCACGCGGCGACCTGCCCGTACTGCTTCGAGGAGAACGAGTTGTTCGTCGACCTGGGTGGCGGCTCGGACCAGAGCTACGTCGAGGATTGCGCGGTGTGCTGCCGACCGTGGCAGGTGCGGGTGACGGTCGACGCGGAGGGCGCGGTGACGGTCGAGCTGGAGCCGCTCGACGAGTGAAGCAAGCTGCCCCAGGCGTTTCCGCTCAGCGGCGGTAGGTGTCCTTGAGCCGGCCCCACGATCGACGGAGCGTCGGCGTCGAGGGATGGAACGGCACCCACGTGATGTAGGCGGGCCCGCCCCCCACCAGGAACGTCTTGGCCGCCGAGAGCGCCGCGTCGCACAGCACGACCTCGCCGAGCGCGGTGCTCATCGCCACCTCGCCGTTCGCCGAGACAGCGATGTCGATCAATCCCGGGATGGCCGTATCCAGCGTGTCGAACGAGGCGCCCTGCGCCGTGAAGCGCCGGACGTACCCATCGCCCGAGGCGCCGTAGTACGTGCCGTCGGGCGCGAGCGCGATCGACTGCAAGGAGCCGTCGAGCTGCACCGAACCGGTGCTCGCCATCGTGACCGGATCGAAGATGAAGACGACGTTGGTGGTGGCGACCAGCGCATGCAGGCGCCCGTCCGGTCCGGCGGCGAGGTCGCTGAAGTCGAAGCCCGCGATGTTTCGCTGCGCCAGGTAGGCGGCATCCCCGTCGAACGAGATCAAACCGTTCGCGGCGCCGCTCGGCGTCGCCATGTCGCCGGCGACGAAGTCGTGCCCGAACGCGGCGAGCCCACCGAAACCGCCGAGTTCCAATGTCGACCAGCCCGGCAGCGTGGCGTGCGTCCACCCCGCCACGCCGGCGTCGTACACGCTGAGGTACGGCGCCGTCGCACCGTTGAAGACGCCAAGCCGCGCGTCGGCATCGAACGCCAGGCCGAGCAACGGGTTCGTGCCACCGCGCGCGCCCGGCGGATAGGGCACGGCAATCGACGCCACCGGCATCCCGTCGGTGCGAAACTCGCGGATCTCCGCGCCGCTGGTGAGGACGACATTGCCCCAGCTGAACGCGCTGGCGGGGCCGGAGGGCGCCAGGGCGCCGCCGAGGATGCCCAGGGCCAAGAGCGCGAGCCGTGCGTGCGGCGGATGATGCAGACCAGGGATCACAAACGCTCCAGATTGAGCCGGCGCCCTGCGCGCCTGGACCGTGATTCTAGCACCGCAACGCAGAGGCCCGGGACGAGGCTTCGTCCCGGGCCCGACGTGCGGTCCAGCCGCGATGGTCGTTGCGGCGGCGTTATTTCTTGTCTCCGGACGGCGCCGCCGGCGTGGCCGGCGTGGCCGCAGCCGGGGCTGCGGGCGGCGGACCCGACTGCCGCGGCGTCTTCGCCTCGACATCGATGGCGAGCTCCACGTCATCGGCCAGCATGACCGAGCCGTTGTCGAGCGTCTTGTTCCAGATGATGCCGTAGTCCTTGCGGTTCACCTTGCCGCGGGCGCTGAATCCAGCCACGGATCCCGACTTGCCGGCCATGATCCCGAGGATCTCGACGTCGAGCGTGATCGGCTTGGTCACGCCACGCATCGTCAGGTCGCCTGTCATCGTGCCCTTGTTGTCCTTGCCGACGGTGATCGACTTCGAGACGAACTTGACCTCCGGAAACTTCTCCGCCCAGAAGAAGTCCTCGGCTTTGAGATGGCCGTCGCGCTGCTCGTGATTCGTGTTGATGCTGGCCGCCTGGATCGTGACCGCGACCTTCGAGGCGCTCGGGTTTTCCTTGTCGAACGCAATCGATCCCTGCACGTCCTTGAATTCTCCCTTCACCGGCGTGAAGAAGTGGCGGACGCTGAACCCGACGTTGGTGTGTCCACGATCGATGTCCAGCATTTCGACGGCCGCGAAGGCCGGCGTCGAGGCCACGAACAACGAGAGGGCGGTGACGGCGAAGTACGACGAGAGGGACGACTTCACGGGTGCTTCCTCCACGGGCTGGGGGATCGGAGTCTCGAACGTCCGGCGGGTGTCGAACACCAGCGTACTGCGAAACGGACCCCTCTTGGGATGCAGACCCCGCCGCCCGGCATGCGGACGACGGGGCTCTTGACACCGACTTGAAATCGGGGTGATCAGCGGGCCGGGGCCTGCTCCTCGATGCACAGCGGGTTCTTGTGGTTCGCATCGGGAACGTGCGCGTCCCAGCAGTCCGGGGAACAGAAATGCAGGGCCAGCCGCTTCTTGTTGCAGGTCGACACGGAACAGCGGTACCACAGCGCACCGAAAGCGATCGGCTTCTTGCAGATGTTGCAGCGGGTCCAGATGTCGGCACCTCCGTTCATGAATCCGCAGCCTACGTCCGCCGGGGGTCCCGGTGCAAGTCGACCGCCGGGCGGTGCCGGGCGGTGCCGCCGGGCGGACACCGGCGTATTGCCTGGTGGAACTTTGTAGAATGCGACCCTCGCTTCTCCCCTCCTGGCCTGCCCCGCGGCTTCCGTCGGACATCTATAACCATTTGTAATCATGTGTGTTAGGCGATAATTCAGCGCATGGCACAACCTCTGCTCTAGTCCGTGGTGTCCGGTCGAGAGCGATCACTCCGCCCGGCCATCGACTCTCTCACCAGGAGGCACCCCATGTTGTGGACCATCGCCGTCGTCCTCGTCGTCCTCTGGGCACTTGGAATGGCTTCCAGCGTCACGCTCGGTGGCTTCGTCCACCTGCTGCTCGTCCTGGCCATCGCCAGCGTCCTCATCCGGATCATCCAGGGCCGCAAGCCCATCTAGCGAGGGGGACGCTATGACCCGCAGCCTCGGAATCGTCCTCATCCTGCTCGGCCTTGCCGGGTTGGCTTGGGGCGGAATCGGCTGGAACAAGAAGAGCAACGTCGAACTCGGTCCGATCGACTTGCAGGTGACCGAGAAGAAGTCGCTGCCGATCCCGCCGATCGCGGGCGCGGTGGCCGTCGTCTCGGGACTCGCCCTGGTCTTCGCGGGCGGAGTCCGCCGCAACGCAACCTGACACCCGGAGGATCCATGAAGCTCTCCTCAATCGCAGCCGTCACCGGCACCATCGCGCTCGGCCTCGTCCTGGCCGCCCCCCACGCCTCGGCATTCGGCTTCAGCGGCGGTGGTGGTCGCATCGGCTACCTCGACCCGGAAGGTGACGGCGGCGGAATCGCCGTCGGCGCGCACGTCGAGCTGGAGAGCCCCGGTTCCCACTGGCACCTGCAGCCGAACATCCTGTACTGGAACGCCGACCAGTTGACCGGCTTCAACGGCAACCTGGACGCGCTCTACCACTTCGGCCCGCAGTCGAAGACGTCGCCGTATCTCGGAGGCGGCCTCGGCTTCAGCATGGTCGACTACTCCGACAACAACGGGAACGACAGCAGCCAGACCGACCCGGCGGCGAACATGTTCGGCGGCGTCCTCTTCCCGGCCGGCAGGAACAACCTGTTCGTCGAGGGCCGCTACACGTTCAGCGAGGTCAACCAGGCCTCGATCCTGTTCGGCATCACCGTTCGGTAGTCGACGGACCACCCGTCGATCATCTGTTCGCAACAAGGAGGAACATCATGGAAACCAACACCAGCACGCACAACAACAACAGGAAACTCCTGTGGATGTCTCTCGTCGGCCTGGGGCTGCTCGGCGCCGTCGCGGTCTACGCCCTAAACAACTCGGCGACGCCGGACGTGGTCGGTGAGGTCGCTTCCAAGGTCGGCAGCGCGGCCACCCAGCCGCGAACGGTCACGCTGCCCGCCGGCACGGCGGTGGCGATGACGCTCGAGACGTCCCTCAGCACGAAGACCGCGTCGGTGGGCGATCGCTTCACCGCGCGCATCTCGTCGCCGGTGACCGTCGCGGGGGCGACGATCATTCCGGCCGGCGCCATCGTCAGCGGTCATGTCTCGCTCACGGAGCAGCCGGGCAAGGCCAGCGGCCGTGGCCGGATGCAGCTCACCTACGACACGGTACGCTTCAGCGGCCGGACGTATGATCTCTCCTCGACGAGCCGGATCTACGAGAGCGAGTCGGGACGCGGCAAGGATGCGGCGATCATCGGCGGCGGCGCGGTCGCTGGCGGCGTGGTCGGCGCGATCATCGGCGGCTCGGCGGGCGATGCCGGGAAGGGCGCAGCGGCAGGCGCCGTGGCCGGCACCGCGGCTTCGTTGCTGACGCGCGGACCGCAGCTGCAGCTCCCGGCCGGAACGGCGCTCGCGGTCTCGCTCGACCGCGCGGTGACCGTCCGTCCGTCGACCTCTGCGTAGTCCCACACGAAACACCCAGCTGGAAAACACGGTCGCCCCGGTCCGCACTCTGGACCGGGGCGACTCTTCGTGCCCTCGTCAGGAGGAATCAGACGCGCTCGACGTACTTCCCCGTCGTGGTGTCGACCTTGACCCGATCGCCCTGCTTGATGAAACCCGGCACCATGACCTCGGCTCCGGTCACCAGCGTCGCCCGCTTCTGGAACGCGCGCGCCGTGTCGCCGCGCGCCGCTCCGTCCTCGGTGTCGGCGATCTCGAGTTCGACCATCTGCGGGAATTCGATGGTGACGATCTCGCTCTCGCGCATGAGCACGGGCAGGATCATGCCATCGGTCATGAAGCCGACGTAATCGGCGAGCATGGCCTTGGGGAGCTGGATCTGGTCGTACGACTCGGTGTTCATGAAGTGATAGTCGTCACCTGAGGCATACAGGAACTGCATCGAATGCGGCTCGAGGCGGACATCCTGGATCTTCTCGCCCGAGTTCCACGTCTCGTCGATGACGCGTCCGGTGCGCAGGTTCTTGAGCTTGGTGCGGACGAAGGCCCCACCCTTGCCGGGCTTGACGTGCTGGAACTCGACGACCCGATAGAGGTCGTTCTTGTGCTCGATGACGAGCCCGTTCTTGATGTCGGCGGTATTGGCCACGGAGATCCTCGGGATCGGGGTATCGGCGGTCGGAGGGACCGGCGGCGCCGAGGGGCTCGGCGGACGTCGCAGTCTACGCCGCGATGCGAAGCCGGGGCAACCTCAGGCCGGCCTTTGATTTCACAACCGCTTGTCCCACATGACGATACAGCGACATCGCCGATCGCGATCAGCCCCGCTCGAACTCGTACGAGACATTTTCGTCATCGCGCTTCCAGCCGGTCGATTCGTAGAGCGCCTGGGCCGCGCGGTTCGTTCGCGCCGTGGACAGTGCCAACCGCACGGCGCCGTCGGCGCGCCCCGCGCGACGAACCGTGATCGCAAAGTGTGGCTGCGGCGTCATGCGTGTCCCCACGGCCTCAAAGCAGGCGCAGGATGATGCTGAAGAACAGGAGCATGCCCGTGACGGACATGACGAGCGCGATGACGAATGCGGGACGCCACAGGCGCACGACCATGGTGTGGGCCAGGTCGCGCAGGGTCAGCCAGTACTCGATCGAACCGAGGAGCATCGAGATCGTTCCCAGGCCGACCAGGAAGAGTCCCGCGTTGCGCGGCGTCTCCGTGTGCGGCAGCGTGCCACCACCATGCTGGAAACCCTCGAGCAGCTTGTAGATGGTGAAGCCGAAACTGATCATCGACAGCGCCGTCCGGATCCACGCCATCAGGCTGCGGTCTGCGGCCATCACCGTGCGGTGTACGGCGAGGTCGGTGCGCTCCTGCGCCAGGTCGTTCGCGGACTTCGCTTCGGGGTCGGTCACGTTCGCCTCCTTCGGTCCCGCACGACGGTCACAACCCGGACAGGCGGGAAATGAATTTCTGCGTCAGTTCGGCCAGCGGATACTTGAGCAGGAGCAAGGGTGCGAAGGGCAGGAGTGCGACAATGGCAAAGTCCCGCAGCATGCCGATGCTCATCGGGACCACACGCATGTCACGCACGACGTTGGCGCTGTTGCCCAGGTCGGCTAGCGACTGCATGTCCGCCGTGCCCAGCAACGGCTCCCCCGGTGGCTGCTCCCGCTGCACCCACTTGCGATCGAACCCGAAGACGTACTCCGCGCCCAGCACCGAGAAGTCGCTGAGGCCGCGTACCCGGCACGCCCACAGTAGCGGAGCGACAATGAACAGCGGGCCGAGGAACAGGAGTGCGTCGAGGGCCAGCCCGATGAGAAAGATCGGGTAGGTCGCCTCGAACGCCATGGTCCCGCCGGCGATCCCTTCGGCGAACGAGGCCGCCTCCACGGCGGACAGCGCAAAGATCAAGGGCAGGAAGTGCATGTGCACGACCTCGAGATACCCGAGGCCGCCGGCGCGATCCGGGTGGCTCGGCGACAACCTCAAGTTCATGCCCGCGATCCGCGCGAGGAAGTACGCCCACAGGACGAGGCGAACGAGCCAGCGCAACAGCCCGAAGCGGAAGAGCGTCATGCAGGCGCCCCAGTACCACAGGCCGGCCAACGGCATGCTGCCGATGGCGCGCCCCGGGGAGACGGCGGCCGACTCGCCCGGCAGCGCCAGCCAGGACCCGAGGAACAGCCCTCCCGCGGCAAGAAGCAGGCAGACGGTGTCGACCGTCGGCGAATCAATCCACCGCCGCACGCGGGTGATCTCCGCCTCGAGGCGGGGCAGCGATGCGGGCGGCACGATGCCCGAGCGCACGATCGTGTCGACGAACACCGCGAGTCGCGGATCGAGGATGGTCTCGCAGACGAAGAACAACGGGAGCGCGAGGAGCAGTCGCACATGGACGCCAACGAGTGGGAGGCTGAAGAACTCGCGCCCCAGTCCCTCGAGAAGGGAGAGTCCGAGCAGGATGAGCCAGAGGAACGCGCCGATCGCCAGCCCCAGGCGCACTGTGTTCGTGCTGCCACGGACCAGGCCAAACCGCCGGCCCAGTGCGTGGAGTGGCCCGCCGAGCAGGGAGAGTCGCGGTAGTCCGGCCGGTGTGTCGGCGGTCAAAGTCACGGGATCCTCGGCGGGTCGGGACGGAAAGGAAGGGGCCGGCACGCGCACCGCGCTGCCGGCCCCGCTTGGCGACTACTGGCGCGCCATCGCCATTCGCACCTGCGCCTCGGTGTCGACGATCAACTCTCCGCTGACATCCACGGTGGCGCGGTACAGCTTGCCGGTGAATTTGAACGACGACGTGTTCTTGTCCCACACCGGCGAGCCGGAATCGGCACCGCAGACGAAACCGCCGGCCAGAAAGATCGAGAGCGGCATGGTGAGCGGAATGCCGAAGTGCCCGACGAGCTCTTCGTCGATGCAGGGCTGCCCGCGGCCGGGAGCGTCCTTGCCGGACCTCACGCGCAGCGGCTCGGGCCACGCCGGGCTCGACACGTCGAACGTCCGGCCGATCACGCCGCTGAATGCACTTCCGGGCTTGTACTCCTTGAGCGCCATGATGAGATCTCCCTGGGGACCGGCCGGTCTCGCTCGGTCAGTGAGCTGTCTTGTCGCCACCCCGCCGCAGGAGACGCGTGAACGGGCCGCGGAACAGGATGTAGGGCAGGATCGCCAGCACGACGCCGACGATCAGCGCCTCGACGACGTGGAACGACTTGAAGACGATGTACTGGTACACCCCGTCGAGCACGAGCGCGAGGATGAAGACCTTGCCCACGTCCTGCCAGGCCGAACGCAGGAGCCGTCCCCGCTCGGCCGGATTGGTGATGAACTCCATGAGGAACGCCGGATTGCCCGCAGCGGCGTCCTTGCGAGCCGCGATGAAGGCGAAGATGGTGGCCATCACAGGCTGCAGGATCAGGCGAAAGTGCAGCGGGCCGCTCGCCCGCCCGAGCAGGTTGTCGACGGCCTGCTTCAGCGCATCGAAGATCGCATCCATCCGGATCCTCCTGGGATCGATTCGATTCGGGGGCTGGTCGGGGACAACGCGCCGCGGCGGGGCCGCTCGACGCAGCAAACGCGGTCCAAGCATCGTAGGAGCGGCCCTGCGGGAAGTCAAGAACGGGGCCGCGCACCGCGCGCAACCCCATTCCCCGATCGCAACCTAGAAGTAGTAGCGCATCGTGAACATGACGCCGGACGAGGAGAGCTCCTGCTCGCCGGTCGACTCACCCGTGGAGTTCCGGACCAGGTCGAGTCCCACGATGAAGTCGGGCTGTGCGTTGTAGGCCACGCGCAGGTTGACCGACCGGCCCAGCGCTCCCTCGACGTCGCTCAACCCGGGCAACGAGGTCTGGCGGAAGGCGAGCGCCAGCCCGATCGGAACGTCCCACGCGGCGCCGGCGTCGAAGTCGACGGAGGCGCCATACGTGTACTCCCAGCCCTCCGGTCGATCCCGGAACGGAGAGTCGCCGTAGTCCCCCTCGACCAGGGCGGTCAGTCCGAAGGGCCGGCTGATCGCCCACGCGAAGTTCGCCGCGACCGTCGTCTGCACGACCGGGATGGTATCGATCAGCTTCGGGTCGGGCACGCCGTCGATGACGTCGTCGACGAACCCCTTCAGGTCGACCCGGGTGAAGTCCTGGCTGGTCACGCCGACAGATCCGCTGAGCATCGTCGACTTCGACTGGTGCAGTCGCACCATCCAGTTCATGCCGAAGTCGGTGCCCACCGTGACGCCGTCGAGCAGCAGGGAGGACACCTGCGTGCCGAGCCGGGTGCGCGCGTCGAATCCCACGCGCACCGCGATCCAGTCGCGGAGCGCCTGCTGGTACTCGAAGCTCAGGGTCGCGTAGGACAGATCTCCGTCGAGGGCGATGAGGGTGTCGCCGTCGAGCACGACGGGGGGATACTCGAGGTTGCTCGCCGACGCATAGCCGAGCGTGTTCCGCACGTACGTGCGCACGAACGGGTCGGGAATGGCATCGACGGGCAGGAACGTGTGACCGTCGAGGGTAGGCCGCCTGGGTTCCGCAGATTCCTGCGCCTGCGCCTGCGCCTGCGCCGGCGCGACCGCCAGCACCAGCCAGGCCGCGAACACGAGTCGGAGTGTGGTGCGCATCACGGCCTCCCGAGCGGGAAGCGGACGCCCGCGGTGAACTGAAGTCCCGAGGAACGGAAACGATCCGGCAGGTTGGTGATCGGCCCGCCGGGGTCTCCCGCGAGGTTGACCATCCCGTGCACCCAGCGCGCCTCGACCGTCAACTGCGGCCGACCGACCGGGAACACCACGCCGAAGCCGAGCAGCGCCGAGATGTCGGCGCTCTCGAAGGAGTCCTTCACGTCGACGTCCACGCCTTCGCCCTCGACCGTCGCCGAGCTGAGGAACGCGATGTCGACGCCGCCGGTCACGTAGGTACGCCCCTTGCCCGTCATGAACTTGACCACGATCGGGATCGCGAAGTAGTCGAGCGCGACGTCGAGTTCCACCCCGTCGTTCGCGCCGTCGGTCGAGTCGGCATCGGCGATCGTGCTGCCGCGCTGCACGACCATCGGCTGCAGGCTGAGCAGCACGTCCGAAGCGATTTCATACTCGCCCTGCACGCCGAAGATCGGCCCGTTCATCTTGCGGTACTCGACGTTGTTCGGCGCATCGCCCTTGATGCTGCCGCGGTTGAGTCCGGCGAAGGCCCCCACCGCGGCCGCATGCGCCGGGACGTGGGCGACCGGGATCGTCGCGGCCACGAACAGGCTCGCGAGCAGAAGTGATCTCAACGATTGCATCGCCACCTCATTAGGATGGAGGTCGACCGACCGCGCCGATCATCAGAACACCAGCCGTGACCCGATCTGGATCTGGCTGGACGTGCCCTTCTCTCCGTTCTTGTTCTCGCGCTCGCCCCACAGGTACTCGGTGACCAGGTCGAGTCGCTTGATCGGCGAATAAACCAGGTTGATGCTCGCGCGCCGCGTGAGGTCGTACGCCTCGGGACCCTGGATCGGCAGGTTGTCGACATCGACGACGCCGTACGTCACCGTCGAGCGCAACATCTTCCCCCACCAGTGCTCGACCCCGAGGTAGCCCGAGAGCGCCGGCAGCGCATCGAGATCATTGTCGACGGAGTCGTAGACGGCGTCCTGCCCGCCCTCGGCGGAGAGATCCGCGATGTAGCGGCCGATGCCGAGACCGCCGTTGACCGCGAAGAGGACGCGGTCGGTCCCGCCCCACGGCGCCGAAATGCGCCCGGTCAGGTTGAGGCCGAAGCCGTAAGTCCCGAGCGTCTGGTTGGCGATGGCTTCGCCGCGGATTTCGCGCAGCAGGAGCGCTGATTGAAGGTGCCCGCCGCGGATGAAGGGCGGAGACTTGTCCTCGGCGGGCTTCCAGCGCAGGCGGAAGACCAGGTCCGGAGCCTGGCTGACGCCGACCGCGCCAGTGAGGGAAGGCGCGGGATCCTCGACCGCCACGGCGAAGAAGATGTCGGTCTTGATTTCTGTGCTGTAACGCACCTGTCCCTGGCGGAACAGCGAGATCGCGTTGAGTCCCTCGAGGTCGATCCCGTCCGGCTCGGCCTCGGGATCGGAAAACGTCGACCACGTCTGTCCGGCGATGACACCGTGCCACTGCCCGTAGGCATGCCGCATGCGCAGCGTGTTTCCCTGGCCGCGAAAGTCTCCCTCGATGTAGGTGCGGATGTAGCCGACGCCGGTCGGCGATCGCATGTCGAAGCTGATCCGGCTCGGGTTGGCCGTGATTGCCGTGCGCGGGCCCTTGCCCGCCGCCTCGGTGCCGGCGATCGGGATGGTGGCGGCGATGAACCGGCCCTCGCTGCCGAGCGCCGCGAAGTTGTGGGCGTAGATGAAGCGCGCCTGTCCGCCGACCCGGAGCGCCGCATCCGTGCCGGGAATGGGCATCGATCCCGGAAACTCGGCCGAGCTCAGCTTGTCCGGGGCGACCTCGGGCGCGCGGCGGCTGGATTCCTCGAGTTCGGCCAGCCGCGCCGCCAGGGCCTGGCTCACCGAATCGGCGGGCGCCCGGCTCTCGAGAATCTGCAGCCGGTTATGATCGGAGAGCGCCAGGTCGTTGGTGTCCGCAAGCTGCTTCTTCACGCGCTCGAGTTCGCGTTCGAGGTCGACGATGCGGGCCTGGTCCGACTTCGCGCTGTCGGCGGTGGCGCTCACCTTCGTGATCGAGTCGCGCACCGCCTTCGCGCTGTCGGCGCTCGCGCCGGCCTTCATCGCGGCCCCCTGCGCCGCATCCACGCTCACCGCAGCGAGGAGGAACGCGAACCCGAGCCCGGACGATGCACCGAACCAGCTTCGTCGCTTCATCCGGGCTGACCCTCCCTGTGTCCTTGCGCGCCGTCACCTGCGGGACGACGCATCCGGCGCCCACGCTAGGTCGGGGGCGGCGACATGTCAACTGGGTCGGTGGCGGCACTCCGCGCGCCGGATTGGCGTCAACGTTGCGCCGTGCTGGACCCCAAGATGCACCGGGCACGCTTCCGATCGATCCGCGCGGGATCCCCGATCGTCCGAGGAGTCAACGATGCGCAGACTGCTGTGGCTCCTGCTCGTGCTCCTGCCGACCCCGGCCGCCGCCGTCGACATCATCCCGATCCCGATCACCGCCCCCGGCCGACTCGACACGCTGGAGGTCCACACGGGCCGCATCGTGCGCGCCATCGACCTGCCCGCCGGACTCGTCACCAAGGAGTACGTCATCCGCCGCGAGATCCGCTCCCGGGTGGACGACCCATTCGATCCCGACCTGTTGCGTGACGACGTGCAGCGCCTCGAGAACCTGGCGATCTTCGCCGAGATCGCCGTCGCCGTCGTGGACGACAGCGCCGACGGAGTCGCGATCGCGTTCACGTTCCGCGAGATGCCCGTTCTCGTGCCGATGATCGGCTTTCGCTATACGGAGGAGGACGGCTTCTCGGTCGGGCCTGGAATTTCATCACTGAATCTCGGCGGGCGCGGCGTCTCGGTCTCGGGCCGCGCCTACTTCGGCGCCGCCGACCAGTACTGGGGGCGGGCGACCTGGCCGTGGATCAGCGGGAATCACTTCTCGATCGAGGGGTACGCGGCACGCCTGACGCGCTTCGACGTGCGCAACGCGTTCCACGAGAAGAGCGACGAGATGTACGCGCGTGTCGGCACCTACGTTGGTGACCACGGGCGCCTCTCCGCCCGCGCGACGTACCTGCGGACCCAGAGCGAGGAGGACGGCATCACGCTGTCCCCCGACAACGACGACCGGCTCTTCGGCCTGTACACGACGGCCGGCTGGGATACGCGCGACTCCTACCGCGTGCCCCGCACCGGCTGGCGGAACGAGATCGAGTTCGGCAGGGTCGGCGGCTTCCTGCCTGGCGACGGCGACTTCACGTCGCTGGTGCTCGACGTTCGCCGGTGGATCCCGAGCGGGCTACGGAACAAGTTCCTCTTGAGCGGGCTGATGTCGACCCAGACCGGAACGACCGGCGTCGACGTTCCGCTCTACTACCGCTACCAGATCGGCGGCGCGAACTCCGTGCGCGGCTGGCCGGTCCAGGGTCCGAGCGAGGCGCTCGCCGGAAAGAATCAGCTTATCGGCACCGTCGAGTACTCCTATACGCTCAAGCCGATCAATCGCTACGACGTGTTCGGATGGTCGTTCGCGGTCGGGCTCGACGCGGTCGCCTTCATGGACGCGGGGCTCGCGTGGAACGAGGACGCCGAGTTCGCGCTGAACCGGTCGCGGCGCGGCCTCGGCGCCGGACTGCGTCTGCTCGTGCCGGGCTCGGAAATGCTGCGCGCCGAGCTGGGCTGGAACTCCGAGAACACGATCCAGTTCCACTTCGCCTCGGGCTCGAAACCGACCGCGCAGCGCTCGCGCAACCGCTGAACGGACGCCCGTGCTGCGTCGGCTCAGAAGTGGAAGCGCCCGCCGATCTGTCCGCCATAGGTGGTCATGTCGTACGTGAACTCGTCGCTTCCGGATCCGGCTTCGTAGTCCATGTCCAGCGCGCGGAATCCGCCGGTGATCTCGAACAAGTCGCTGACGCGATAGCCCGCCTGCGGATAGATCTGCCAGGCGAATTGCGAGCCCACGCCGAAACCGCCGACGGCGCCCAGGAAGCCAAAGCGCCACCTGCGCTCGCCCGGCGTCATGAGGCGGACGCCCACGTAGGGATCGACCCACGACTTGTCCCCGTCCCGGTCCGCCGCCAGGGGACCCGATCCGGCAACGCCCATTTCGAGCTGGTTGTAGGTCAGGCCGACCATCGCCTCGCCCCAGGGTGCGACGCGCCGGTAGCCCGCGCCCATGACGCCGAGCTGCTTCAAGTCGAACTCGACCGTGCCGACGGGAGTCGTGGTTTCGGCGCCCAGATTCATGTACATCGTGTCGAGCGAGTACGACCAATTGGGACTGTGACGTTCGAGGTAGAGCATCGCGCCGAAGTCGAGCGCGCCGAAGATGTCGCCCGTGTTCACCTCGACATCCCCGGTCAGGTTGCCCACGCCGGACGTGCCCGACATGTTCGGGAACAGCATGTAGGGCTCGACGTACGTCTCCCACCCGCTTGCGGACGCGGGTGTGGTCACCAGGGTCGAGAGAAGCAGCGGCAGCAGGAATCGGCGAAACCTTGTCATGGTCACTCCCCTGAGTCGAGCCGGTCTCGTTGCGAAAGGTCCGATACGAGGCGACCTCCACGCCGTCATGGCCTCGCGGATCCGGGCGGACGATAGTCGCGCCGGTGCCGGCTCGCAAGTTCCTTGTTCCCGGGCGCGCCATGCCTATAATGCGGCGTCGGCAGCGGTCCCGCGCTCGTTCAGGCGTCGACATCACGAATTTCGGGGAAGGAACCCATGTCGAGGAGGTTTGTCGTGAAGAGAATCCTGTTGGTGCTGTGTCTTGCGCTCGCTCCCGCGGTGGCGCAGGCGGACGAAATGGACAAGTACATCGAGCTGCTGCGCTCGGACCTGCGCACGGGCAAGGTCGAGTTGCTGACCGAAGAATTGAAGATGACCGACGCCCAGGCCGCGAAGTTCTGGCCGATCCAGCGCGCCTACGAGACGGAACTGGCGACGATCCAGGACGCGCGCCTGACGATGATCAAGGACTACGCGAAGAACTACACGATGATGAACGACGATGTGGCGAAGTCGCTCACGGACCGCGCGTTCAAGCTGCAGGAGCAGCGCACCTCGCTGCTCAAGAAGACCACGGGCAAGGTGTCGAAGGAAGTTTCGCCGATGACCGCGGCGCGCTTCACCCAGGTCGAGTCGTACGTGCAGTCGCTGATCGACGTCCAGATCCGTGGCAACGTCCCGGTCGCTCCCTGATCCACCAGACCGGCAACCCGCCCGAACACGACACCGCCGTGGTTCTCGACGTCGAGAGCCACGGCGGTCCTGCGTTCGGGCCCGGTGACTACTTGGACCTGGTGACGACCTTCGACTCGGCGAGACCGGCGACCAGCACCTGCACATAGGGCTGGATCTCGCTCGACTTGTCCGCCGCCTGCTCGAGCCAGCTCTCCGATAGCGCCGCCCACACCAGCTTCGAATCCGAAGCCCGGTACAGGTTCGTCTCCACGTGGATGACCTGGTTCTCGACCGTGTAGCCCGGCGAGGTCATCATCGAATAGCTCGACGCGTAGTAGCCGTAGTAGCCGCCATAGTATCCACCGTAGTACGGCGTCCCCACGTACGTCGCCGTCGGCGGATAGTACGTGTCGACCGTCTTCTGGTCGATGATCCTCGACACGAACACGCCGTCGCACCCGCTCTTCATGACCGCGTCGCGCACGGCGACGCTGTCGGTGATCTCGCCCGGAAGCACGACGTAGCTCGACATCGCCTGCACGCCCTGCTTCTGCAGGGCCGCGGCAAACGTGTCCTCGAACATGCGGCGCCCGCTGGGGTTCTGCGAGACTCCGATGACCATGAGCTTCTTGAGCGAGTTGGCCTGCAGCGTCGGGTCGGTCCACACGTTCGTGAGCTTGGTCGAGCTGCCGCATCCACCGAGGATGAGGATGCCGATCGTCGCGCAGGAGGCGAGAAGCGAAGTCTTGTGATTCATCAGGGTTCCTTTGGTTCGGTGGCGAGAAGAGCTGCGACCGGGATGAAGTCCCGTCCGGCCCGTGGACCGCGATTGCGAGGGGCGGTCGGGCAGGCCGGACCGCACCGGCGAACCTAGGCCCCAGCGCGAGCCGGTGTCAAGCCGAAGCCTTGGCGCGACGGAACCGGCCATCCGGAGAGTCGCCGGCCCGCTCAGCGGATGGCAGCGATTCTCCGCGTGAGAACGCGGCCCTCGGCCTCGAGCCGCAGGAGGTAGAGCCCGCTCGGGAGGTCGCGCCCCGCCCCATCGCGCAGCGCAAAGGTCTCGCTGTGCGCGCCGGTCGTCAGCTCCCCGTCGCGCAGAACCACCACACGGCGGCCTGCCGCGTCGTACACGGACAGCCGCACGTGTCCCGCGCGCGACAGCGTGTAGTGGAGCGTCGTACCGCTCCGCGCCGGATTCGGGCTCGGGGTGGCGAAGCTCAGGATCGACCCTGCCGTGGCGTCCACGCCCACGACCCCGCCCAGGACCAGCGTCGCGACGAGCGACTCGTTGCCGTGGGAGTCGATGGCGGTGAGCTTGTAGGCGTACGGTGCACCCGCGACATCGGCGTAGCCGGTGTCGGGCAGCGCCGCCACCAGGTTGCCGGGCCCGGGCACGAAAGCGGCGGAGGACCCGCGGTAGAGCCGGTAGCCCGCGAGGTCGGCCTCAAGATTGCGGTTCCAATGCAGGTGGGCTGTCCCCCCGACATACTGGCCGGTGAAAGGTGCGGGCATGGCCGGCGACAGGTTGTCCACCGACGTACCGCTATCGGGCTCGCTCGCGAACCACACGCTTGGAACCGTCGTGTGCGCGGTGACGACGAACGCCGACCGGTTGCTGCCGCCGACGCCCGAGTCGGCGGCAGTCGGCGAGTTGTAGAGGTACTGCGCCTGTTGCTGCGAGAAGAAGCTGCCCACCAGCTCCCAGGTTCCGGGCGGGAACGCCGAGGCGATCGCCAGAACCGCGCCGTCCGCGAAGCGCCGGCCGCCCCATTCGACCAGCGGCAGGTCGAACCGGCCCGCCGATTCCACGGCGTCCGAAGCAATTTTCACCGGCGTGCCCTGTTGCGCGATCAGGCCGGCGAGCGAACCGGCCGCAACGCGCCGCCAGACGTTGTAGCCACTGATGGCGAACTGCGTGCGGGACGCGTGATCCAGCGGGGATCTTCCGATGGTCAGGCGAACCCGGCCGCCCTGGTCGCCCGGCACATCGGTGATCGAGAGGAGATCCGCCCCGAGGACGACCGTCTGCTCGGCCGCGAAGGGTCCGCCGATGAAGCTGCCATCGATCGCCTGGAAGGCCCAGTGAATCGTGCCGTGGCCGAGTCCCGAGAACTTCACGAAGCGGCTTGCACCGGAAGAGTTGTTCCCGGTCTGCACGACGTGCCGATAGCCGGTTCCCACGTTCGCCATCGGACTGATGATGTCGACCCCGTTCGCGCTGCTGCCGATCCTGAGGTTCATGGTGGAAGACAGCGAGTGATCGTCGACCGGGGAGTACGACGCGAAGAGGACACCGGTCTCCTGGACGGAGGACCCGAAGGCGATCGGGGGCGAGGGCGCGGCGTTGGCCACCGGGGTCGTGTTCCGGTAGACATGCGAGATGAAGCCCGCGCCCGTGTCGCCCGACACCAGCACATCGAGATCGCGATCCCCGTCGTAGTCGGCCCACAGGACAACGCCATCCTGCACCCCGGGCAACGCCGCGGCGATGTCCAAAAGAGCAGCCCCGCCGTCATTGCGGTAGACACTCGTGCTTCGCACCGCGCCCGTGGTGCCCGCGAGCGCCAGGTCGGGGTCGCCGTCGTTGTCGAAGTCGCCCCAACCGAGACTGGCTCCCCGCACCGCCGTGAGGGCCACGAAGGCGGAGTAGGTGCCGAGGCCAGGGGCATACGTGTACACACGCGCGAGCGGGCCGCTGCCGGTTTCGCCCGCGATCGCCACGTCGAGAAATCCGTCTCCATCGAAGTCGGCCCAGCGGGCCATCCCGTCATCGACGCCGGGGAGTCCGGAATCAACAAGGGTGAAATTTCCGGCACCGTCGCCGCGCGCCAGCTGGGTGGCGCGGGACGGCGAGAAGATGTCGGGATGGAGCCCACAGGTCAGCAGGTCGAGGTTGCCATCGGCGTCGAAGTCGCCCCACTCGATCGACCCATTGCGGATCCCCGGCGTGGGGTTCGCGACGTACACGAACGACCCCTCGCCGTCGTTGCGATACAGGATGCAATAGCCCGTGAAGAAACCGTCCCACCCGGTCGTGACCAGGTCGAGATCACCGTCGCTGTCGTAGTCACCCCAGGCCATCGCTCCATCGGTCAGGCTCCACAGGCCGGCGCCGATCGGCGTGAGCACGCCGGCGTCGTTGCGATAGATCTCGGTCTCGGAGACGAGTCCGTACCCCATCATCGCGAGATCGACGTCGCCGTCGTTATCGTAATCGCCCCAGGCGTAGGCATTCTTCTGCTGCAGCGGAAGCCCCAGCGGTGCAATGGACATGGTGCCGTCGCCATTGTGACGATAGACCACGTTCAGGTTGGCATCGTTGGTCGCGCCGCCGATCGCCAGGTCGAGGTCGTCGTCGTTATCGAAGTCGCCCCACGCGGCATCCCCGTGGTGCGCGCCCTCGAGGTTCGTGATCAGCGGTTCGAACGGCGACACCTCGAGGCTCACGTCATCGATGCCGACGTTCATGAACCGGTCGGTCACCACGACCGCGATGCGCAAGCGCACGGTGGAACCCGCGAAGGGGGTGAGGTCCCGGGTGATCGTCGTGGCCGTCCTGTGCAGGGGTGTCGAGCCGTTGGTCTTGAGATAGTTCGCGAGGATGCCCTCTTGATCGAGGAGCCCGGAGGAAGCGGGATCCTGCAGATCGATCCGGACCTTCTGGTTCGGCCCCCCGCCGGCGTAGAAATCCCCGGCGTCCGAGTAATCGGCACCCGTGTTGTTGATCCAGTAGGTGAGCTTGAGCGTCGCTTTGAGCGTGGCTGGAATCGCGAAGTCGCGGTACAGGATCATCGTGCCGACGGCCTCCTCGTCGGCCACCGCCTGGAAGGCTCCGCCCGGGGCCGGATCGAGACCGTTTCCCGAGATCGGGGATTCGGGCTGATCGGTGACGAACCAGTCCGCGATCCCACCGAACGACTGATCGGTGTAGACCTGCCACCCCGCGAGGTTTCCGGATTCGAAGTCGCCATTGGTGGCCAGATCGTAGGCGTGGGCAGCGGCCGGAAGTCCCAGGCCGAGGATGACGAGCAGGGTCAGAAAACGGCGACGCATGGCGTCCTCCCGGCACGGGTGCGTCAAATGAGAAGCGGATGAAGACTATGGCACATCGAGGGGCGCCCTGCGCTGCCGATCGCAGCCCTAGACCGCGAATTCCGCCGCTTCCCAGGCGAGGCCCAGCTCGCTCGGCGGGGCCATGTAGCCCAGCAGGGCCGACGCGGCGACCACGCTCGGCGAGGCGAGAAAGCCCTCGCCGCCCAGGCCCATGCGGTTCTGCCAGTTGCGATTGAAGCTGGTGATCGCGCGTTGCCCGGGAAGCAGCGCGTCAGGCCCCTGCCCGAAGCACGGCCCGCACCAGCTTTCGCGAATCTGCCCCCCCGCTCTCCGAAACACGTCGGCGATGCTCCGGCCGTCGAGGCGCGGATCCGGGCGCTCGATCTCGGCCTTGACGCCGCCGGATCCCGGGAAGATCACGAACTCCTTCACCGCCTTCGTCCGGCCGTTGGCATGGGCGGCCCTGAGAACGAGCGCGGCGCTGAGCAGGTCGTCGTAGCCGCCGTTCGTGCACGAGCCGATCATCGCCTTGTCGAACGGGATCTTCTCCTTCGCCACGTCGGTCGCCGGGAAGGCATTGCCCGGCGAGAAGGGCTTGGCGATCATCGGCCGCACGTCGGCGAGGTCGAGCACGTCGTCGATTTCCCACGTGACGTCGGCGCCCGGTGCGATGCGCGGGTACGGCAGGTCGGCCATGCCCTTGGCGGCGAACCACGCGTACGTGATCTCGTCCGGGGCGAAGATGCCGTTGTAGCTCTCAGCCTCGGCCATCATGTTGCAGATGGTGTTGCGGAACGCGATCGGGAGCTGGCGGTCGGCATCGACGAACTCGACGCTCATGCCCTGCGACTGCGCAGCACCCCAACGGCGCAGCAGCTCGAGCACCAGGTCCTTCCCCGTCACCCAGGGCTGCAGTGCGCCCCTGAACGTGACGCGGCGCGGCTTTGCCAGCGTCGTGTAGATGTGCCCGGTGCTCCAGCCGAAGCCGAGCGTCGTCGAACCCACGCCGATGCCGATCGCGCCGTACGCGCCGTAGGCGCGCGAGTGCGAGTCGGCGCCGGGGATCATCATGCCCGGCTGCACCAGCCCCTGCTCGGGGAAGTAGAAGTGGAAGATGCCGTCGCCCGGCGTTGCATACCACGGCTTCTCGATGCCGTGCAGCCTGGCGAAGGCGCGCCCGATGCCGGTCTGCCGGTCGTCGGCCGCGACGCCGGTGAACACGAAGTGATCGTTGGCGATCGCCGCGCGGCGCGGCCAGATCGTGTTGCCACCGGTGATCTGGTTGAACGTGTGGATGGAGAATGGTGCGGTGCCGTCGCTGGCGGGCAGCAGGTCGGCGTACACGCGCACGGTCGCACCGGGCCGGATCACGGCGTCCTTGTCGACGCGATGCGCCCACAGGATCTGCTCGGTCGTGGTCATCGTCCGCGCCGTCGCCGCGTCGGCCCATTCGATACGAGGGGCGCCCCGCAGTGACTCGCGGAACTCGCGGCGACCGAGGGCGATGATGCCACCGCTGCGGCGGATCTCGTCCTCCTTCGGAGTGAGCGGCACGGGATCGTAGGCCTTCCCCTGCGTGACGTTCGCCAGCCGGCGCGAGTCGGGGTCGAAGCTGAGCGCATCGCCGTCCCTCGCATCGGCCACCGCGTCAGGGCTCTGCACGACGTGCAGTCCCAGGTTGAACGCGTTGCGGCGGAAGATGTCGCCCATGTTGTTGCCGCAGACGATGACGAGCTCGAGGCCCTGCTCCTCGCCCACGCCCTTGAGACCGGCCGGGCTCATCTCGCGCGAGCTGCCGATGGCGAAACGATCTCCCGCAATGACGAACGTCTCGCCGGCGTGCACGCGCGCGCGGAAGTCGGGCATGAGGTGGCGGAACGACCCGGCTTTCCAGCGCTCGTCGAGCGTGTCGAGGCTCTCGCTCACGCAATCGGCCGCGGGCGTGATCTGGTCGGTGTCGATCGCGTCGAGCTTGTACCCGGGCCGCTTGGGGTCCCAGAAGATGAGGGCCCGACCGGTGATCGCCCGCGCGCCCATCGTTCCATCGGCCGCGATCGCGTCGGCCGGGGCGATGGACTCGGGGGTGATTCCGGGCTTGAGACGCGCGGGGGTGGCGGGCGACGACATGAATGATCCTCCGACGGAGCGTGGGGCGTGTGGACACAGGGCGGGGCCGCACGGCCCGCGACCCGATCCTACCCCGCTCCACCGGAAATGCGAAACGGCCCTCCCGCCAGGGGGCGCGGAAGAGCCGTCGCAAGGCGGTCCGGACGGATCCGGTGGCCCGCCGCTTCCGCCAGCGATCAGACGTCGAAGTAGGGAATGAGGCCCTGGTAGAAGCCGGCGACGACCGGGCCGAGCGCCGTCAGCCCCGCCACCGAGACGATGGCGAGAAAGGCCGCGAGCAGGGCGTACTCGATGAGGTCCTGTCCGGACTCCTCGTTGACCAGCAGATCCATCCAGGCACGAAACATGGCGCACTCTCCTTCGCGGACACGGGCCCCGACGACCGGGGATCAGGCGGACACCGCGAGGAATCGCAAGGCGCGTGCCGAGAGCGACCGCAATGGCGGCCAAGATCCGTCGCGACGGATTCATCCCCCGGTGAGGCCGGAAGGGTGCTTCGCAAACGGAGGGACTCCAACGAGTTCAGGCGGCCTCTCCGCCAGGAGAAGGTGCCCGGCGTCGCCACGGGCGGTGATGGAAGCCGGGCGCGGGCCGGGTGGAGCGGCGGTCGCCGGAAACGAAAACACCCGCAGCCTGCACGACCGAAGCGTGCAGGCTGCGGGTCCGGCCAAGCGGTCTCAGGCGGGCGGAAACACCTCGGAGATGCGCGTGAACAGCTTTTCGATCTCGAGGCCGAGGAATGACAGCGCCGTGATCGTGACCGTCGCCAGGAGCGCCGCCAGCAGCGCGTATTCGACCAGGTCCTGTCCCGTTTCGCCGAGAACCGCGCGATGGCCGCGTCCGCGGGCGGCGTCAGCTCGATCTGCCCCTCGTGACCCTCCAAAGCTCCTCCATCCAGGCGTGATCCGCCGCGAGAGCGCTCTTGCCCCGCGGCACCCCCGCCGCGCGACCCT
>JANOEH010000178.1:0-7004 GCA_031413115.1 Candidatus Eiseniibacteriota bacterium | reverse complement strand
CGCGACTCGAGCTCGGGTGGGACGGAATACAGGAAGGTGCGGCGAACGGGGACGGGAAAGGCGACGCGCACGAAGGTCACGCGCGCAGTCTACGCCCGGGCCGTCCCGGATTCCACGGCGCGGCCGCCCGGGCGGGCGGCGCCTGCGCCGGGTGCGCTCAGGAGGCCTGGCGCTCCTGCACGTCGGTCGAGTTGGCGTGACCGAGGATGGCGTTGATGCGCTCCACCAGCTTGCGCGGCGAGAACGGCTTCGTGATGTAGTCGTCGGCGCCGACCTCGAAGCCGGTCTTCTGGTCGACGTTGCGCCCCTTGGCCGAGAGCAGGATGACCGGGATGTCGCGCGTCTCCTCGCGGCTCTTGAGCGCCTTGCAGGTCTCGTAGCCGTCGAGCTTCGGCATCATGATATCGAGCACGATGAGGTCGGGCTTCTGCTGCGCGACCCGTTCGAGCGCCTGCTCGCCGTCGAGGGCGGTCACGACCTCGTAACCCTCCATGCCGAGCGAGAAGTCGAGAATGTGGACGATGTACACCTCGTCGTCGACCACCAGAATGCGACCCTTGGACACTCGAATCACCTCCCTGTCCGGCTGGATGGAGCGGTCATGCCGCCTCCGCGGCGTCGGACGAGCCCAGGGCCCACCCCCGGTCGAGCCATCCCTCCTCGACCCCGAGTACGACGAGTGCTTCCACCACCATCGGGTCGAACTCGTGCCCGGCCCGCATCCTCAAGTCATCGATCGCGTCCACCGCCGAACAACTCGCGGCCCCGCTGGTGCCTTCGACCGCCTCCTCGAAGGCGGCCACCACCGCGAGAATCCTCGCCCCGAGGGCGACTTCGTCGCCCACCAGGCCCAGCGGTGTTCCCGCGCCATCGACGCGCTCGTGGCGGTGGGCGAGGATCTCGCGCACGGCCTCGGGCCGGTCGCTCTCGGCATCGCCGAGGCGTCCGTCGAAGAGCGTGGCGTCCACCGCATCGGCCGCCGCCGCCCACGCCACGTGCGCCGCCTGGTCGGGCGGCAGGCCCAGGGTTCGCGCCAGTTGTCGCGCGTGCCGCACCCGGTCCGACGTGGCCACGCGACCGAGCGACAGTCGCGTCACTTCCCCGCGCAGCAGCTCGGCCGAACCGGCCATGGCCGCGTGCGCTTCCTGCATCCGGTTCGCCTGCGCCAGCACCGAACCGATCCGTTCCGCCAGCGAGGCGAGAACCGCCTCTTCCGCCGGACCGTGCGTCGCGGGCCAGGTCGCCACGAGCGAACCGATCGTCCGGTCCTCGTGCATCACCGGAACCGCGAGACGCGGCCCTTCGCCGAGCGCAACGAGAGCGTCGTCTCCACCTCGATCGGTCCGCACCGGCAGTCCGATCGATGCCCGTACCGCGTGTCCCCCGTGAGCGGGCGCCAGCAACGCGACCCGTTCGAGTCCGAGGACTCCCGCCGTCCAGGCCAGGTTGAGACGCAGCGCCTCGTCCACGTCGCCGTGCGCCGTCACCGGCGTCGACGCGGCCTGTGCCGCGGGACTCTTCGCCTGGCGCGGCAAGCGCGCCGTGAACGTCGATCCCTCGCCGATCGTCGACTGCACCGCGATGCTGCCGCCGTGCACCTCGACGATGGACTTGCACAGCGCAAGACCCAGCCCCGTGCCCCCGAAGCGCCGCACCAGGCTCTGGTCGACCTGGTAGAAGCGCTCGAAGATGCGATCGAGCTGGTCCTCGGGGATGCCGATCCCGGTGTCCTCGACCGTGAGGACGAGGCCCCCTTCGTCGGCGTCCGCCGTGATGCGAACTGCCCCACCGGGCGCGGTGAACTTGATCGCATTGCCGCCCAGGTGAAGGATGAGCTGCTTCAGCAACTCCAGATCCGCCTCGATCCTGATGTCGGCAACCCGGAGCTCGGTCTGAAGGGAAACCTTCTTGGCCTCGGCCATGGGCTTGAGCGCCAGCGCCGCGGCCTCCAGCGGCCCGGCCACGTCGAGGGCGCGGAATTCCAGCGGGTTGCTCCCCCGCTCGAGGTGCGAGAACGACAGGATCGAGTCGATCAGGTCGGAGAGCCGGCGGCTCTCCTCGTCGAGGATGCCGACAAAGCGCAGCGGCGCCTCGAGACCGGGCTTGTCGAGGTCGTCGCGCAGGCTGTCGAGATACGCCCGGATCGCGGTCAGCGGCGTGCGCAGTTCGTGCGACACGGCGGAGAGGAACGCCGACTTGAGCTGGTTGAGCTCGCCCATGCGGCGGTTCACGGCCTCGAGCTCGCGCCCGTGTTCGCCCAGCGACTGGACCAGGCGCGAGTTCTCGAGCGCCACGACCACGTGGTTGCCGAAGATCTCGAGCATCTCGATGGTCTCGCGCGACGGCACCAGCCGGTCGACCGGATCGTCGACCGAGAGATAAGCCATGAGCTCGCCCGTGCGCGTGTACAGCGGCACGAGCAGCACGTCCTCCGGATGCCACTCCCAGTCCTCGCGTGTGCCCAGGTCGTGGACGATGCCGTCGGGCAGGCGACGGCTGAACTGGTTCTTGTGGCTGATGAAGTACGAGCGGCTGACCCGGAACTCGTCCGTCAACCACGACTGAAACTCGCCGACCGGGACGTCCGCGGCCTCGAGGTGCGCGATCGCCACGGGCGACAGTCCGGCGA
This sequence comes from Candidatus Eiseniibacteriota bacterium, assembly GCA_031413115.1. Taxonomy (GTDB): domain Bacteria; phylum Eisenbacteria; class RBG-16-71-46; order RBG-16-71-46; family DASYSL01; genus JANPEF01. Next base: position 4,375 of record JANOEH010000178.1, on the reverse strand, counting down.
AGGCGCGGGCGCGCAGCGCGTTCGACCGCGGATCGAGGATGCGCAGCAGCACGATGCGGAAGCCCAGGCTCTTCTGCACGGCGCCCACGATCTGCCCCAGCAGCGAGTCGATGTCGAGGCTCGAGTTGAGCCTTGTCACGACCTCGAGAATGCGATGGAGCTTCTCCATGCGCGCCTTGCCGGTCTCGACCTGGCTGAAGTAGAGCCGCGACAGGCGCTCGCGCATCTGCTCGAGGTCGCGCACGCGCTGGCGGAGCTGCTGAATCTCGCTCCACGTCGACTTGACCGAGCCGCCGCGGATCCCCCGCGGCCGGGCGGTGCGTCCCATCAGGCCGCCTCCTCCCGTCCGTCGCCCGTCCAGCCCTCGTCGGCGAGGGAAGCGGCCAGTGCCTCGATCACCGCCGCGTCGAACCGGGAGCCGGCGGCCTCGCGCAACGCGGCGAGCGCCTCGTCGACCGTGAGCGCGGTGCGATACGACCGCCCGTGGGTCATGCTCTCGAACTCGTCGATGACGCCGAGGATGCGCGCGCCCATGGGGATCGCCTCGCCGCGCAGGCCATGCGGGCGGCCGCTGCCGTCGAGCCGTTCGGAGCGCGACAGCAGCAACGCGCGCGCGGCGCTCGCCGCGTCGGCGGACCACACCACGTCCGCATCACGAGCGTCGCCCGCGGTCAGGCGCGCGATCGCCGCCACCGTCGCGCGGTCGACGCCCACGCGCCCGGCGATGCGCGTCGCGTGGCGCGAAAGCTCGGACTCGCCGAGCCACAGGTCGCGCCGCACGCGTGTTACGGACTGCACCGAGGCCTTCGCCTCGGCGACCACCGCAGTCGAGTCGGGATAGGCGTGGGCGCGCGACAGCGCCGCCGCGATTCGATCGACCAGGGACGTCAGCAGTTCCAGGTCCGACTCGTCGAACTCGGCGCGCGAGCGCTTGTCGGTGACGTTGACCACGCCGACGACGACGCCCCCGACCGCCAGCGGCGCGCACAGCAGCGACTTGGTCGAATACTGCGGATGGCTCTTCTTGCCGAAGCGCCGATCGGTCTCGATATTCTCGACCCGCACCGGCTGCCCGGCCGCGAGCACCGCCCCCGCGACGCCGCCCCGGAAGTGCATCCGGCGCGCTCGCGCGTCCGCGTCGAGCCCGCGGGCCGCCACGACGCACAGGTCGCCCGCCTCGGGATCGACCAGCAGGGTCGAGACGATGTCCGCCGCCATGACCTCGGCGATCATCCCCATCGCGGCATCGAGCAGGTCGGCGACGTCGGCGCGACGCGCCAGCGCGGCCGCCACCGAGCGCACCTGCGCCGGCGCGAGTTGCCGCTGCGGCAGGAGCGCCGAGAAGATCGAGCCGTTGGTCGGCGCATTCTCGACCCACAGGCGACCGCCGTGCAGGTCGACGATGTGCCGCGCGATGGCGAGGCCCAGTCCCGTTCCCTGCACGCGCCGGCCACTCTTGAGCTCGACGCGATGGAAACGCTCGAAGATCCGCTCGAGCTGGTCCTCGGGAATGCCGCCGCCCTGGTCGGTGACCGACAGGCGCCACTGGCCCGCACCGTGGGTCTCGGCCCGCAACGTGACCGTCGTGCCCGCCGGCGAGAACTTGATCGCGTTGCCCACCAGGTTGAACAGCAATTGCTTGAGCAGGTCGACGTCGGCCTCGACGTCGTCGATGGCCACGCCCTGCTTGATCACGAGCGCGACGCCGTGCTTCGTCGCATCGGGCTCCAGCGCGGTCACCACATCCTCGAGCAGCGCCGAGGGAGTCACCGGCTTCACCTTGAGCAGGCGCAGGCCCGCCTCGAGGCGCGACAGGTCGAGCGCATCGCCGACCAGACGGCCCAGGCGATCACACTCCTCGTCGATGACGTGCAGGAACTCGCGGCGGCGCTCGAACTCGTCGCCCGGCGCGTCGATCAGCGCCTCGGTGTAGGCCTTGATGGAAGTCAGGGGAGTGCGGATTTCGTGCGCGACGACGGCGATCAGATCGCTGAACAGGGTCTCGCCGGCGTTGGTCTTGCGTTCGAGCGCCTCCATGCGCTCCTGGTGGCGGACGCGCTCGAGTCGGCCGGCGTGGCGCTCGAGCGCGAGCGCACACAGATCGGCGAAGGCGAGTGCACTTGCCACTCCGGGAGCGCTGACACCGGCCAGCGGAACGGCCGGCAGCGCGATGCGCAGGAATCCATGGAGGACGCCGCCCGCGCGCACGGGGAGGCCGAGGACGGCGCCGCGGGGGCCGGGACCGAACGCCTCGGCGGCTCCGTTCTCGCGGACCAGCGGCGCCTCATGGTGCAGCAGCCACTCGAGCGCACCGCCGGGCTCGGGCAGGACGACCGGACCGTCGAACGCCCCGGCGCGCAGCGTGCCGCTCGTGGAGTCGAGATGATCGAGCCGCCAGGCCGTCCCGCCGACCGCCGCCTGCGCGGCTTCCGCACAGACGTCGATGTGCGCGGCGACGTCGTCGCCCGTCGTCAGCACGAATGCCGCGGCCGCCCACGGCGGGTTCGCCGTGGCGGGCGCGGGCGTTCCGACCGCGGCGCCGCGAGTCCGGTGGGCGGGCCGGAGACTCACGCCGCCTTCGACTTCCGCGGTGGCGGCGACTCGGCTTCGCGTTTCGGCGGGCTGCCGTATGGCGTTTCGGGCACGGTGTCGACGTGGTTGCGCCGGCGTTCGCTGACCACGACGAAACCGGGCAGGCTCTTCCCATACTCCTTGAGTTCGCGCAACTGGTCGTCGAGCTGCGCAAGGTGCATCCCCGTCGCCGGATCATACGTCGCATGCGCGATGGTCACGCTCATGAGCGGGAAGTCCTCGTACTCGTGGCGGCGGTTGAGCACGCGCACCGAGCCGCGGGCACGATCTTCCTCCTCGTAGAGCAGGGGCATGCGCTCGACGAGGCCGTTCTTCATGGCCTCGGCGAGCTCCTCCGCGCGATCGTGCTCGGTGATCACGGTGAAGTCGTCGCCGCCGATGTGGCCGACGTAGTCACCGGGCTGTCCCTGCGTCTCGATGACGTGCGCGAGCACGTCGGCGACCGCGGTGATCGCGGTATCGCCGACCGGGAAGCCGTAGCGATCGTTGAACGACTTGAAGCTGTCGATGTCGAGGAACATCTGGGTAAACGACTGACCCTCGTCGACGCGACGCTGCCGCTCGGCGAGGATCGACAGGTTGCCCGGCAGTCCGGTGAGCGGGCTCACCGCGCGCTGGGTCCGGGCCCATTCGAGATGGTTCTTGATGCGCTGGACCAGCTCCTTGCTCTGCCACGGCTTGCCGATGTAGTCGTTCGCGCCCTGGGACAGGCCCTCGACGCGATCGTCCTCCAGCTGCGACTTGGCGGTGAGCATGATGATCGGGATGTGGCGCGTGCGGTAGTGGGCACGCAGCGTGCGGCACGCCTCGTAGCCGTCCATGCGCGGCATCATGACGTCGAGGATCACCAGGTCGGGCTGCTCGCGCTGGGCGATCTCGACGGCCTCCTGCCCGTCGACGGCAAGCTGGACCGTGAAGTCGTTCCGCTCGAGGAGGATGCGCAACGCCTCACGCAGGTTCGGCTCGTCGTCTGCGACCAGGATGCGTGGCTTCACCGGCGTCACGTGCGCTCCCCTCCCGCGGGATCACACCCGTCATGGCACGGCGCGCGACGCGCCGGCCCGGGGACCCCGCCGCGTTATCGGCGCAAGTCCCGTGCCGCCGAAGGAGTTCCATTCACGCGGCCTATTCCGCGCCGAAGGCGCAAGACTCGTGGAGGCGCAACGGTCCCCGGACCCCCGCTGGAACTCCTTGGTAGACAATCGGTTGAAGAGATCCGTGGGCAGAGGCGCCGTGGCAACACCGGACGCAGGAGTTTCGCTGCCCTCGCCGCTCCGTTTCGATCCGAAACCCCGACGAATCATGCGATCGGCACGATTTCGGGCCCTGGCGAGCAAAAGGCGCTCAGGGGCCGACCGCACCCGACGCGCGGGGACAAGCAGTTACGCGGGCGCCTTCACGGAGAGCATGCCGCTCTCGTCGAGGCTCGGCACGGGCTCGAGGTCGAGCCCGTCGCGCTCGCCGCGCGCCAGCCGGAAGCCGCCGACAAGCGCGATCATCGCCGCGTTGTCGGCGCACAGCGCGGGGCTCGGCCGGAAGGCGGGAATGCCCAGCCGCGTGCCAATCCCGGCGAGGCCCTCGCGCAGCCGCGAGTTGCAGGCCACGCCCCCGCCGACGACGAGTGAGCGGGCGCCGTGGCGGCGCGCGGCGGTCTCGAGCTTCGACAGCAGCGGATCGACCGCGGCGACCTGGAACGACGCGCAGATGTCGGCGCGCAGCTGCGCCGCCTCGTCCGACTCGGGCGCGGCGCGCAACACCGCACCCGCCGGGCCCTCGATCAACC
>JANOEH010000177.1:0-9092 GCA_031413115.1 Candidatus Eiseniibacteriota bacterium | reverse complement strand
GAGTGGGGAGGAGAGGATTCGAACCTCTGTAGGCTTGCGCCGGCAGATTTACAGTCTGCTCCCATTGGCCAGCTCGGGCACCTCCCCATCTGCTTGACCTGTGGATAGTTAGCAGTTTCGGAGTCGGTGGTCAAGGGGGCACGGTGGGGCACGGCAGTCCTCCCGCACCCCTGGGCGGGGGCAGGGAGCGAGGGAGAACGGGCGCGAGTCCCCAGGGTGGGCAGGCCCTCGTGCCTACCTACCCAATCGCTGTCCCGCTCCCCCCACCACCTCAGGGAATCAGGAGAAAGCGCGTCTCCGTTACGGCCCCGGCAAGGCGGAGGCGAGCGAAGTACACACCCGCCTCCAGCCGATCGGCCAGCGCCAGGCGGATCGACTGCTCTCCTTCGCCGACCGCAATGGGGCCACTCGAGGCGCGCCGCCGCCCGGCGACATCCCACAACTCGAGCGATGCACGACCGCCCTCTGGGGCGGTGAGGACGAAGCGGAGGTCGCCACGTCCTCGCACGGGATTCGACCCGGCCGGCCGCAGCGCGAAGCGCTCGAGCGGCAGCGTGAGCACGATGGGCTCCGTCACCTCCGGTCCCTGTGCACCGGCGAATGCCAGCCGATAGGCGTAGGTCCTGCCGCCGTGCACGTCGGAGTCGTCGAAGACGATGAGGCCTCCGGCGCCGACCTCGACTTCCGTGAGAGCCGACCACGCGGCGGCATCCCCGTCGTCCAGGGAGCCCTCGCGCCGCTCGATCACGAGTCGTCCCGGCGCATCCGCCGCCGAAAACCAGGTCACCCGCACCGAACGGCCGATCCGCACCGCTCCGACCGGCGCCAGCCGAACCGGCGTCGGGCGCAGGCTTCCCTGAACGATCACGTGGATCGAGTCGGCGGCCAACCCCTCGGCGATCTCGACGTCCCCACCGGGCCAATCGATGACGACGGAGTCGACGCTTGCCGCGTCGCCCAGCCCGAAGTGGACGGTCAGGTCGCTGTGCCCGTTGAAAGAGTTCTGGGCCGAGACCTCGCGCATCTGCCAGCGCGGCATCCCACCGATCATGGCCCGGACCCGCACGCGGGCACCGAGGGCCGCGCCGTTGCTGGTCACCCCGCGCAGCGCCAGCTCGAGCCAGTGGTTGCCGACCGCGAGATCGTTGCGATAGAGGCCCTTCCCGGTCCCCGGCGCCGCCTGGAAGAGGTCGAGATCGCCGTCCCGGTCGTAGTCGGCGGCGACCGGGCAGTGATGTGGTCCCGCCTCGGTGGTCAGCGTGCCCATGCCCACGGCCGCATACAGCCCCGCGCCGTTGTTGCGGTAGTAGCGGTTGCGCGACGTGGCGTCGTTGGTGACCAGGGCGTCGAGATCGCCGTCATTGTCGAAGTCGCCCCACACCGATGCGAGCGACGAGGCAAGGTCCCCGACGATGGGACCCGCCTGGGTCACGGTCTGCTTGACGTAGGTGCCCGCGACGTTGCGGAACAGCTCGTTTGCCAGGAAGCCGTAGTTCGTGATGTAGAGATCGAGGTCGCCGTCGTTGTCGTCGTCGATCCAGTTCCATACCTGGCCATCGCGCGACACCGTCGCGATCGGCGGCAGCGGAATGCTTTGCAGACGCGGTGCACCGCCTTCGCGCGTCCAGTTGCGATAGAAGTAATCGGGACTCACCCCCACCCCGCCGGGACCCGCGCCGATCGACAGGTCGACATCGCCGTCGAGATCGAAGTCGGACCACGTGCCGATGGTGTACGAGTCGAGTCCGACGCTGATGTCGGTCGTGCCATCGACGACGAACGTGCCGTCGCCGAGCCCGTGCAGGAGCTGGTTGGTGAAACCCGTCGTGGTGAAGCCGTTGGCGGCCACGACGACGAAGTCGGCGACACCGTCCAGGTCGTAATCGGCGAACGCGCCCGACCATCCGGGGAAAGCGAGACTGTCCCCGGTCGCACCGGTGCTCACGCGCACGAACGTGCCCCCATCGTTGCGATGCACGCCTGAACCACCCCGCAGCGGCGGTCCGCCGGGCGCGATCCCTCCCACCAGCAGGAGGTCGAGATCGCCGTCGTTGTCGATATCGGCAAAGCTCGTCCCCTGTGCGGTCGTCTCCTGCGCCGGCGCGCCGATCCATCGGGTGAAGGCGCCGCCGCCGAGATTGCGATAGAGGCCGCGGCGGCCGACCACGAGATCGGGCCAGCCGTCGCGATCGACGTCGCCCCAGCTGGCGCCCACGTAGCCCGAGTTGCCGGTCGTTCCCGGGTCCGCGACGATCGGGTTCCCCGGAGCGGTGGCGATGGAGAGCTTGACGAAGACTTGCGGAGCGGCCGTGGGGGGAGCCGCCGCCCCGCCGACGCACAGCGTCAGGGCGAACAAGGGCCCGGCGACCTGCGGGACCGGGATACACGACGAGATACGGTGTCGAAACGACGACATGGAACGCCTCCAGGGACGGGACGCCCGGTCGCGTCAAGTGCGGATCATGGTGACCGATTCGCGCCTGCCGTGGGGATCGCCGGGGCGAAGCGCCATGAGGACGGGACCAACCGCACGCGGGGAGGGATGAAGTGCCGCGCGGGGCGCCCGCGATTCGGGGTTTCGCCCCGCGACGCGCCCGCTACAATCGAAGCATGCATCGCTCGTCGCCTCGTGGCTCGCCGCTGCCGTCCTTCCGACTCATCGGCGGCGCTCTCCTGTTCTGGGGTGCGTTCGCGTTGATCAGTGCGATCGTCCTCTACTATCACCTGCCGCTCGTGGGCCGGCCGTCCGTTCCACTGCCCGCGCTGCTGGTCTACACCGCCATCGAGAACGCGTACTGGGCGCTGGTCACCCTGCCCGTGCTCCTCGTGGTGCGCCGCCTCCCGCCGTTCGGCCGGCACGCGCTGCGCCACGTCGCGGCGCTCTGCGTGGTTGGCGTCGCCGTCCATGCCGGGGCGGCGTGGACGATGCACGTCTGCTCCTCACTCCGACATGGCCCGCAGTCGACGTTGCTCGCGCGGTTCCTCAACTCCGCCGCGTATGATCTCGCGCTCTACGCCGGAATTGTCGCAGCCGGCGCAGCGCACCTTGGCTGGACGACGGCGCGCGCCCGCGAACGCGAGGCGCTCACCTTGCGAGCCGAGCTCGCCCGCGCCGAACTCGAAGTCCTGCGCATGCAGCTCCAGCCGCACTTCCTGTTCAATGCGCTGAACTCGATCTCGGAACTCGTCCACCTTGACCCCGAACGAGCGGATCGCGCCGTGGCCCGGCTCGGCGACCTGTTGCGTTTGTCGCTGCGCCACTCCGGCCGGTCCGAGGTGAGCGTCGCCGAGGAGCTCGAGTTCCTGGCGCACTACGTCGACCTGCAGCAGCTGCGCGTGAGTGCGGGGATTCACTTCGCCATCGATGCCGCGGCGGACACGCACGGGCTCGCCATTCCGTCGCTGATCCTGCAGCCGCTGGTCGAGAACGCGCTGCGCCACGGAGTGCGCGGGCGCGAGCGCGGCCGCATCGACGTGCGCCTGCGGCGCGACGGCGCGCGCCTGGCGATCACCGTCGAGGATGACGGAGCGGGCGCGCCGCCCGATCCGCCGGAGGGCATGGGCCTGACGAACGCGCGGACCCGACTGGCCGCCCTCTACGGTGATGGCCAGTCGATTCGCTGCGCCAATCGAGCCGGCGGAGGCTATTCCGTCGAGCTCTCGCTGCCGGCCCGCCCGGCCCCGGCAACCGCATGATTCGCGCCATCATCGTCGACGACGAAGTCCTGGCCCGCGCCCGCCTGCGCCGCCTGATCGCCCGCCTGCCGGACGTGGCGCTGGTCGGCGAGGCGGCCGATGCCGCAGCAGCACGCTCGGCGATCGACCGGCTGCGCCCGGACCTCGTCTTCCTCGACGTGGACCTGCCGGACGGCACGGGCTTCGACGTGGCGCGTGCGCTCCCGCCCGATGCGGCACCGAGCATCGTCTTCGTCACGGCGTACGAGGAGTTCGCGCGGCGGGCCTTCGATGCGGACGCCGTCGACTATCTGCTCAAGCCCTACGACGCCGAGCGGCTCGAGATCGCGCTCGCCCGCGTGCGCCGAAGTCGGCGCACGGATGCCGGTGGGCTCGATCCGGCCGTGCTCGAGCGCATCGCCCGCGCGGTCGAGCCGAACCGCCTCGACGTCGACCTGCGACTGACCGTGCGCGTGGGAGAGGACCTGGTCGTCGTCCGCGTCGCCGAGGTGGAATGGATCGCAGCGGCGGACAACTACGTCGAGCTCCACGTCGGCGGCCGGCGCCACCTGTTGCGCGAGTCGCTCCGGGCACTCGAGGGCGTGCTCGATCCACTGCGTTTCGTGCGCATCCATCGCGCCACGATCGTCAACTCGGAGCGCGTGCGTGCGCTCCGTCCGGGGGTCAGCGGGGATTGGGTGGTCATCCTCGAGAGCGGAGCCGAACTGAAGGTCGGACGCTCCTATCGCCGCGCGGTCGCCGAGCGCTGGCGCGCTCCCGGCGGAGGACTCGGCAGGGGCTAGACACGTCGACCCCCGGAAGGCAAACTCCCGGGGGCCGAAGTGAAGTGCAGAACCGTACGAAAACGAGCGGAGCTGGCGAAGGGACTCGAACCCCCAACCGCCTCATTACAAATGAGATGCTCTACCAATTGAGCTACGCCAGCCCGGGTCGAGCAATCTCCGCGTCGCGGCTATCTCGCGGCCATCCCGCGGCTACGACGAGAAGGTCCGGACCTTCAGGATCGCCGAGCGAATCTCGGTCTCCGTGAGGATCCCGGTCTTGCCCCACGCCGGCATCGAGCCCTTGCCGTTGTAAATGACATCGTAGAGCTGGTCATCGGTCTGGGCGTTCATGTACGTCTTGTCCGTCCAGTCGCGCGGCTTGGGGTTGAGCGCGGCGCCGCCGGGCCCGTCACCCTTGCCGCTCGCCCCGTGGCAGAGCTCGCAGCGCTCCTTCACCACGGTCTCGCCCACCGCCAGCGTGGCCTCGCCCGCCGCCGGCGGGGTCTCGGTGCCCGCAGCCGGAGTTTCGGGAGCGGGTGTCGCCGCGCCCGGGCTCGCGGTCTCCGGGGCCTTCTCACCACCACCGCAACCTGGCAGCACTCCAAAGCCGAGGGCGCTCACGACGAGAGCCGCGGCGAACCAGCGTTCCTTGCGCATCGATGAAGTTCTCCGAAAGAGATGGGCGTGCCTGCCGCCCTGGGGAAACTGCGCCCGCCCGGCATGGCGGGTCGGCCGCATGGTAGAACCCAACTCGAACGAGGGCAAGCGCGCGTTCGCGAGACACCCTGCACTGCAAACGAGAGAAGGGCAGGTTCGGCGCAGCTGACCTTCGAGGTCTCCTTCAGCCGCTTCCGACCCGCCCTCTCTCTTTCGGGTGAAAAGTGACAGACCGGGATGACGTCACTTCCCTACCCTCTTCGTTGACCGGGCGTATTTAGTTTTTTTACTGCGACACGAGCACACTTCAGGTGCTGCCTGGTTCCTGGGTGCTTCACCTCCGTGAGAGGCTCCGCCGAAACGGATCCGGGGCTCCCCCGGGAAACCTCTCCCGAGGCCATCTCCTTGCGTATCCGGGTTTTACAACCCGTACCCTGACCATGCATACCGCAATGGCCGTGCCAGTCGGGGCGCCCTCAAGGACCAGGAGCCCCGAAACCCCCATAAGTCATTCTCATAGAAGGGCTTGCATTTTCCTCAGCTTCTGGGGAGTCCGACGGGTATCCGGCGGGTGTTTCCCCCAAAAAAAAGCCCGCCGCCCTGAAGGGCGGCGAAGCTGTTGTGCGATCAGATGTTCGGGATTCGCGAGGCTGTTACCCGGGGGGTGACAGTGCAACCCGGGGGGTAACGGTCGCGGCTACTCGACCTCGAGCCCCAGCCGGCGCAGGCGCGCATACAGTGTCTTGCGCGAGATGCCCAGGCGCTCGGCGGCTCGGCTCTTGTTGCCCTGCGCCGCTTCGAGCACGCCGAGGATTTCGCGGCGGTCGGCTTCGGCCAGCTGCGCCCGCAACTGCGGCGCCGGCAGGTCAAAATCGGTCAGCGAACCCGAGAGCAGCGGATCGAGTGACGCGCCGGTCAGCGGTTCCCCGTCGACCGCGGCGAGCGCCAGCGCGCGCTTCATGCAGTTCTCGAGCTCGCGCACGTTGCCCGGCCAGGCGTAGGCGACTAGCAGGTTGGCCGCGCTCTCATCGAGCTCCGGCGCACCGGAACCGCCGTAGGCGCGCAGGAAGTGGCGAGCCAGCGGCAGCACGTCCTCGGGCCGGTCGCGCAGCGGCGGCAGCTGGATCTCGATTTCGTGCAGGCGGTAGAAGAGGTCGGCGCGGAAGCGCTTCTCGGCGACGGCGCGGCGCAGTTCGACGTGGGTCGCGCCCACGATGCGCACATCGGCCCGGCGTACCTGCGTCTCGCCGAGACGGAGGTACTCGCCCGACTCGAGGAAGCGCAGGAGCGTGACCTGGACGTCGACCGGCAGTTCGCCGATCTCGTCGAGGAACAGCGTGCCCGTGTGGGCCGCCTCGACGAAGCCGACGCCGTCGGCATGCGCGCCGGTGAAGGCGCCGCGGCGGTGTCCGAACAACTGGGAGGCAGCCAGCTCGGGACGCAGCGCGCCGCAGTTCACGGCCACGAACGGCCGCTAGGCGCGGTCGCTCTGCTCGTGAATGGCGTGGGCGATCAGCTCCTTCCCCGTTCCGGTCTCGCCGAGGACGATGACCGACAGATCCGTCCCGGCGGCGCGGCCGACGAGATCGAGCACGCGGCCGAGCGAACGCGACCGGCCGACCAGCATCGGCGAGTCGAGCTTGCGCGACAGCAGGCGCGAGCCGTTGGGACGACGCCCGGGGTCGGCATCGACCACGCCCAGGGCCCGGGCCAGCGCGGGATCGGTCTCGACCACGGCGCTGCCGACGGGCGGATGCGCCCCCAGCTCCTTCTCGACGCGCGCCAGCTCACGCGCGGCGCCCACTTCGGCGAAGCAGGCGCTTGCCCGATACAGCAGCTTGCGCGCCTCGGCCAGCTCGGGCGTGACGCGGGCCAGCTCGAGCAGGGCCTTGCCGCGCTCGAAGCGCTCGCCCATCTCGCCCAGCAGGTTGACCGACGCGAGAAACGAATGACGCGCCCGCTCGAGGTCGCCCTGCGCCACGGCGAGGCGGCCGCGCACACGTTGCAGCACCGCGGTCTCGTAGCGGTCGTCGAGCAGTGCACAGACGTGGGTCGCCCGCTCGATCGCCTCGGCGGCAATGGTCAGCCGACCGCGGTTGATCTCGGCCTCGCCAATGCGGCGCAGCACTTCGCTGACGATGTCGCCGGCGGGCGCGGTGCGCTCGGCAAGCGCAAGCGCGGCTCGGTACGCCTCGACGGCGCGCTCCGCGTCGCCACGATCGAACGCCAGGTCACCGAGGAACTCCCGGGCGAGGGCTTCCTCGCGCACGAAGCCTTCGGCGAGGCTGGTCGCCAGGGCAGCGTGCAGGCGGGCTTCGGCGTCGGCGTGCCGTCCCTCGAGGCGCGCCAGCCAGCCCTGCGCCAAATCGTTGGCCACGAGGCCCCAGCGATTCCCGACCTGGGTGAACGCGGTGCGCGCCTCGGCCAGGGCCGAATGCGCGCGCTCCCACGCGCCGCTCTTGACCTGCAGCACACCCAGGTTCTGCAGGCGCACGCCCAACTGAGCGTATTGACCAAGCCGGCGGTGGATCGCGATCGCCTCGCCGAAGTGCGCGCGCGCGGTGTCCCACTCGCACAGGTTCTTGCACACAAGCGCCAGGTTGTTGCGCACCCACGCCACGCTCGTCTCGTCGCCGACGCAACGGAACTGGGTGAGCGCCTCCTCGTAGCTCTCGCGCGCGAGCAGCATGTCGCCGCGGCGCATCTGCACGAACGCGACCTGGCCCGCGGCCCGCGCCAGCAATGCACGATCGCCGCTGGCCTCGGCCCGCGTGGCGGCGCGGCGCGCGATATCGAGCGCCTCGTCATAGCGCGCAAGGTGACACAGGACCTGGGCGCCCTCGAGATCGCGCCCGACGCGCGCGTCGCGTGACAGCGTCTCGTCATCGGCCTCGACGGCCGCGCCGATCCGTTCCCACGCTTCGGAGAAACGGCCCTGATGCCGGAGGATCGAAGCCTGCTTCACCGCCAGCGCAAGCTTCCGCGCGGGGGCGAGTCGCGCCGCCTCGGGGCGGGTGAGTAGCGCGTCGAGAGTCTCCAGCGCGGGCGCGTACTGGTCCGACTGGAGGTAGAGGTCAGCCAGAGCCTCGAGCTCGGCCATGCGGCCGCGCGCCTTCGGCTCCTCGGGGGAGGCGAGTTTCCCTTCCAGGTCTTCGATGCGCTTTCGCTCGTCGGGCAACAAGCTCTTTGCGCCGCGCCTGGGGAACGCGACGTCCTCGTACGTTCGGGTCGATCGAGGCGCGGGCGCGCCGAAACGCGCCCGCGCGGGGTCCTTTTGGTCGCTGCTTCGCGTCTAGCGCAGTCCGAAGCCCTGCAGGTAAAGCCTGAGCGCGAACTTCCAGTGCGCCCACAGCCCGTAACGCTTGCTCGGTGCTGCCAGATCCGACGAGTGCAGGGTGATCCCGGATCCATTGGCGATCGATCCGGTGGAACCCGAACCCGTGGAAGGCGGCGGCGAGTCCCCGGTCGGCATGTCCGGGTCTCCGGAGTTCAGTCCAAGATCATCCTCGATCAACCCCACCGACTTCACCGGGGTGCCGGAGGTCTGGGCGAAGCTGGTCGCCACCGTCATGGACGCGAAGACGATTGCGACGCTCAAGACGAGCAGCCACATCCCGGCCCCGTTTGCCCGTTTCAACACCTGCATGTTCGTTTCTCCCATCCGCGGGATGCACCGCGCGCTACTCCAGCGGCCCGGTTCGTCGTGAGCCCAGGGCCCCACCTTCCTGCGCCCGACTCGGGGTACGGGGATCGGTCGCAGGCGGCGAGCCGCCGCCAGGTTGATCGGAATAAGGCTAGGACTGCAAGGATGAGGGAACAAGTGAAATGTAGGTGTTCGACTTCCTCACATTGTGCCCGCACGATTGTGGGTACGATCCCCGGCCCGGACGTGGCACCGATCGTGGCCTGAAACAGGGACTCCCGGGTAGCGCCCGGGTGCCAGGGATCTCGCTGCGGGGAGGGAGAAGAGATCAG
>JANOEH010000176.1:0-3635 GCA_031413115.1 Candidatus Eiseniibacteriota bacterium | reverse complement strand
GAACGAGGTCATGCCGATCGTCTCGAGCACGCAGCCCACGACGATCGCCGCGATGAGCGCGACCTTCATGTAATCGGAGCCCTTGAGCGATCCGAGCAGCCGGGGCTCGCGCGTCAGGTACGCGCCGGCGGCGTACAATTCCTCGCCGATCAGCGTGTAGTCGCAGGCGACGACGAAGAACGGCAGCTGGGCGACCTGCGCGGTGCCGGCGATCTGGATCGCGCCGGTCGAAAAGCCGGTCTCGGCGAGGAGCAGTGACTCGGCGTAGAACGAGCCCAGGTAGATGTTCGCCGCAGGCTTGTCGCGCAGCATGATGCCGGTGATGGCCGCGACGTAAGCGAACTGCTCGGTGGTCACGTAGCGCACGGAGTTCGGGTCGTAGCCGTCGGCCCGGCCGGCGGCCACGTAGCCGTTCTTGACCATCTCCTGGGCCAGCGTCATGACGACCGGGTAGTTGCAGGGGACGACGATCGGCGTCTCGTACTTGGCGGTCACCTTGGCGACGGACTCGAGGATGTTGAGCGAGGCCATCGTCTGGATGTCGTCGATGTCGTTGATGCCCGGCACGTAGAGCACGGAGCGGCCCATCTCGGTGGCGCGGCCGATTGCTTCCTCGATCGCGTCGATGCCTGCGATGCGGCGGATGAACAGCTTCTCGCCCGCCTGGGCGCGGATGGTGAAGAGGATGACGAGGCCAAAGAACAGCAGCATGGCGAGAAGCACGCTGACGCGCCCGGTGTTGAACCACTGCGCGCAGGCCTCCACCGGCTCCGAAACGACCGGCGCGGCGGCCCCGCCGGCCCCGAGCGCGGTGACGCGGTAGACGTATGGCGTGTCGCTCTTCACGGTGTCGGTCTTCTTGTGGGTGCTGGCGCCGACCGAGTCGACGCGCGTCCACGGGCCCGCGGCGGCGGGCGCACGCTCGATCAGGTAGGCGGTGGCGATCCCGTCACCCGCCGATTCGTGGGGCGAGGGTGTCCACGTGACCTCGATCGCGTCACCGCGGTCGTTCGGCACGTCGACGGCCCGGACGTCCCCCGCCGGGGCGGGGGACGGGGGCGCCACGACGGCTGCGGCGAGGGCGAGCGAATCCTGTCCCATGGCCGCGCGCGGTGCCGCGAGGCCCAGGGTCAGCATGAGAACGAGGATCAGGGGTGGAATGCAGTCGAGGAGGAAAAGCGGACGACGGGAGTGCGTGACGCGGGCGGCGCGGGCAGGCATCCGACGGTTCCTCGCGGGACGGAGACGAGCGCGGGTCGGGCACTCCCGCGCTGAGCAGGTGGACGCTAGCAACCGGTCTCGCGACCTGTCAATCACCGATTCTCCGCGCCGCAGGTCAAGCCTCGATCAGTTCGATGTTCGCCCGCGGCAGGAGGACGCGTCCCACGCCCTCGATCTCTGCCTCGAGGACGCGGGCATGGGACTCGCTGCCCAGTTCCTGCAGCGGCGCCGGCAGTGCGGTGATGCGGCCGATGCGGCCGAAGTGATCGCCGCGGATGCAGCGCAGCAGCGAGCCGATGTCCATGCCGGTGACGCTCCCGCCCGTCGCGTCGCCCGCCTCGGAAGTGCGCGGCACCAGGATCTCGGGGCGCATGACGCCGGCGCGGATCTGCGTTGCACCGCTGACCGCGGCGGCGCTGCCTTCGAGCGACTGGAGGAGGCGAAATGTCCGCTCGGCCATCCGGATGCGGCCGAAGCCCTCGGTCAGGACGAGCGTGATGCCGAGCGTCTCCTGCCCCGTGATCGCCACGCCCAGGTCATAGCCGAGGAGGTCGCGCAGGTCGCGGTCGTCGAAGCCGCCGACGACGACGCCGCGCACGCCGAGGCGGATCGCCTCCTTGAGCACGGCATGGTTCACGTACGAGCCGCCGACCACGATCTTGCCCGCGAGATCCGGCGTGAGCCGGTCGACGGTGAGCTCGTCGTCCGGTCCCGCGACGGCGATCACGAGCGGACCGTGCGTCTCGCCGCCGATACCAAAGATGCCCTGGATGAACGCGGCGGGCGACTCGATGACGACGCCCTCCCCCGCGATCACCTCGACCACGGTGCCGGCGAGGAACGCGTCGATCTCGACCGGGATGGGCGGCTCACGCAGGATGAGCTGCCCGGTGACGTCGGAAACACTCTCGAGGGTGCCCGCGGCGGGCGCCTTCGCCTCGGACTTCATGAGCCCGAACAGGGCCTTCGTCGCCGCCATCACCTGGCCGGCGACGACGGTGCCCCCGATCGGCACGGCCAGCTTGCCCGCGACTTCGGAGGGCTCGAGCCCCAGTGCCGAGGCGAGGTTCACCGTCTGCACGTTGCCCGGCAGCAGGGTGCGTGCGACGACGGTGGTCGCGCTCACGCGATCGCCGACGGCGACGAGCACGTCGCCCTTGAGGGGCAGGCGGCGTTCGCGGCGGACGATGGTCTGCGGCGTGACCCGGAGTCCGGGAGTGTAGGCGTGCGCCATGGTCGTCGCTCCTTACAGTTCGCGGGGATACACGTCGAGCGCGCGGTTCCAGCCCCGCAGCTTCTCGATGCGCTTCGCGTCGTCCTTCGGCAGTTCGAACGGGCGGCGGCCGCGGCCGTCGAGCACGAGCCCGACCACCCCACCGCGCACCGTGACGGTGACGGGCTTGCCCTTGCCCTCTCCCATGTCGTAGCCGCGTTCGGGCTCGATCGTGAGCTTCAGGCGCGACTCGCCATCGGCGGGCAGGGCGAGCAATTTCATCTCGCCGGCCTTGCACTCGGCTTCCTCGACGCGGCCGTCGGCGTGCTCGAGGCGCACCTGCATGCAGGCGGCGCCCTCCTTCGCGTTGCCGACCGGCGCGATCACGCTGCCGAGCCGGATCAGGCAGTCGCGGTCGAACACCTGCGTCGCGGCCTCCTCGTGCACGGTGGCGAGCACGCCCAGCTGCGGCATCATGAAGATCGAGTCCACGGCGAGCTCGGTGACGAACTCGGGAAGGAACGCGTCGATCATCATGAATGCGGCCTGCACGCGTCGCGGCGCGTGCGACAGCACGCCGCCCGAGCCGACGAGCAGGTTGAGGTCGGCCAGGTTCACCAGGGTGGCGCCGGAGTCGTCCTGCTCGAACACGTCCGAGATCGTGCGCTCCTGCTGCACGCCCTTGAGCCCCACGGCGAGGGCCTTGTGCTGCTCGAAGGCGAGCCGCAACGCCTCGCGCGCGATGGCCTGCTCGATGACCAGTTCCTCGAGCGTGTCGGGGATGGTGGTCGGGCGGATCATCTTGTTCTTGATCCGGTTGCGCAGTTGCACCTCGTCGACCGGGAACGACACCCAGCGCAGGATGTTGGGCAGGCCGGCCTCGGCCATCACGTTCGACACCGAGTACGACATGCCCAGGTTCGCGCTCACGGTCCGGTTGAACACTCCCTGGAACACCGAGAAGACGTCGGTCGTCGCTCCCCCGATGTCGACGCCGGTGACGGTGATGTCCTCGCGTTTCGCGATCTTCTCGATGATCAGGCCCACCGCGCCGGGCGTCGGCATGATCGGCTGCGCGGTCCAGGTCATCAGCTTCTTGTAGCCCGGGGCATGGGCCATCACGTGTTCCATGAACAGCTCGTGGATGGCGTCGCGGGCCGGCCCCAGGTTCTCGTGCTCGAGCGACGGGCGCCGGTTCGGC